>JAUNGU010000018.1 GCA_030524315.1 Peptococcaceae bacterium
CATTGCCTCGGGGCGCTTGGATTTGAACATTGGCATTGGTTGCACCGGTGGTCAGCACCGGAGTATTTCTGTGGCAATTGCGCTGGCAGAAAATCTCAAGAAAGCAGGCTACACGGTCAACCTCAAGCATCGCGATCATTAATCGGATTGGGGAAAAGCGTATTGAAATGGAAGCGGAACGTTCGAGGCTGGTTTTCGCCGGGGCTCGGCTTAAAACGCTGGGCTGTGTTAACGGGGATTTCCATCGCCTTGATCATCATCGGCCTGTGGTCGATGGTGAATAATGAGCATGCAAAACGTTGGACCATCTCCTTCGTCAATTTCCTACAAAGAAGCATTCCAGACCTGACCATTGGTCAAGGTCTGGTTTGTGCTGTCTTGGGAATTACAGCGGCGCTGATTTCGATGCGGCATTTTAACGATCAGTACCACAAGCTGTCCAAAAACTACATGCGTCTGGATGCGTATTATGAAGACAGGCGTCTGGCCAATAGCGCAAAAATTGTCGTCATTGGCGGCGGCACGGGGCTTTCGGTGCTCCTCAAAGGGCTCAAGCATTACACCGCCAATCTCACGGCGGCGGTGTCCGTCGGCGATGACGGAGGCAGCAGTGGACGCCTGCGCGATGAATTTGGCGTGGCACCGGTTGGTGATGTGCGCTCTTGTATTGTCGCCCTCTCTGACGAGGAAGACATTATGGAGCAGCTGTTCAACTACCGCTTTTCTCGCGGACAGGGGCTCAAGGGCCATAATCTTGGCAATTTGCTGCTCTTGGCGCTGACGAATATCAGCGGCAGCTTCCAAGAGGCCGTGTCTTCCACCGACCAGATTTTGCACATTCGCGGACGCGTGCTGCCGATCACCATCCAGCCGCTGGAGCTCAAGGCCGAGCTTGTCGATGGTTCCAGCGTCGTCGGCGAATGCAACATCGGCGAGAGCGAGCTGCAGATCAAGCACCTGAGCATCTATCCGCCTTATGCGGAGGTCGTGCCGGAGGTCCTTGAAGCCATCGATGAGGCCGACGCGGTGATTTTGGGACCGGGGAGTCTCTATACCTCGATCATGCCCAATCTCTGCGTGCACCAGGTGGTCGATGCCATTCGCGAAAGCAAATGCAAAACCTTCTATGTTTGCAACGTCACCACTCAGCCGGGAGAAACCACCGATTATACGGCGTCAGACCATTTGCAGGCGATTTATGACCACAGCTGCGAGGAAATGATCGACTACATGCTGGTGGACGATGGCACCATCGAGCCAAAGGTGGAGCTGGCCGATGTGCTCCTGCAAGCGAGCACGCGTGTTGTGGTGGACCACGACAAGCTCGACAAAATGAACACCAAGGTCATCGAAACCTCCTTGGTCAACGAAAATAACCCTTACCGTCACGATTCAAAAAAATTGGCAGAGGCCATTTTGGAGACGCTCTATTCCGACAAGGATTTTAAGATGCGACACGGACTCGTGAAATCAACACTGATGGCGAGACGTTTTCGCCAGATTGAGGAGGAGCAGCATTGAGCTTTTCAAACGATATCAAAAATGAGCTGTTGCGCTTGCCCGTCAATGACGACAGCGAAAAGGTGGCGCTGTTGGCGGGGCTGGCGCGCATGGATGGGCGCATTCTCATTGGCACCCAGCGCAAAATCAGCCTCCAGCTCAACAGCGAGAATGCAGCGGTGGCGCGTCTGGCCTTTTCTTGGCTCAAGGAGCTCTTTCATGTGGAGGCAGACGTCACCATCCAGCGCATGAACCGTCTCAAAAAAAATGTGCTCTATGTGGTGAATGTGCCGTCTCAAACACGTATGCCAGTCCTGCTCAATTCCCTGGGCATGGTGGATCGTGATGGGTTGCTTTTCAGGCCGGAAATTGCGGAGGATTTGATCAGCAGTGACAGCCTGCGCCGCGCATATTTGCGCGGTATTTTTTTAGGCGGCGGCTCGATGACGGACCCTCTGCGCAGCTATCACTTGGAAATTGTCACCCAGAGCGAGGAATTTGCAGGGCAGCTCATCGACCTTATCAAAAATTACAATATTTACCCGCGCATGAGCACCCGCAAGGAAAACGTCATTGTCTATCTCAAGGAGAGTGAGCAGATCAGCGATTTCCTGGCCCTTCTCGGTGCCTTTGATGCGCTGATGGCGTTGGAAAATACGCGCATTCAAAAAAATGTGCGCAACCAGGTCAATCGCTTGGTCAACTGCGAGACAGCCAATCTCAACAAATCCATCGATGCCGCCCAGCGCCAGATTCAGAGCATCCATCTCATCAAAGAGACCGTCGGCTTGCAATCCCTGACCGATTCTCTGCGTCAGGCGGCAGAGGCGCGGCTCAACCATCCCGAGGAAAGCCTCAAGGATCTGGGGCAGCTTCTGGACCCGCCAGTGGGAAAATCTGGCATGAACCACCGTATGCGGCGACTCGAAGAAATTGCCGAGCAGATTCAGGCAGACGCTGCAGATACACCGATCAGTGAAAACAAGGGGTGAAAAATGAAAAAATTACTTTCCGGCGTGTTGTTGCTCGCCCTGTCTGTGACCTTGCTTGCAGGCTGTGGCAGCAGTGCGCAAGCGCCAACATCGACGCCAAGCGAAACCGCCACAAAAGAGGTGGAAGAGGTCAAAATTACCAACGCCAAGAACGTGGCGAGTAATTATGATTGCATCGTCGTGGATGGTAGCCCCGAGGGGATTTCTGCGGCCATTTCTGCTGCGCGCAACGGTCTCAAGACGCTCCTGATTTGTCAGGACGAAGCCTTGGGCGGGCTCTACACCTTGGGTGAGCTGAATTTTATTGACGTGCCGGAATCTCGCGATGGCACGGTGCTCGTCGATGGGATTTTTAAGGAATTTAGCGATGCCGTTGGTGGCTCGGGCTTTGATGTGACCGTTGCAAAAAACACCTTCTACGATATGGTCAAGGCCGAGAACAACCTCACTTTGCGCGTCAATAGCAAGTTCCAGGAACCGGTCATGGATGGCAAGACCATCACCGGCGTCAAGGTCCAGGAAGAGGACGGTGAGAAAACCTACAGCGCGCCATACGTCGTCGATGCGACGCCAGACGGCGATGTCTGTGCAGCGGCGGGTGTGCCGTACACCTACGCGGGCGAAGACATTGGCGAGCGCGACCGCGAAATGGGCGTGACGCTGATTTTCCGCCTCTCCGGTGTCGACTGGGAGAAGGTCACCGAGTACGTTTCCACGCCGCAGGATGGCGCGTCCTCGGCGGAGGGCGGCGTCAATGGCAACCTCGCCTGGGGCTACAGCAAGAAAGGCTTTGCCTATGAACCGAAGGATGCGAGCATGCGCCTGCGTGGGTTCAACATTGCGCGCCAGGAAAATGGCGACGTGCTCATCAATTCCCTGATTATTTTCGACGTCGACGCCCTGGATGCTGGCAGCCGCGCCCAAGGCATTGAACGCGGCCAGAAGGAGCTGCCATCGATTGTCGAATACGTGCGCAAAAATTGCGTCGGCTTTGAAAATGCCGAGCTCGTGGATACCGCCGAGCAGCTCTATGTGCGCGAAACGCGCCACATGGATTGTGAAAAAATGCTGACCATCGACGACGTTTTGGAAAATCGGTCGCAAGACGATGCCATCTGCGTGACCAATTATCCCGTCGATGTGCAGGCGACGAAAACCCAGACCTATGGCACCGTCGTTGGCTTCCCAGATCAGTATGAGATTGGCTACGGGAGCCTCGTGCCAAAGGATGTGGAGGGGCTTTTGATTGTGGGCCGTTCTGCTGGCTATCGCTCCTTGGCGGCAGGATCTGCGCGCATTGTGCCAACGGGCATGGCCTGTGGCCAGGCAGCGGGTGTCGCCGTCAAGGTCGCCACTGACGCCAAGGAAACGCCACGCGCCCTCGCCGGGGACGCCAGCGCCATCAAAAAAATGCAATCCCTTCTCAAGGAGCAAGGGGCAAATTTGACACACACCCAAACCGAGGAAGCCATCATGGACCACTGGGCTTATCCGGGCCTCAAGGTCATCCGCAGCATGGGCTTTGCCGATGGTGGTTACGACAATAATTACAAGCTTGACGACACCGTCACCGGGCCGCGCTTTGCCAATATGACCAATACCGTTGTCAAAAAATCCGGCCTGGCGCTTGAGCCACGCATTGCCGTCAACGAAGAAACCAACAACAGCGAAATGCTCCTGGCCCTCGCTAAGAAGGTCGCGGCCCTTGACGGTAGCACGGCGCCGAGTGATTTTGCTGCAGCGGTACAGTTTTTGCAGGCGCGAGATATTTTGGATGCAACCCTCAGCCAGAAATTTGCCGACGCCGATGCCACAGCCGACGCTGGCAGCTGCTACATGCTCGCCGCGCGTCTCTATGAATATCTGCTCACGCTGCCGGATGCCACCGAGCTCATCGCCGTGGATCGTTTGCAGGAGAATTAATCATACAAAATTTTCATCCGCATCACTAGAAAACGCTGGTGGTGCGGATATTTTTTTGCCTTGAACCTTGGCAAAAAATGACAGTTGGCCCTTGGCGTTGAACTGGTGGCCATACTTTTTTATAATGACAGAAAGGCTTAGCGTAAATGGAGGTGAGCGGATGGCAAAGGGAAAGAAAAGACTCGCGGCAATCGCTGTGCTCGTGGTTGGCATTGGCGCGGCGGGATTTTTGCACGAGGGCAGCTTTTTGGCGCCAAAAACGGGTGCGGACTTTAATATTCCGACGCTGCACAGCGCAGTGGACAAGGACGGCGATGGCATCGACGACCAGGCCGATATTCTCGAGGGTGTGCGTGCCTACATTGCCACCGAGCCAAGGTACAAGAGCAAGTATTACACCACCGGCTATCCTGACGACGGCTATGGCGTTTGCACCGATGTGGTGGCGCAGGGGCTCCTGGCTGCTGGCTATGATTTGCGTGAGCTGGTGGATGCGGATATTCATGCAGATCCTGGAGCCTATGGCATCGACAAGGCAGACAAAAATATTGATTTTCGCCGTGTGCGCAATCTAAAAATTTATTTTGATCACACAGCCATTTCCCTGACGACGGACCCTGATCGCATCGAGGAATGGCAGGGCGGCGACATTGTCGTCTACAATGAGCACATCGGCGTCGTCAGCGACAAGCGCAACCGCCAGGGCGTGCCATATCTCATTCATCACGCCAGTCCCATCCAGCGCAGCTACGAGGAAAATGCCCTCACCGATCGCGAGATCATCGGCCACTATCGCATCAGTCAGTAAATGCCAAGCGGCTCTTGCAGTGGGCGCCCATCGGCGGTAAACTATAGATAATAATTTTTCAACTTTATCATTTTTTCTCAGAAGGAGTGATACAATGTTACACGAATTATCATTTGAATCCTTTAACGGTCGCGACCAGGTCAGCGCCTGGATCTATGTGCCGGCGGCAAAGCCCCTGGGCATTGTGCAGCTGGTGCACGGCTTTGGCGAGCATTCCCGCCGCTATCTGCACATGATTGTGCGCTATCTTGAGGCGGGCTTCATTGTTGCCGCCGATGACCATGTGGGCCACGGCAAAACTGCCATCAACAACGACAGCTGGGGCGATTGGGGCGACGCGGGCTACACGACCATGGTCGAGGATGAGCGCCGCTTGCAGGAAATCGTCATGGACAAATATCCCGACCTACCATATTTCTTCTTTGGCCACAGCATGGGCTCGGTGATCACCCGCCAATTCATCGCTCGCTACGGCGACAGCCTCGCAGGCGCAACGCTGTGTGGCACCTGCGGCCATTTCCCAACGGCAGAGGCGCGTGCGCAGCTGGAAGCCCTCATTGCTGACGGCAAGGGCAACGACAGCGATCCATCGGCGTCTGTCAAGCTCATGGGTTGGATGGGCGAGCGCTGCGGTGATGTCAAGATTGGCAATGAATGGATTTGCGCCGACCCATATGTACAGGTCGACCACGCAAATGATCCATTCGACGCTTTTACCAAGCCAATCACCAACAAATCCCTGCTCTATTTTCTGGATATGATCGACGAAGTCACCGGCAAGGAATGGGCAGAAAAGGTGCCAACCTCTCTGCCGATTTATTCCATCGGCGGCGACCAGGACCCATTCGGTCTCTACGGCCAGGGGCTCTATGAGACGTCTAATTGGCTCGTGGACAGCGGCCACGACGTCAAGACCCAGCTCTATTCGGGCTATCGTCACGAAATCCACAACTACGCCGACATCAAAAATACCGTCTGCGATGGCGTCATCGATTTTATGACCAAGGCAGTGAAATAAAAGGCCGATTAAAATTTGTCCTTTACAACCCACCGAGCATCTTTTATAATAAATTCACGTATACAGAGAACGGGAGCCCTGCTGGCTGGCTGTGACAGGGAGAGATGGCACGACTGGAACCATCTTACAGCCGAGAGCGTCTGGGATTTCGCCCGGGAGTATCTTTCTTTGAATAGCGTAGGAGGAAGCGTAGCAGGCGTTAACGCATTGAGTGATTTATCTCTGTGCAGATAAATAATAAGGGTGGTACCACGGCACTTCGTCCCTTTTGGGATGGGGTGCCTTTTTATATTGTTAAGGAGGAAAATGATGAAAGATTCATTACTAGAGATCAAAAGAAATGCCCTCGAAGCCATCGAGCGCTACAATGATTTGGACAAAATCAACGAGCTTCGCGTTAAATATTTGGGCAAAAAAGGGGAGCTCACCGCCATTCTCAAGGGCATGGGCAAGCTTTCCAAGGAAGAGCGTCCAGTGATGGGCGAGCTCGCCAACACGGTGCGCGATGCCATCAATGACGCGCTGGAAGAAAAAACGGCGGTCCTCAAGGAAGCGGTGCTGAACGAAAAGCTCGCCGCTGAAACCATCGACGTCACCATGTCTGGCGTGGGGATGCCCCAGGGCCATTTCCATCCGCTGACCCAGGTTATCAACGACGCCAAGCGCATTTTCAACGGCCTGGGCTTTGAAGTCGCCGAAGGGCCAGAAATCGAAAGCGACTACTACAATTTTGAAGCGCTGAATCTGCCACCGGATCACCCGGCCCGTGACATGCAGGACACCTTCTATATTAACGACAAGGTCGTACTGCGCACTCAGACCTCTGGCGTGCAGGTTCATTCCATGGAAAAAATGAATGGCAAACTGCCCGTCAAGGTCATCGCACCAGGCCGCGTTTATCGTAAAGACGACGACGCCACCCATTCGCCAATGTTCCATCAGATCGAAGGGCTGTTGGTGGACGAAAACATCACCATGGCTGACCTCAAGGGCGTCATCCTCGCCTTTGTTCATGAAATGTTCGGGCCAGACGTCAAGATTCGTCTGCGTCCAAGCTACTTCCCATTCACCGAGCCTTCTGCGGAAATCGACATCAGCTGCGTGGCCTGCGGTGGCAAGGGCTGCCGCGTCTGCTCCCACACTGGCTGGCTGGAAATCCTCGGCAGCGGCATGGTGCATCCAAACGTGCTCCGCGCCGGTGGCTACGATCCCGAAAAGGTGACGGGCTTCGCTTTTGGCATGGGCGTGGAACGTATCGCGATGCTGCGTTACGACATCAACGATTTGCGTCTGCTCTTCGCCAATGACGAACGTTTCTTGGAACAATTCTAGGAGGTCAATATGTTAGTTTCTTATAATTGGTTAAAGGATTATGTCGATATAGAAGAATCTGCCCAAGAGCTGGCAGAAATTATCACCCGCGCCGGTGTCGAGGTTGGCGGCATTGAGCCGACCAACAAGGGCGTCAGCGGCGTGGTTGTGGCCAAGGTGCTGGAATGCGTGGATCATCCGGATTCGGATCACCTCCACGTCTGCCAGGTGACCACCGATGGCAACAACCGCATCCAGGTTGTTTGCGGTGCGCCAAATGTTGCCGCTGGCCAGACGGTCATGTTTGCCCAGGTGGGTGCCGTGCTCCCAGGGGACATGGTCATCGGTAAGCGCAGCATGCGCGGCCAGGAATCCAACGGGATGATTTGCTCCATGCAGGAAATCGGTATTCCGGAGGATCTCGTCGCCCCTGCTGATAAGGATGGCATTCGCGTGCTGCCAGAGGATGCGCCACTGGGTGCCGACGTCATGGAATACCTCGGCCTCAACGACTACGTGCTGGATCTTGACTTGACGCCAAATCGCTCCGATTGCTTGAGCGTCTACAATGTCGCCAAGGAAGTGGGCGCCCTCCTCAAAAAGCCGGTCAAGTCCATTGAAATCACCACCCTTGACGGCGATGCCATTAACAGCAAGATGACCGTCACCAACAAGGCGCCGGAGCTGTGCCACCGTTTTACCGGCACAATGATCGAAGGCGCAAAAATCGGCCGCTCGCCAATTTGGATGGAGCATCGCCTCCAGTGTGCGGGGATGCGTCCGATTTCTAATTTGGTCGACGTCACCAACTACGTCATGATGGAGCTGGGTCAGCCCCTTCACGCTTATGACTACACGAATCTGGCAGGACACGAAATCATCGTGCGCACCGCCGAAAAGGATGAATACATCACCACCCTCGATGGCCAGGATCGCGCGCTGACTGAGGAAATGCTTCTCATTTGTGACGGTGCCCGCGCCATCGGTGTCGCCGGCGTCATGGGTGGCGAAAACACCGAGGTCGAAGACACCACCCAGGATGTTTTCATCGAGGCCGCTTATTTCCAGCCAACCAACGTGCGCCGCACCGCAGTGGCTCTGGGGCTGCGCACAGAAGCGTCTCTGCGTTTCGAGAAAAACGTCGATATCGACACCACCGCCTTCGCGGGCTGGCGCGCCGCCAACCTCATGGTTGAAACAGCGGGTGCCACTCTCGTCGCTGGGCAAATTGACGATTATCCAACGCCACATGCGCCAGTGGAAGTATCCCTCAAGTACCAGAAGGCCAACGACGTCCTCGGCGCAGACATTCCATTTGCCGATATGCGCGGCTATTTGGTGGATCTGGGCTTTGAAATTATTGAGGAGGACGCAGAAGGCTTGCGCGTCAAGGTACCAAGCCATCGTCCGGATGTCTCCATCCAAGAGGACCTCATCGAAGAAATCGCCCGTCTCTACGGCTACGACAATATTCCTGTGACCCTGCCATTTGGCGCCACCAATCCTGGTGTGCTCACGGTTGCACAGCGCATGGTCGACAAGATGAAGAGCACCCTCGTGGGTCTGGGCCTCAACGAAATCGTCACCTACAGCTTCATCAGCAAAAAGCACTGTGACCTTTTGCGTTACAAGGCCGATGACCCTCGTCGCCAGCAAATCGCTGTGAGCAATCCGTTGAGCGAGGATATGAGCGTCATGCGCACGTCCCTTTTGCCATGCATGCTCGACACCATCAGCGCCAACGTCCACCATCAGCAGCAAAATCTCGCCCTCTTTGAAGCCAGCTCCGTCTTCTTCAGCGATCACGCCCTGGATATGGAACACCTGGCGGATGAACGCCAGCATCTGGTCATGGCCCTCACCGGTCAAACTCGCCGCGATTGGCAGGGCAATCAGAAGGCCTATGATTTCTATTATCTCAAGGGCCTCATTGAAACCCTGCTGTCCAATTTGCACATCACCGATTGGCACGTAGAAGCGGTCAAGGATGATGCAACCTGGCATCCGGGAAGAACGGCTGCCCTTTACATTGGCGACACCTACGCAGGGATCTTCGGCGAAATCCATCCCCTCGTTTGCAAAAACTACGACCTCAAGGCACCGGTATACGCGGCTGAATTGGCCGTTGATGCGTTGATCAAGGATGGCGAGGCTGTGCCAGTTTTCGCTGAGCTGCCAAAATATCCAGCCGTTCCTCGTGACCTCGCGGTCGTCGTCGATAAGGACGTGCCAATGGACGCCATCAAGAAGGCCATCTTGGCAACCGAGCCAGCCCATCTCAAAAAAATCGACGTCTTCGACGTGTACGAGGGCATTCAGCTGGGCCTGGGCAAAAAATCCATCGCTTTCTCCCTTGTCTTCCAAAGCGATGAGCAGACCCTCACCGATGACCTTGTCCAAGCAGAGCTCGACAAAATCGTTAAAGCCATCGAAGACCAATGCCAGGGCCAGCTGCGTGGTTAAAATGACAGCGTTTGCCCTGTCTTCGTCCATCAGAGAGGAGGCTGCATATGGATCCGATCGCCTTTGAAATTGGGCCGTTGTCGGTGCATTGGTATGGTATCCTCATAGCCGCCGCCTTTCTGATTGGCGTCTGGGGCATTGTGCGCCAGGCCAGACGCCAGGGCATCAACGAGGACGACCTCTTCAATATTCTCATTGCCTGCATCATCTGTGCCGTCGTCGGCGCACGGCTTTACTACGTGCTCTTTGAATGGGGCTATTACCGTGAGAATCCGTCGGAAATCATCGCCGTTTGGCATGGTGGGCTGGCGGTGCACGGTGGCCTTTTGGGCGGGCTTCTGGCGCTGGTGTGTGGCACGGCCATTTATCGCATGCGTCTGTGGCAGCTCATGGATATTTTTGCGCCCTTTGTGATTTTGGGGCAGAGCATTGGCCGCTGGGGCAATTTTTTCAACCAGGAGGCCTACGGCTACGAAGTCAGCAAAAGCCAGGTACCCTGGGCCATGTATATTGACGGCGCCTATCGCCATCCAACCTTCCTTTATGAAAGCCTTTGGGATTTTATCGGCTTTGTCATATTGATTTTACTGTCAAAAAGCAATAAACTTAAAGAAGGGGACATTGCGCTCCTGTACTTTATCTATTATTCTGTCGGACGCTTCGTCATCGAAGGCTTCCGTACAGATAGCTTGATGCTTGGGCCGCTTCGCATCGCGCAGGTGATGAGCCTGGTGCTCATTGGCTTGTCAGTGATCATTGCGCTTATCAGACGCAAAAAAGCGCCAAGCAGATCCGTTTATTTGCAGCACCACTCGCAGCAGTAGAAAGGATGGTTCAATGGGCGAAGAATTATACGAATCAGGCGAAGATTATCTTGAAACCATACTCACCTTGACCAAACAACTGGGCACCGTAAGAAGCATCGATGTGGCACGTTCCTTGGACTATTCCAAGCCAAGCGTCAGCCGCGCGATGAAAATTCTCGAAGAAAAAGGGCTCATTTATATGGATGATCGAAAATACATTCATATGACAGATTTGGGCTTGGCACGTGCAGAAGGTGTCGCTCGTCGTCACCACATCATCAAATCTGCACTCATCGAGCTTTTTGGCATCAGCGAAAAAGTGGCCGAGGAGGATGCGTGCCGGATTGAGCATGTTGTCAACGATGAAACCATAGAAAAAATCAAGAAAAAATTAGATGAGCACCGCGCGAGCCGTGCATAAATTTTGGGCAGTCGAAAATTTTCGGCTGCCTTTTTTGCGCCCGAAAATAATATTTTACGAACCACGCGGCGAGCGTTGACGATTGACGGGAGAATTTATATAATAGAAAAATAGTGAGCTCTTCATTGTTATAGAACAGAAGAGAAGATAGAAAGGGTCTTTGAAAGATGAAAGAACAGTACGATTTTAAGAAAATAGAATCAAAATGGCAGCAAAAATGGGCGGCAGAGGATTTGTATCACGCCGACGATGAAACCAAGCCAAATTATTACTGCCTGGAAATGTTCCCTTATCCATCCGGGAACCTTCACATGGGTCACGTGCGCAATTATTCCATTGGTGATGTGATTGCGCGCTTCAAAACCATGCACGGCTACAACGTGCTGCATCCAATGGGCTGGGATTCCTTTGGTCTGCCTGCAGAAAATGCCGCCATCAAGCACGGCGTCCCACCTGCCAAGTGGACACGCGAAAATATTGCCAATATGAAGCGTCAGTTCAAGGCGCTGGGCCTGAGTTTTGATTGGGACCGTGAGGTCACCACCTGCTTGCCAGATTATTACCGCTGGACCCAGTGGATTTTCCTGCAGCTGTACAAAAACGGCCTCGCTTACAAGAAAAACGCCAGCGTCAACTGGTGCCCAAGCTGCGCCACCGTCCTCGCCAACGAGCAAGTCGTTGACGGCAAATGCGAACGCTGCGATTCTGTCGTCGAAAAGAAATCCTTGGATCAGTGGTTTTTCAAGATCAAGGATTATGCACAGCGTCTCCTCGATGACCTCGACAAGCTCGAGGGCTGGCCAAACAAGGTCAAGACCATGCAGGAAAACTGGATCGGTCGCTCCGAAGGGGCAATGATCACCTTCGAAGCCGAAACCGGCGACACCTTCGAGGTTTTCACCACCCGTCCAGACACCCTATATGGTGTGACCTACGTGGTTTTTGCGCCAGAGCATCCACTCGTTGAAAAGCTCATCAGCGGCAAGGCAGAGGCGCCAGCTGTTGAGGCCTTCAAGGACAAGGTGTCCAAGCTCAGCGAAATTGAACGTACCTCCAGCGAAAAGGAGAAGGAGGGCGTCTTTACCGGTGCCTATGCCACCAATCCAATCAATGGCGAACAGGTGCCAATTTATGTCGGCGACTACGTTATCTATGAATACGGTACTGGCGTGGTCATGGGCGTTCCTGCCAGCGATGAGCGTGACTTTGTCTTTGCAAAGCGCCACGATCTGCCAATTCGCGTGGTTGTCACGCCAAAGGATCATGTGCTCAGCGTCGATGAAATGGAAACCGCCTATGTCGACGAAGGCGTCATGGTCAATTCTGGTGAATTTGACGGCATGAACAACGTCGAAGCGGGTCGCGGCATTGTTGCCAAGCTTGATGAGATGCACAAGGGTCATCAGACCATCAACTTCCGTCTGAGAGACTGGCTGATCTCCCGTCAGCGTTTCTGGGGTGCGCCAATTCCTATCATCTACTGTGATGACTGCGGTGCCGTGCCAGTGCCAGAGGATCAGCTGCCGGTCATGCTTCCTGAGGACGTCAAGTTCAAACCAAATGGTGAATCGCCACTGAACTACGTCAAGGATTTCGTCGAAACGACCTGCCCAATTTGCGGCAAGCCAGCGCGCAGAGAAACCGACACCATGGACACCTTCGTCTGCTCCAGCTGGTATTATCTCCGTTATTGCGATCCACACAACACCGAGCTGCCATTTGCCAAGGACAAGGTGGATTTCTGGATGAAGAATGGCGTCGACCAATACATCGGTGGCGTTGAGCACGCGATTTTGCATCTGCTTTACGCGCGCTTCTTTACCAAGGTCTTCCATGATTTCGGCATGTGCAGCACCGATGAGCCATTCCAGAACCTTCTCACCCAAGGCATGGTGCTCAAGGATGGCAGCAAGATGAGCAAGTCCAAGGGCAACATTGTTTCGCCAGAGGACATTCTCAATCAATACGGCGCTGATACGGCGCGACTCTTCATTCTCTTTGCAGCGCCACCGGATCGTGATCTCGAATGGAACGACCGCGCTGTCGAAGGCTGCTATCGCTTTATCAACCGCGTATGGCGTTTTGTCGATTATTACCTGGCCGATGAGGCCGGCAATGCCGACGAAGCCGCCGAAAAGGAATTGCGCCGCCTGACCCACGTCACCATCAAGCGCGTGACCGACGACATTTCCAAGCGCTTCAATTTCAACACGGCCATTTCTTCGATCATGGAAATGGTCAACGGTCTCTATCATTTCAGAGAGGTCAGCCATCAGAAGGTCACCCCTGCTGAAAAGGAAGCCGTCGAAACCTTGATTCTGCTCATGGCACCAATCACGCCACATCTCGCAGAAGAGCTCTGGGAAAAGACCGGCCACAGCGAAAGCGTCCATCAGCAAAAATGGCCGGAGGTTGATGCCTCTGCCCTGACCGTGGACGAGGTTGAATTGGCTGTGCAGGTCAATGGCAAGCTCAAGGCGCGTATTGTCGTTGCCAGCGATCTTGAAAAGGACAGCATCATCGACAAAGCCATGCAGGAGCAAAAGGTACAGGATGCCATTTCTGGCAAGACCGTGCGCAAGACCATTGTCGTTCCAGGCAAACTCGTCAATATTGTAGTAGGGTAAACAACATGAATCATAAAACAGAGCAAACAGAAAATATTTCTATTCCGCGCATTGTGGTTGCTGCGGTTCAAGGGCGCTCTGGCAAGACCACGTTCACAATAGGGCTCCTGAGAGCCCTGCGTGAGCGTGGTCTTTTGCTACAGGGCTACAAAAAAGGACCGGATTATATCGATCCGAGCTGGTCGACCTTTGCCAGCGGCGTACAGTGCCGCAATTTAGATGGCGTGATGATGACCAAGGCGCAGATTGTTCACTCTTTCTGCAAACACGCCCAGGATAAAGACATCGCCATTGTCGAGGGCGCCATGGGCATCTACGATGGCCTCGATTGGCAGGGCAGCAACAGCACCGCGGAGCTTGCCGTGACCCTCGGTGCACCGGTGATCCTCGTCGTCAGCGGCCAGCGCATCACCCGCAGTGTGGCAGCCATCGTCAGCGGCGTCATTAATTTTGACAAACGTGTGCATATCGCAGGTGTCGTTCTCAATCAGGTGGCACGCAACCGCCATCAGGACATGATGACCAAGTGCATCGAAGAATATTGCCACGTACCGGTATTGGGCGCCATTCCAAAGGCCTCGGACATTGAGATTCCCGATCGTCATTTGGGGCTGATTCCAGCTGGAGAGCAGGATGCCTTGCGAGAACGCATCGACCGACTGGGGCAGCTCATTGAAGACAACGTGGATATTGATGCGATCCTCAAAATCGCCGCAGATGCGCCGGCAATTGCGCTGCCAAGCAATGTCATCCGCGTCGAGAAAAAGCCTGCTGTCGTGAAAATTGGCATGTTCAAGGACCGCGCCTTCAGCTTTTACTATCCGGAAAATATCGAAGCCCTCGAGGAAGCGGGCGCAGAAATTGTGGCAATCGATGCGATTAACGATGCGCACTTGCCGGAAATTGACGGTCTTTACATTGGCGGTGGCTTTCCGGAAATATTCGCTCAGGATCTCGAAAAAAATCTCACCATGCGTCAGTCTGTCAAAAATGCTGCAGAGGCAGGGATGCCTATTTACGCAGAATGTGGTGGGCTTATGTATCTGTCGAAAGCCGTAGAAAGTGAAAATAATCACTACCAAATGGCTGGCGTTTTTGATGGCGTCGTCAGCATGCAAAAGCGCCCCGTGGGCCACGGTTTCGCCTTTCAAAAGCCAACGGCGGCCAACCCCTATTTTTCGCCAGACACCCTTGTCAAGGGCCACGAATTCCATCATTCGAAAATCCTTCTCCCACAGGAGCCGAGCGACTATCATTGGGCCTTTGAAACTCAGAGAGGGAAGGGCATCACTACAAATGGCGAGCAGACCGTCGATGGCTTGCTGTACAAAAATACCCTCGCCACCTATCATCATTTTCATGCTGCTTCGTCGGATGAATGGGCGAAAAGCTTTATACAGTTAGCCGAGGCTTTCCATAAAAATAAATGATATTTATTGCAAAAATAAGATAAATACAAGGCGAGAGACACGCTATTTATTGCAAATTTTCACAAAGTGTGAGAAACTAAGTGGAGTAGATGAGTTAAAAGTCAGATGATGACAAAGTAGATAATTTAAGATGGAAGGAGAGAAATTACATGTACTTAGTAGAAGTTGATGAAACCAAGTGCGTTGGTTGCGGTGCTTGCGCATCCGACTGCCCACAAAACGTTTATGATATGGTTGATGGTGTATCCACCGTAAACGAAAACGAATGCATTGGTTGCCAGACTTGCGTAGCAGTATGCCCTGCTGATGCAATCTCATTGAACGAGTATTAATCAAATCGCAGGGCGACCTGCGATAAATAACATGGAGGTGTATGGATTTGTCAACCAACAATAGACCGATGATGGAAGAGATGAAGCAAGGTCGTTGGCCTTCCTTCGTCAAAGAAATTGAAAAATGTACTTCTGTCAACGATGAAGTTGCTAATACTTTACTCGATTTATTGGAAGAATCTTATGAAATTAAAATGCCATTGTGGAAGCACGGCGGTATCGTCGGCGTTCGCGGTTACGGCGGCGGTGTTGTAGGGCGTTACACCTTAAAGCCTGAAAAATACCCAGCTGTTACCGAATTCCACACCATGCGTATTAACCAACCATCTGGTTTCTTCTACAAGTCTTCTGACTTGCGTACCTTGTGTGATATCTGGGATAAGCACGGTTCTGGTATGACCAACATGCACGGCGCTACTGGGGACGTTATCTTCCTCGGTACCACCACCGATCATCTGCAGCCTTGCTTCAACGATCTGTCTGAAGCTGGTTGGGACCTTGGTGGTTCCGGTTCTAACCTCAGAACCCCAAGCTGCTGCGTTGGCCCTGGCCGTTGCGAATTCGCCTGCATTGACACCCTCGATTTCACCTATAATGTGACCCAACATTATCAGATGGAATTGCACCGTCCAATGTGGCCATACAAGTCTAAGATTAAAGTATCTGGCTGCCCAAATGACTGCGTATCTTCCGTAGCACGTTCTGACATTGCCATCATTGGTACCTGGAGAGATGATATCCAGATCGATCAGGCAGAAGTTGCAGCATATGCCGATGCTGGTCTTCCAATCAAAGCCATCATTTCTCGCTGCCCTACCAACTGCATGAAGTATGATGCAGACAAGAAAGAAATCACCATCGATAACGAAAACTGCACCCGTTGCATGCACTGCATCAACATTATGCCTAAGGCTCTGCATGTAGGTAAAGACAAAGGTTGCTCCATCCTTCTCGGTGGTAAGGCAACCATCGTTCAGTCCGCGTTCCTTGGTTGGGTTGTTGTTCCATTCATGAAACTCGACAAAGAAAACGATTACGAAAACTTCAAAGATTTCATTGAAGGCGTTTGGGACTGGTGGGATGAACACGCTAAGACCCGTGAACGTCTCGGCGAATTGATCTACAGACTCGGCATGAATGCAATGCTTAAAGCTATCGACATGAAGCCAGTACCTCAGATGGTTGATCACCCACGTGAAAACCCATATATCTACTGGTATGGTGAAGACTTTAATCAAACGGAGGTGGCTGAATAATGATGTCTCAATACGCTGCAACTGATATTGGACCACCGCATTATTGGGATAAAATGCCAAAAGTCTGCCAGGATAACTACGGTGTTTGGCAGTATCATGAAAAAGTAAAACCAGGTGTTTTAAAGCACGTTGGCCCTAACGGGACCCTTTACACTGTACGTGTAGGTTCCCCACGTCTGCTCTCTACCGAATCTATTCGTTGGTTTGCCGCTCTGGCTGATAAGTACTGTGATGGACATCTTCGTTTCACCACCCGTACTTCCATCGAATTTATGACCACCGAAGAAGCAAACGTTGACAAGATCATCGAAGAAGTAGAAGACTACGGTTTCCCTGTTGGTGGTACCGGTAATTCCCTGCGTAACATGCTTCATACTCAGGGCTGGGTACACTGCCACAGTGCTGCTACCGATGCTTCTGGTACTGTTAAGGTTGTTATGGATGCACTCTATGACTACTTTAAGCGCGATGACCTTCCAGCTCAGCTGAAGATTTCCATGGCTTGCTGCTTGAACATGTGCGGCGCAGTTCACTGCTCCGACATCGCATTCGTAGGTATGCACAGAACCATTCCTCGCGTACTTGACGAACAGGTTGCTGACTCTTGCGAAATCCCTAACCTGGTTGCATCTTGCCCAGTAGGCGCAATTCGTCCAAACCCTAAGAAGAAATCCGTTACTATCAACGAAGAAAAGTGCATGTACTGCGGTAACTGCTTCTCCGTATGCCCTGCACTGCCAATCGCAGACCCTGAAAACGATGGTCTGTCCGTATTCGTCGGTGGTAAGGTTTCCAACACCCGTAAGGGTCCATCCTTCTCGAAGCTTGTTGTTCCCTACATCCCTAACGAACCACCAAGATGGCCAACCCTCGTTAACACCATCAAGCACTTGGTAGAAATCTGGGTTGAAAACGCTAAGCCAGGTGAACGTTACGGCGAATGGGTAGAACGTATCGGCTGGGAAAAATTCTTTGAAATTTCTGGTCTGGAATTCACCGATAAGCACATCGATGACTTTACTTTCTCTGTAAAGACCTTCCGCTCGACCTCTAACTTCAAGTATACTGACGCAGTAAAAACCATGTAATTGTTATTGGTTTAGCCCTGTAACATCTGTCGAAAGGAGATGTCATAATGGCTGACTTCACTAAGGAAGAACTCGAAGCGAAAGTAATCGAATTCCTCGGTACCAAAGAAAAAGCTAAAAACCGCGAGATCGCGGATGCTCTTGGTGTTAAAAAGCGTGAAATTGACGCTGTTGTTGCCGACTTGGCAAACGCTGGGAAGATTGAATATCTCTATCTTGGGACTTCCTATGTAACCCTTCCTAAAAAGTAAGAAGGGGAAAGCAGAACAGTGATTCATAAGTAATTTTTTTGAATCTTTCGATAAACTGCTTTCAAAAGAACACGACTAATGCTATAATATGTAAAGGAGCTACAAATGCCGCTGTTGGATGATTGCATGGAATGGCTGGAGTTTTGTGATGATTTGATTCGCGAGATTTCAGACTCAAAGCTGAGCGAGTACAAAATGGGCCAGATTGATGGTCTCAAGCTCGCGACAGACATGCTGAAAGACTATCTGGTCGAATATCCCGGCTATGTGGATCCAAAACATAAATACGACAAATTTAAAATGTGAGGTGCTTTATCTATGCCAGAAATCGATGTAAATGGTAAGAAAGTTGAAGTCGATGAAGACGGTTTCTTAGTAAACCTTGATCAGTGGGATGAAGATGTTGCTAAGTTCTTAGCAGATTCCGAAGGTCTCAGCGAACTGACCGAAGATCATTGGAAACTCATCAACTATCTCAAAGACTACTACAATGAATACGGCATTGCTCCAATGGTTCGTAAGATGACCAAGGAATCCGGATTCTCCCTTAAGGAAATCTATGATCTCTTCCCATCCGGCCCAGCTAAAGGTGCATGCAAAATCGCTGGTCTTCCAAAACCAACCGGTTGCGTATAATTAATTTTACGCGAAGATCCGAATACTGTTTACACAGTACAGGCGTATCGTTCGACGATGCGCCTGTTTTTTATTTTAGAAAAAATATTTATCCAAAATGGCGGGGCAGATACAATTGAATAAAATTGCATTTATACCGCGTCTTTGTTATAGTTATAAATACAGCGAAGGAGGGTTTGCCATGAAAAAATTTCACGAGGTTGAAATTGCAGGACTGAAACGACAGTTGCCCTTGTATCAAATTGATGAGGACACGATGATTCCGTTGTTCATTGCCTACAATGATGTGCCTCTGATCCAAGCATCTGCCGAAGCATTATTGGAAAAGGTGCCGGATTTTGATTGTATTGTCACTGAGGAGCTGCAGGGGATTTCCCTGGCTTATGCAATGACCTTGCTTGCGGGCAAGGAGCGCTTTGTCGTCGCAAGAAAAAGTGCCAAGGCCTACATGGATGACGTGGTCGCCATTCGGGTCGTCGAGCGCAGAGACGACGAGGAGCATTATAAACGGCTCTATCTGTCCAAGGATGATGCGGAATATGTCAAAAATAAGCGCATCCTGCTTGTGGATGATGTGGTGCTTCATGGTACGACGATGACGGCACTGGCCGATTTGACCAATGCCCTGGGCGGCTATGTTGTCGGAGAGGCAAGCATCATTCGTCATGGCTTTGAAGCCAATGACGAGGACGATTATATGGACAGATCCTTTTTGCTGTCGTTGCCTTTATTTTCTATTAGCGATAATGATCGCTAGTTTTATACTACTTTCAATTGGAGATGAGATGCATTATGAGAAGTGATGAAGTCAAGAAGGGGCCAGCCCGTGCGCCCCATCGTTCATTGTTTTACGCAATGGGTTATACCTCTGAGGATTTGAAGAAGCCGCTGATCGGTGTTGTCAATGCCCACAATGAAGTGATTCCTGGGCATTTCCATCTGAATGAAATCGCCGATGCCGTCAAGGCAGGCGTCCTTGGCGCCGGCGGTACGCCAATGGAATTCCCATCCATCGGCCTCTGTGACGGGATTGCGATGAACCATTCTGGGATGAATTATTCCCTGGCTTCCCGCGAGCTGATTGCGGACTCTGTCGAATCCATGTACATGGCTTACAAATTTGATGGCCTTGTGCTGATCGGCAACTGCGACAAGATTGTCCCTGGGATGCTCATGGCGGCTGCACGCCTCAATGTCCCATGTGTCTATGTCAGTGGTGGCCCAATGCTCCCTGGTCGTTACAATGGCGAGGATAGTGACTTAACCCGCGGTACCTTTGAGGCCGTCGGTGCCTATACCTCCGGCAAAATCGACGAGCAGACCCTGACTGATATGGAAGAGACCGCTTGCCAGACCTGTGGTTCCTGCGCCGGGATGTACACTGCCAATACCATCAACTGCTTGGCGGAGGTTCTCGGCATTGCCCTTCCTGGCAACGGCACGATTCCGGCGCCATACGGTGCGCGCAAGGCCTTGGGCCGTCGTGCTGGTAAGCAGGTCATGGAAATGGTGGAACGCAATATTTGCGCCCGCGACATTCTCACCCGCGAAGCCTTCCTCAATGCCATCACTGTGGATATGGCCATCGGCGGGTCGACGAACACGGTGCTGCATTTGATGGCCATCGCCAACCAGGCACAGGTCAAGGTTACCCTCGAAGACTTCGACCACATCAGCAACAGCACCCCGCAGATTTGCAAGCTGAGCCCTTCCAGCACTCAGCACATCAATGAGCTGTACGAAGCCGGTGGCATCCAAGCCATCGAAAAGCAGCTTCTCGATGCGGGCAAGCTCCATGGCGATTTAATCACCGTCACCGGTAAGACCGTTGCAGAAAATGTGGCGAACGCTGTCGCCCGTGATCGTCGCATCATTCACAGCTTTGATGATGCTTACTCCGAAACAGGTGGCTTGGCCGTGCTCCGCGGTAACCTCGCACCAGATGGCGCCGTTGTCAAGCAGGGTGGCGTGGCCAAGGAAATGCTGTCTCACTCTGGTCCGGCGCGCGTCTACAATTCGGAAGAAGAAGCTTTTGCAGCGATCACTGGCAATGAGATTCATTCTGGAGACGTCGTTGTCATTCGCTACGAAGGGCCAAAGGGTGGTCCTGGCATGAAGGAAATGCTGTCGCCAACGGCTGCCCTTCTCGGCGCTGGCTTGGGCAAGGAAGTGGCGCTACTCACTGACGGTCGTTTCTCTGGCGGTACTGCCGGTGCCTGCATTGGCCATATTTCGCCAGAAGCAGCCGAAGGCGGCCCTCTGGGATTGGTAGAAGAAGGGGATATCATCGACATTGATATTCCAAAGCGCCACCTTTCGGTGCGCTTGACCGACGAAGAAATGGAGGCGCGCCGCGCCAAGAGAAAATCGCCAGCGCGCGATCTGATTCCGCATTCTTATCTCCGTCGTTACGCGTACCTCGTGACATCTGCCAGCACCGGCGCCGTCATGAAGGATCCAACCAACGAAGAATAAAAATTATTTCCGACACGGTTTCAATTTTTGAAGCCGTGTCATTTTTTTGCGCTGAGTTATTAAGAATTTGCAAGATTGCACGAGCGTTTATGGCATCTCTGCAGTGATTGTGATAGGATAATAATGGATTTTTCTGAAGGGAGGGCGCTGTATGCGGATTATGATTGTCACCGAAGTTTTTTTGCCAGCCACCGATGGCCTGGTGCTCAGACTCACGGAGGCTATTCGTTATTTTCAAAAAAACGGCCATCAGGTTGTGGTCGTTACCCCGTACAAAGGCATTGATTCCTTTGAGGGCGCGAAGGTCTACGGTATTTCCAACAAAAAATTTCCGATTGGCAAGGAACTGTTCTGGCGGCCATCCTTGAAAAAAATATACGAGCTCATGGAAAGCTTTGAGCCACAGGTGGTCCACATTGCCAATCCTGTGATCATGGGCAAATTCGCCTTTCAGTATGCACACAGCTTGGGCATTCCGGTGGTGGTCAGCTACCACACCAATTACGAGCGATGTCTCAAAAAGTACCGCCTGGATCGGCCAATGGCCAAGAAGTGGGTCTGGAAAATGCGCCGAGAAATTTCCAGTGCTGCTGCGTTGAATCTGTGTACCTCTTATGCGATGGCTCAAAGCCTCAAAAGCTACGGCATCAATAATGTGCATGTCCTCAATCGTGGCGTTGATCTGGACAAGCGGCATCCGCGCTTTGCCTCCGAGGACATGCGCATGATTCTCAGCCGAGGCAAGACCGACAAAAAGCTCCTCGTCTTCGTGGGTTCCTTGCTCAAGCGCAAGAACCTCGAAGCCCTGCTACCAATGATGCGCCGGCGCGACGACGTGTGTCTGGCCATTGTGGGCGATGGCGAGTATCGCCAAGTGCTGGAGCAGGCTTTTTCCGGTACGGACACGGTATTCACCGGCTATCTCACAGGCAAGAACCTCTCTGAAGCCTATGCCTCTGGCGATGCCTTTATCTTTCCGACGGTCGATGAGCAGGTGGGGCTGCCCCTCCTTGAGGCGATGGCGTCTGGGGTGCCAATTTTGGCGGCGCGGAGCCCGTTGACCATTGAGCAGTTTTGTGATGGCTGTGATGCCCTCTTTTTCAATATTGGTGACGAGGATGCTCTCGACGAGGTCATTGGCTGTCTGGATGACAAGGAAACCATGAAAAAAATGGCGCTCATTGCCCGTCACGAAGCGGAGAGCAACAGCTGGGAAGGCGCCAGCCAACAGCTTTTAGATTATTACAGCATCGCTTTTACGCGAGCATCTCATTATAATTGACAACGAAGAAAGCGGTGAGCTTATGAATGAAAAAATTTTAGTGGTAGAAGACGAAGAAAACATTCGCACAAACATCAAGGAATATCTTGAATCCCGTCAGCTCAAAGTGTATGAAGCCGGTGACGGCGAACAAGCTTTGGAAATGGTTGATACCGTCAAGCCGGACCTCATCATCCTCGATCTGATGCTGCCAAAAATCGATGGCATGGAGGTCTGCAAGCAGGTGCGTCGCCACTCCAACACGCCGATCATTATGGTCACAGCCCGCAATGAAGAAATCGACAAGCTCCTGGGCTTGGAGCTTGGCGCCGATGACTATATCACCAAGCCATTCAGCTTGCGCGAGCTCAACGCACGCATCAACGCTGTCTTCAGACGGAGCAAGCATGTCGTCGACAACCAGGAGGATGTGCGCATTTTTGGCAATCTGGAGATCAACCTTGATCGTCGCGAGGTCTTCATCGATGGCAAGCACGTCGACCTGACGCCGTCGGAATACGCGATTCTTGTGACCTTGAGCGAGAACGTTGGTCGTCCATATAGCCGCTTGCAGCTTTTGACGGCGACCCTCGGCGAAAGCTATGCAGGCTATGAGCGCGCCATCGATACCCACGTCAGCAATTTGCGTAAAAAAATAGAACCAAACCCACAAAAGCCGATCTTCATCCAAACAGTCTACGGGCTCGGCTACAAATTTGGGGACAAATATGAAGCTGTCGACTAAGATCATCGCCATTATGACCTTGGTGACGCTCTTGACGGGACTCATCGTCGGCAGCGTCACCTTGCACCTCATGAGCAACAGCTTTGACGAATACCTCAGCGAAACCCAAAAAATCGAAATCGGCGAGTGGAAGGCGCTCTACACCAACTATTACGAGGACAATGGCAATTCCTGGGATGGGGTGCAGAGCGTCATCGTGACCTATAGTCTGGAGGCGGCCTACGGTCTGCGAGTGACCCGTTCCTATTATCAGCCGGTGGTACTCATTGATCCTGATGGCGTCGTGCTGGCCCATCCGGAGCAGGATTTTATCGGCCTCACCGTCAACCAGCGTATGATCGAGCACGGCTACCCGATTTATGAAGAAGGCAGCGACACCCTCATCGGCTATCTCCTGCCAGCAGAATATTTTGAGCACCAATTCTGGATTCTCGAAGAAAGCTACCTCACCAACACTCGCCAGTCGGTGGTGCTGGGTGTGGCAGGGACGTTGCTCATTTCTATCATCGTCGGCCTAATCTTTGCGCGCAATTTGACCAAGCCCCTCAACAACCTCATCAAATCGGTCCGCCGCATCACTATGGGCTCGACCAATGAAAAGGTGGTCGTCGAAAACGACGACGAAATCGGCGAACTGGCGCTGGCCTTCAACCAGATGTCCTCGGAGCTGACCCGTGCCAACGATGCTCGTGTGCAGCTTTTTGCCGATATCAGCCATGAGCTGCGCACGCCGATCACGGCCATTGCCGGGACCTTGGAAAACAAGCTCGTCAAAAATGAGGCTTGCCAGCCGGAAGAAATCTCAGCCCTTTACGATGAAATGCTGCGCCTGAGCGGCCTCGTCAACGAGCTGCAAAATATTTCCCGCATCGATGCGGGCCACATGGCCATCAGCAAAACACTCGTGGATTTTAAAAGCTTCTTCCAGGATTTCTTTGTGCTCGTCGAGGCCGATGCCGAAAGCCGCAACATCTCCGTCAAGCTCGAATTCCAGGAGGATCTGCCCTATTGCTACGCCGATCCGGAACGGCTCAAGCAGGTGGTGCTCAATCTCGTGAGCAATGGCCTGCGCTACACCACCGACGGTGGCACCTTGATTCTCAAGGCCTGGTCCGACAAGCAGGACTTCATTTTCTCTGTTTCCGACACAGGCATCGGCATGACCGAGGAAGAATGCAGCCACGTTTTTGAGCGATTCTATCGCACTGATCGTTCCCGTGCGCGGGAAACGGGTGGCACCGGCCTGGGCATGGCCATCACCCAGGGGCTCGTCGAGGCCCATGGTGGTCGCATTGAGGTCCAGAGCAAAAAGGACGTGGGCACAACCTTCACGGTTTACCTGCCCCTCTACGACGCCAAGGCAGAGGCCAAGGAGGCCAAGCTTGCCCAGAAGAAAGCCGCCAAAGAAGGCAAATAATTGCATACCAAGAGACCCTGCATGGACAATCCGTGCAGGGTCTTTTTTTCTACCATCGGGACAGTGGCGTATAATAGGAGCAGAGTAGTTTATTCGACAAAGGAGAGAGGATCATGACAACCATTCATTTGACATCCGCACAGATTGATGCCTATCTCGAAAGCCTTGCCCAGGCGGGACGCGCCTCGGGCACCACCAGCAAATATGGCCGCGATCTCCGGGCGCTTTCGGCCTGGCTTGATGGGCGTGATTGTAGCGAGGCAGCGCTCTACGCCTGGCGCGACGCGCTCCTTGCGCAAGGCTTTGCGCCCACCACCATCAACAGCATGCTCGCCGCTGCAAATGGCATCTTGCGCCATCTCGGTAGCGCCGTTCGCATCGCCTATCTGCGCATTCAGCGCCGTCTTTTTCGCGATCCCAGCCGCGAGCTTACCCGCGCCGAGTACGAGCGCCTCGTGGCGGCAGCGCGGGTGCAGGGCCAAGGGCGACTGGCGCTGGTCATGGAAACCATCTGCGCCACTGGCATTCGCGTCAGCGAACTTGTCTACATCACCCGAGAAGCGGCGCATGCAGGCCGCGCCACCATTCGTCTCAAGGGAAAAATCCGCACCATCCTCATTCCCTCTAAGCTCTGCCGCAAGCTCGAAAAATACGCACGCAACGAAAACATCGCCGGTGGTGCCATTTTCCTCACCGCCAGTGGCAAGACTCTATCGCGCAAGCAAATCTGGGCCGAGATGAAGGCATTATGCAAGGTTGCTGGTGTTGATCCGCGCAAGGTCTTTCCCCACAACCTGCGCCATCTCTTCGCCGTGACCTACTATAAAGTCAGCAAGGATATTTCCCACCTCGCCGATCTCCTTGGTCATTCATCCATCGAAACCACCCGCCTCTACCTCGTCACCAGCGGCCAGGAGCACGCACGCGACCTCGAGCGGTTGGGATTGGTCATATAAAAATAGCTCAGGACAAAATGAACATTTTGTCCTGGGCGAATCCTAGTTAGTTAGTGGTAATATAGTTTACAATATTAATATATCATCAATGACCATCAATTGCAATATTTGCTTAAAATTTTGGACATGGAAAAATTCAGCCGCAGTGAAAAAAATTTTGCGGCCGATTTCGTGCGCCCAAAAATAAGCGGCCATACGCTTAGAGCCGATTATTTTTTGCACGTTGCCACGTTTTGAACCCCTTCTGTAGGACAAAATGTTCATTTTGTCTCGAGCCGCCCTCGTTGGCAGTGGAAAAATTTTAGAAAGGAAGCGAGCAAGATGTACAAAAAACTATTGATGCTAGTGCTGTCGTTGTGCCTCATTGTAGGACTGGTTCCTGTAGCCGCCATGGCAGCAGACGACGCGCCGACGTCAGACGTTTCTGGAGGCGTGACGTGGAAGATTGCAGACGGAACGCTGACCGTTTCTGCCGCAAATGCGCAGGATGCAGAGGAGGGGTACGCCCCTGGGCAGATGAAGGATTGGGATTACGACAAGGTCCCAAATGAAAAAGCGCCATGGTATTCTCAATCGAAAGACATCAAAACGATTGAGATTGAAGACGGAGTAACCAATATTGGTAACTACGCTTTCCGTGGATTGTCTAAAGTTACAAATGTATCAATTGGCAAAAATGTTGAAAAGATTGGAAAACAGGTTTTTCGTGGGACAGCACTGACGCAAGTGACTATTCCAGAAAATGTTCAGATGATCAATAGCTACGCTTTTCAATTAGCAAATAACCTCACAAAAATCACTATTCAAGGTGATGGGATCACGTTGGAAGCAGGTGCCTTCCAGCAAGCAGAAAAACTTGAAACCCTCGAGCTCCCAGCGTCCGTTGCAGAAATCGGTGAAGGTGCAATCAGAAAATGCTTTGCATTGACGACGGTGACCTTTGGTGGTAATGAGAGCACATCAGATGGGCGTTATATTGCTAAAGAGGGCATGCTCCTTGGAGACAACGGCGCGAAACTCTTGGGCATTTTTGGCGAAACTGCAAAAAAAGATACCTTGACCGTGCCGGAAGATGTGACCAGTATTGGTGATTTCGTTTTGGACGGGTATGCAAACATTACAACAGTTGAGTTGCCGTCGAATCTGACTGATTTGAGTCCTAGTGCCTTGGCTGGTGCCAATCTGAATAATATCACTACAAGCTCACCTACGGCAGATAGTAAATTCTCATATGATGATGGTGTGCTGTATCAGACCAAGAATGGTCAGAAAAAATTGCTGTATTGTGTTGTTAGCAAAACGTTTGATAATGGTGCATTTACGGTGCCAGCTGACGTGACAACCATTGAAAAAAATGCGTTCTCTCAAAATAAAAATCTGACAACCGTCAACATGGGCGAAGCTCTGACAACTATTTCTCGTGATGCCTTTGCAGATTGTGAGAAACTCACTACGATTAATTGGGGGGACAGCAAAGTCGAAAGCATTGGCGAGAACGCATTCAAAAACACAGCTTTAACCAGCGAAAAGTTGCCAACTACTCTTAAAACCATCGGCGACAGTGCCTTCCAGAATACATCTTTAACCAATGTTGTACTGTCAACTGGCGTTACTTTCATCGGGAAAAATGCCTTTGCAGATTGCAAAAGCTTGAAGACTGTTACTTTGAATGAAAAACTTACAAGCATCGGCGACAGTGCCTTCCAGAATACAGCTTTAGAAAGCGTGACGCTGCCAGATAGTGTGACCACTGTAGGAACGCAAGCTTTCGATGGTTGCAATTTGACCTATTTCAAGGCTGGCAGTCAGCTCACATCTATTGGCGAACGTGCCCTGCAATTCAAGCAAACAGGCGCACAGGACAGCATTCTCGTTGATTTGACTGCTTTGTCTAATGACGTCGCTCTTGGCAAAGATTTCTTACAAACTGGCGATAATGGTGTCATCAATGGCTATCGCCAGGTGTATGTGGCCAACGATGATATTCTGAAAAAAGTTCGGGAGACAGGAGCCTATTCTAATGTCAGCTATATAGTCACTCAGGGGCTGGCTTTGGAAACCAAACAGCCAACTGGTGATAATGAACTGGCAACATTAGCTTATCCAAACGGAAAGTATTCCTACGAGATTGCAGAGCTTGTGGCTAATCCTGTTCATAAACACGAAAATACTGAGCTTACAGAGTCAAGCCTTGATGGCTGTGTTGCAGTTGCTAGAGCTGTACCAGAATATAGCGTTACATTAAAAGATCCAACAAAAACGTACACCTATACTGGATCTGAAATTAAGCCAGAAATCCTGGTGAAGTACATGAATGGTAATAAAGAGCTTCAACCAGTGAAAGTAGAGTATGAAAACAATACCAACGCAGGGCAAGCCAAAGCAAAAGTGACTGTTGTCAATGGCGGCAAGGTGTATGAGGTGCCATTTATCATCGATAAAGCACCACTCACCATCAAGGCGGATGATCAGCAGATCACTGTAGGTGATCCTCTTCCAGAATTTACCTACACTGCAACAGTTTGGAAGGGCACAGATGATGAGACACTGCTGAAAGGGCTCACTCTCACCAGTAATGGCGCAGATAAGGACAAAGTAGGAAACTACACCATTACATTCAATGAAAATAATAAAGTAGAATTAAAAAACTACGACATCACATATGTGGATGGCACCCTGACCGTTTCCGCACCATCCACCGGCCCAGCGACATACGCCATCGCCGCCAGCAAGGCCGACCACGGCACTGTCGCTGTCAATCCAACGAAGGCCGTGCGTGGCAAAAATGTCACCATCACCGCCAAAGCCGACGCTGGCTATGAAGTCGACGCCGTCAAGGTCACCGACCGCAACGGCAAATCCGTGAAGGTCACGGCAAACAGCGACGGCACCTACAGCTTCACGATGCCCGCATCGAAGGTGGACGTGAGCGTTTCCTTCAAGGCGGCAAGCGTCGACCCTCAGCCACAGCCAACGCCGGAAAATCCTTTCAGCGACGTGGCTGACGATGCCTTCTATCACGACGCCGTGCTCTGGGCGGTTGATAATAAGATCACCAACGGCACCAGCGCCACGACGTTCAGCCCAAATCTGGCCTGCACCCGTGCGCAAATGATCTGCTTCCTCTGGAATCAGGCCGGTCAGCCAGCGCCAAAGGGCGATGAAATGCCATTCACTGACGTGGCCGAAGGCACGTATTACCACGACGCGGTACAGTGGGCTGTCGAGCAGGGATTGGCTGCTGGCACCTCCAGCACGACCTTCTCGCCAAATGTGACGCTGACCCGCGGCCAGACCGTCACCTTCCTCTATCGCGCGGCTGGCGAGCCAGCTGTGAACGCTGACAATAGCTTCACCGACGTGGCAGACGGCGCCTACTACGCCGATGCCGTCGCTTGGGCCGTGCAGAATGGCGTCACCGTTGGCACTGCAACGAACACCTTCAGCCCGGATGCAGATTGCACCCGTGGCCAGATCGTGACCTTCCTCTGGCGCGCTGCTGAATAATTCTAAGCGCAGATTTTTCATCCTCTCCGAGCAATTTCGGAGAGGATTTTTCGTGCGCAAATTTTTTTCTCGAGGAGTATTGTGCACCGATAAAAATCCCCGCCAGAGGGCGTGAGAGGGCGAAATCATCTTGCAGGATGCATCGCGAATGTGTAAAATAGAAAAGAACGAGGAAAGCGAGGGAGGCAAGGATAATGGATGCACGAATAAAATATTTTCTCAAAAAAACACGCCGCTACCAAGCCTTGTTTGTGGCTGTTGCGGTGCTTTGTCTTCTGGTTTTTCTGGTGTTCAATTTTAGCCTCAACGATCGCCACGGCGCCTTTTCGACGCCGTCCAGCAATGGCCAACAGCTAGAGATTCCGCTGGACCGCGAGTCGCTGCAAAGGCTCTCCATCGAGGCCAGCAATGTCAAGCTCGAGCTGGGCATGGCCAGTAGCCTTTCCAAGCCGCAGGTGACCGTCTCTGGCCAGGGATACACGAACCAAATGGCCAAGGTGGACATCAAGGATGGCAATTGCGTCATTCGCCTTTTGGGTGATGAGGCTGATGAGGAAAGCCTCACCATGCAGGTGCTGCTCCCTCAGAGCGATCTCGAGAGCGTCACCATCAACGGCCAAGCCGTGAACCTGCATGTGGATCAGCTGCGTGTCGGCTATCTCGGTGCGGATATTGATGGCGGCTATGGCTATTTTGCTAACGTCAAGGCAAAGGGCATCGACGTGGTCACCGATGGCGCGCCACTGCGTTTTGCAGATAACCGTGCCACCAGCGTTTCCGTGGATGGCGATGAGACCTCTCTGACCATGCTCGAGAACAAATTTGAGCAGGTCCAGACGGCCCTCGACAGCGGCGATATTTTCGTTTACAACAAGCGTGCCCACGGCCAATGGCAGATGGACACGGTAGAGGGCGACATCACCATGCTCACCCAGAATCTGCCGTACAACCTCCTCATTGACGCCGCCGTTTCCGGCGATGGCGCCACAGACGTGAGCTATGAGGGGCGTTTCTGGAAGGATGCTCAGGTTGTGCGCGAAACGGCGCAACGCTACTATGGGAGCGTTGGCAACAATCCGACGAAAACCATCAGCTGCACCACGGATGATGGCGACATTGACATCGGCAAGCGTGCCCGCTACAGCGATATGGACCCATACGCCAGCGATTATCCATACGCCAACACCAATCCATACCTCATCGAACGCGGCACTATTACAAAATAATTCACATGCGACCAGCCAACGAAAAACGCTGGTCGCATTTTTTATTCGCGAAAGGAGCGTCCCATGCAAGGCGTCATCGTTTTCTTCATCGTGGTCTTTGCTTGCTCGCTGGGGTCCGTCAGCGGCATCGGTGGCGGCATCATCATCAAGCCCCTCATGGATGCGTTGGGCGGTTTCTCGGCGGCCCACGTCAACGCCATGACGAGCATCACCATCCTCACCATGACCACCGTCAGCATCATCAAAAGCCGTCGCAATGCCCTGAGCATCAGCTGGCGTGTGGTTGCCTTCTTTATTGTCGGGAGCATTCTCGGAGGGATTCTCGGCAATCTCGCGCTGGCGCGATTCATTGCTCAGGCCGCCAGCGACGCTACCGTGGTCATTGTGCAGAGCCTCTTGCAAATTCTCTTTGTGCTCGTCGTCATGGCCCATGAGCTTTTCAAAAGCCATATCCCCCATTTCAAGGTCAAAAATCCCTTCTTGATGGGTGCCGTTGGCGTCGGCATGGGCATCATCGCTGCCTTTTTGAGCATCGGCGGTGGCCTCATGAACCGGCCGCTCTTGATCATCCTTCTGTCAATGACGAGCAAAAGCGCTGTATTCACATCGCTGTGCATCATTTTCTGCGCCCAGGCGTCCAACGTCATCACCATGGGGGTCACCACTCACTTTAGCAACGTCGAGCCGGTGGTCATGCTCTTTATGATGGCTGGTGCCATCATCGGCGGCTACGTCGGCGGGGCGGTGGCCACCAAGGTCAACGACAAATACTTTGACCGGCTCTTTTTCATCACCCTCGTCGTTATCCTTTGCATCAACGCCGGGAACCTCCTCAGACATTTCATCTAAAATAAAAAGGTGCTAGAAACTCATTTGAGCTTCTAGCACCTTTTGCTTTAGAAAATATAGTCCATCGCTTCATACAAATTCGAGAAGCGGAAGGTGAAGTCTTCACGAAGGAGGTTACGCGGCTCGATGTAGTTGCCACGCATCAGGGTATCGGCGCGGAGCTTGCCCCACCAGAGATAGAGGAGGGGCTTTGGCGCTGGGCGAGAATGATTTTGACCAATAAAGCTCCCGGCCAATCCCGCGAATTCGTATTGCTGGTTGAGGGCCGGGGCAGCCAGATTGTAAATGTCATACTTGCCACCGTGGTTTTCGATGAAGTAAGTCACAGCGCGCGTCCAATCCTGCATGTGGATCCAAGGAAAAGGCTGCTCGCCAGAACCGTAAACGCCTGCATAGCCAGCCTTGATTGGCTTGGTGATTTGTGCAAAAACGTGACCGCCATTGCCGAGCACATTAGAGGTACGCAGGAACACCACCCGCTCAAACACTGACTTAAGGGCAGCACCCTCTGACTCGATGGTCTTGAAAATTTCAGCGTAGTAATCCTTGCCGGCCGGACCGTCCTCATCATAGATATGGGTCGGACGTGTCGTACCGATGCCGTAGTAGCCTGTAGAAGAGCCAACAAGGAGGACCTTCGGGCGATCAGCAGGATCGGTTTTTTCCATCCATTTGCGCAGATTGTGAAGAGGGCGGACGCGGGTATCAATGATTTCCTGACGGAAGGAAGCCGTCCAGCGTCCCTCGCTGACAGGAATCCCAGACAGATGCACCACAATATCCACTGGCTCCGAGATTTCGGAGAAATGGGAAATGTAAGTGATGTTTTCAGAATTGTAGTGTGCCTCAGGGTGCCGCGTTTTCACGAGGCAACGATGCCCACTGTGGGATAAATGTGTGACAAGGTTGTTTCCGAGAAAGCCGGTGCCACCCATAACAAGAACTGTTTGAGTCATGTGATCCTCGCCCTCCTTAATAAACTGTAATGACACTTTTATTTTAATCCATGAGCGAACATTGATGCAATAGGGAAAACTGACCCTACAGGCAGATAATGGCGAAAATAAGCGACATATTATTGATAACAGGAATAACGCCCAGGCTAATGGCAGAAATAGAAGCGGACGCATTTGGAAGAAGGCGCTCAGAATTTCCCGCTCGCAAGCCGCCAGCGAAAAATTATCACAAGGCAGAAATTTTTCGCTGAAAACCCCTTGACGAGAAGCCGCCAGGTGCGTATAATAA
>JAUNGU010000112.1 GCA_030524315.1 Peptococcaceae bacterium
CGCCCGCGTCCTCGACATCGACGCCTTGGGCTGCGCCGCCTCCGAGGACGGCATCTCCGACGGCGGACTCCTCGCCCGCGAATTTTTCGCCCGCATCAAGGATTTCTGCCAGCTCCGCGCAGACGCCCTCCCCGCCCCCCTCGCAGGTGCCGCCCACAGCCTCTACACCCACCTCATCTACCCCGCCTTTCACTAGCGCCAGACATACAAATACCCACGACGTGTATTGTCGTGGGTATTTTTGTACTATGAAACAGAAATGGTCACTGCATTATCGCGGAAGGTTTTGATGGTTTGGACCAGCTTTGTGCAGGTCTTGGCATCAAAGAGCCTCATAAAGCTCACCGGTTTATCAAATGGTGGCTTCTGCAAATCTGTAAGATTCTCCATGAAGCCATTCTTTTCAATATGGTTGATGACCTTTTCTACAAAGGCAATCTGCTGTTGATTCAGCGATTCATTATTGATAAAGGCCGAGAATGCCTCCATCGCCGTCTCGTGATCCACCTTGGCAATTTTGCGCACCAAGAGCCCAAATGGCGTGTCGCCATATTCCTGCTTGTAATCATCGGCGCTACCGAGTTCGCTGGTCAAGACCCGCTCCAGTTCATTGTAGTCGTTTTGACTGAGAGGAATATTGTGCGTGAGCTTGTGAATGGCCATCATGTCGCCATTTTCATTGACAAAACGGTTGACCTTGGCGCTGTAGGCTTCAAAATCATAGGCCGGGCCCATGCCCTTCCCGCTCTGGTCATCAATGACCGTATCCACCAAGCTCGTCACAATCGGCTTGCGCTCCGCGCGGTCCAAAAATTTGATTAGCTCTCGCAAAGCTTCGCGCACCCGCTCAAACTGCAACAAATCCTCAGCTGCCCAAAATGCCTCTGTCTGGACCTCGTGGATGACGTCAAGATTGGCCTTGATCTGCGGAATGTTTGACTTACGCTCAAGACAGTCTGCCGTATCCATGAGCTCAGAGCGCGCGTGTCGGAAGCTCGGCTTGGCCTCAATATGTGCAAGCATCAAGCCATACATGAAATTGTCAAAGCGCTTCGCAAACTCATCCTGCTCATCCATTTCCACCAAATGGGCAATATGATTTTGCAGCTCACCCTTGGCCGTCTGATCCACATCATCAAAGGCATGCGCATCCTGATATTTGATCACATAGCGTTTTTCCAGCTTGACCGACACCAGCTCCTGATTGAGCGCACGAATCTGACCATGACATTCTGTCACCAGCGCCTCTCTCAACGACTGATACCCTTCATCCTCATAAACGGGATCCTGCAATGCCGCAATTAGCTGAATACGCTTGTCAAAAATATTTTCTGTCAAGCTCTTGACCGCCTTACTCTCGTATCCATTTTCATGGGTGCGGAAGAATTCAAAATTCCCGCAGTAATCAAAGATCAAGAATCGGCGCTTGTCCACATACTCACCGTCAATGGCATCGGTGCAAACCAAATCCTTGCACAATCGTGTGCCACGGCCGATCATCTGCCAAAACTTTGCCTTGGAACGCACTTTTTTGAAGAAGACGAGATTCACCACGTCTGGCACATCGACGCCTGTATCCATCATATCTACAGATACGGCGATCTGTGGCATGCGCTCCGGCATACGAAAATCATCAATGATCGTCTGCACATAGTTGTCGTCACATACAACGCGTTGGGCAAACGTCCCTTTGAGCGTCGGATAGAGATGATTAAAACGCTCAACGATAAATTCTGCATGCTTTTTGTTCTGGGCAAAAATAATCGTCTTGCCAATTTTGTCGCCACCGGCAATTTTGATGCCACGTTCCATGAGATCTTCTAGCACCATATCCACCGTGTCAGTATTGAATACAAAACGATTGAGCTGGTTAGATGGCACAAAATCCGGCAGACGGTCATCCTCGGCAAAATCATCCTCATAACGCGCCTTGTCCTCTTCGGACAAATCATCATAGACGATGCCCTTCTCAAGAAATTGCGTCGTCACCTCAAAATTGTAGAACGGCACCAGATAATGATCCTGCTCAACCGCCGTTTCGTAATCATAGACATATGTTGGCACACCATCTTCCATGCCAAAGAAATCGTAGGTATTGCGATCCACTTCCATCTTTGGCGTCGCTGTCAGCCCAACCAGCTGCGCATCAAAATAGGCAAAGATGGCCTGATATTTCTTGAAAATGCTGCGGTGGCTCTCGTCAATGATGATCAAATCAAAATGCGCCGGCGTAAAAACATGCGCTTCCCCTTCGCGAATATGGTCGATGGCATTGAGCATTGTTGGATAGGTTGAAAATACCACGCGCGCATTCCAATCGTCCTTGTTGTCGCAGAGATTGCACAACGACATATCCGGCAGATTGGCGCGAAAGGCTTCCTTGGCTTGCTTGACGAGCGCCGTGCGGTCTGCCAAAAAGAGCACATTGGTCACTGCCTTGCCACGACTCAATACATCCACCAAACTGGCAGCCGTACGCGTCTTGCCGGTGCCCGTCGCCATGACCAGCAAATGCTTGCGCACGCCCTGCTGCATTGCGCCACAGACAGCGCGAATGGCTTCCTTCTGATAATAGCGGTTGGTAATCTTGTCATCAATCGGCACCTGCAACAGATCCTCGTGTTCGCCACGGCGATTCATCAAGCGCTCCAAATCGCCCTTGCTAAAAATCCCGCTCACCTGGCGTTTTGGCGCGCCCTGATCGTCCCAAAAATACGTTTCAAAACCATTGGTCGTAAAAATCATCGGACGCTGACCAAATTGCGCTTCCAAACAATCTGCATAGAGCTGCGCCTGTCTCAGCCCGACATTTGGATCCTTGGCGCTGCGTTTGGCTTCAATCACTGCCAACGGCTTGCCATCGCGCCCCATCAGCACATAATCCACATAGCCCAGCTGCCCCGGCACGCCTGCCATACCCGAGACCTCAAATTCTTCGAAGACATCCGCATCCGCGCCTTCAAACATCCAGCCCTGCGCCTTCATATCCACATTGATAAATTCACGACGCGTTGCAAACTCGCTCATATCCTCCGGATTGAAGGTACGCGTCTGCTTGTGTTCTTCCTTCTCAGCAGTGTACTGCTCTGACATTTTGGCAATTTGCGCCCGCAAACGCTCTATTTCTGCATCCTTTTCGCCGAGGAGATTTTCCTGCTCCTTGATGCGCTTTTCATCAACCACAACCTTTTCACGAGGAATCTGTTTCTCGTCAAAAATGCGCTCCTCATACTCGACGCCATAGCAGCAATCAATCCAGGAGACAAATTCAAACAAGCTCCGCAACGCCAACATGACTTCGCTGCGCGTGACAGCCTGCGCCGTATGCACCGCAGTATTGCCCAGCTTGATAATATATTTCAGCTTGCCCCAGGTGTTTTCATCTACAGCATCGCGAAAGCTGTTTTCGTGAATCAACGATTGCAGATTGTCGCGGTACGGCATCTTGACCTCATCATCTGCCGAGTACACCCACTTCACCGCCAGCTCCAACGCTTTGCGACAGCCAACCGCACACATTGCAGGCGCAGATGCGTAAACTTTTTCTGCCTCAATACATGCAGGCGCAAAAAGCGCAAACTCCTTTTTTTCTGCTAAAAATCCAAAATTTGACATTTCATCCACTCCTGTTTGTAAATTTTTGTGACACACTGACAATCCTCAACGAATTGCCGATTGACTAATTTTGATTTGTCGACCTGGGCGACGAAGTCCGCGAATTGGTTTTGTA
>JAUNGU010000019.1 GCA_030524315.1 Peptococcaceae bacterium
CGTAACATGATGGGGCGCGCGACGCGTAGTGAAACGGAGCTAGTCCCGTAGGGGCACAGGTCGCAGCCATGCTCCAGAGATACATTGAGAACGTGATTGCGTATGCAAAATTATGACAGGCACTCGTTAGCGCGGGTGCCTGTTTTTTGATGGGCGAGGATTGTTCGCGGGGGAAAATGGTGCTAGACTAGGAATAGAATTTACCGAGAAAGAGGGATTGTGATGAATCAAAATATGCGACGCGAGGATCGGTTGATCACCGACCCGGAGAGAATTCGAGAAATTTTTGCCAAGGCCCAGGTGCTGCATCTGGGCTTGAAGGATGGCGAGGCGGTGTATGTGGTGCCGCTGAGCTACGGGTTTACGGTGGATGCGGCTGGGCATTACTGTCTCTACTGCCACTCAGCGGCCGAGGGGCGCAAAATTTCCCTGATTGGCGAGGGTGCGGCTGTGGGGTTTGCGCTGGATACGGGCATGGACCTCTTCACTGCCGAGACGGCCTGCGGCTATGGAACGCTGTTTGAGAGCGTCATCGGCGAGGGGCGCGCGACGCTCCTCGCCGACGACGGCGAAAAGCGCGTCGCCCTCCAGGCCCTCATGGACCACTACGAATCCCACCGCGACTGGGATTTTCCTGACAAGATGCTGGGGATGATGCAGGTCATCAAAATTGATGTCACTGCCTTCACCGCCAAGAGCAATCGCTAGGAGGCGCACACCGAGAAATGAAGAAGGTCATTTTCTATATTTGCTTGACGGCGTTTTTCTTTGGCACGATGGAGGTCGCGCTAAAGGTGGCTGGCGGCAGCCTCGATGCGGTGCAGATGACGTTTCTGCGATTTTTCATCGGTGGCGTGGTGCTGGCGCCGCTGGGTCTTTCTGAATACCATCGACGGGGCCTGCATCTGTCGGCCAAGGATTGGGGCTGGCTCTTTGCGGTAGGGGCTGTGGGCGTGGCGATCAGCATGCTGGCCTTTCAGTTTGGCATTCTCTATTGCAATGCCTCGACGGCGTCGTCGCTGATTTGCTTGAACCCACTCTTTACGATGCTCATCGCCCATCTGTTCACGAGCGAAAAAATGGACCGCGCCAAGTGGCTCGCCTGTGGCGTGGGGCTGGTGGCGGCGTTCTTTATGATTCGCCCCTGGGATGTGCAGCCGGGCAACACGCCGCTGGGGTTGGGTCTCATGCTTTTTGCCTCGATCACCTTCGCTGCTTATACGGTCATGGGCAAGGTGACGGTGGGGCGCATTGGCTCCTTTGCCCAGACGAGCGTGAGCTTTATTTTTGGCGCGATTTTGCTTTTGCCAGTGCTCTGGGCGACGGGGCGGCCAGTGGTGGCAGGCGTCGTCGACAACTGGGCCATTGTCGCTTATGCGGGGATTGTGGTCACGGGGATCGGCTATCTCTGCTATTTCACGGCGATCCGTTATTCGGATGCGACGACGGGCGCCATCGCCTTCTATATCAAGCCAGCGATTGCGCCGGTGCTGGCGGTGATTTTTCTCCACGAGCACGTCTATTGGAACACGATTGTCGGCGTGGCGCTGCTGCTTTTGGCGTCGGTGATCACGCTGCGCGACGTGCAACGGGCAAAGCGCATGAACCTCGAGGAGGTGCACGAAATCGACGAGATTTTCGCCAAGCACACCTCGCGCGCTGCCGACAAGCGCCGCTATTTTTCCTGCATGCTGCCGCTCGTTGAGTCTGGTGGCGAGGATTGTCTGGTGCTTGAGGTGCGCAACCAGGGCGTCATCCACCAGCGCGGCGAGGTCTGCTTCCCGGGCGGGGAAATGTACAACGGCGAGGCGCCGGAGGATTGCGCCTTGCGCGAGGTCAGCGAGGAGCTGGGCATCCGCCGCGACCGCGTGCGCGTCATCAACCAGATGGACACCTACCACGGCCTCATCGGCCTCAAGGTCTACAGCTTCATCTGTCGCCTTGAGAGTGCCGAGTTCGATCCTGACCCGCGCGCGGTGCAGGATGTCTTCCTCGTGCCGGTGAAATTTTTCCTCGAAAATGCGCCGCAGATGCATCAGCTGGACGTGTTCCAGCAGGTGTGCGCCGGTGATTCGCTGGATGAAATCACCGAGCATCTGCCCGACAGCTACCAGTGGCCAACGGGCACCCGCGAAATTCCTGTCTACCATTACAAGGACCACGACATTTGGGGGATCACGGCGATGCAGCTGGCGGATTTTGCAAAAATTCTCAAGGATGCATTAAAATAATCGACCGCGGCGGTTCTTTGTGGTAGGATAAGAGAAAGACATGTGAACAACGAGGGAGGACTCGCTATGAATATGCAGGAAGCAACCCGATTGATGAAAAACGATGCCGCCACCTTGGCCACGAGCAGCAATTCCCAGCGCAACGAGGCGCTCGAGGCCATTGCCCTGGCCCTTGCGGCCAATCAGACGTCGATTTTTGCAGCCAACGCCAGGGATCTGGCGGCAGCCGACGAAAACGACGTCAGCCCAACCGTCAAAAAACGCCTCAAATTTGACGAGAGCAAGCTCGAGGCTTGCATCGACGGTCTGCGCCAGCTGCAAGAGCTGCCCGACCCTGTCGGCCGCGTCATGCTTGAGCGCCAGCTGGACAATGATCTCAATCTCTACAAGGTCACCGTGCCGATTGGCGTCATTGGCGTGATTTTTGAGGCGCGGCCAGATGCGCTCATTCAGATCGCTGCCCTCTGCATCAAGAGCGGCAACTGCGCCATTCTCAAGGGCGGCAAGGAGACGGCGCAAACCAACCGCGTGCTCTTTGACATTATCCAGGCCAGCGTCAAGCGCACAGGCCTGCCGGAAAACTGCCTCTACCAGGCCGAGCTCCACAGCGAAATCGACGAGCTTTTGGCCTGCGACGAGAGTGTGGATCTCCTCATTCCGCGCGGCTCTAACAAATTCGTCCGTTACATCATGGACAACACAAAGATTCCGGTGATGGGCCATTCCAGCGGCGTCTGCCACATTTTTGTCGACAAGGACGCCGACCTGGCCAAGGCCATGCCGATCATTGTCGACGCCAAGACCCAGTATCCTGCCGCCTGCAACGCCGTGGAAATGCTTCTCGTGCACCGGGCCATTGCGGCAGATTTCCTGCCGCAGCTCGCTAGCACCATGGCAGAGGTCGGCGTCACCCTGCGCGGCACGGCGGATGTGGCGCAGATCATCGATGTGGAGGAAATGGACGCCGAGGAATTTGGCACCGAGTACGGCGATCTCGTGCTCGCCGTGACCCTCGTCGACGACGTGCAGGCGGCGATTGGCCACATCAACACCTACGGCTCCCACCACACCGACGCGATTCTCTCGGAAAACGGCGACACCGTGAGCCGCTTCATGCGCATGGTCGACAGCGCCGGTGTCTACCAGAATTGCTCGACGCGCTTTGCCGACGGCTATCGCTACGGCTTTGGCGCCGAGGTGGGCATCAGCACCGGCAAGCTCCACGCCCGCGGGCCGGTTGGCCTCGACGGCCTCGTCACCTACAAATACGAGCTCTACGGCGAGGGCCAGATTGTCGAGGATTATGTGAGCGGCAAAAAATCCTTCCATTACAAAGACTACAAGAATGAATAATTATCCAAGCAAAAATTGGCAGCGGCCCGTCGTTGCCAATTTTTTTTTGAAATAAATTCATATGATAGATTATATTTTTCAATTTCTTTACAAAGACGCTGGCAAAAGAGACGTATGCAGTGTAAAATATATTAGATACGATCAATCATTATTCGCAATTTTTATCTTATCGACACATTTGGGGGGTCTGTTATGACAACAAAAAAATCTTCAAGGATGGGGACAATCGCTGTTTTATTGGTCGTTGTGCTCATTCTTGTGGTGGCGCGGTTGACGACAACAGCCGACTCGGTGCAGGTGACCTTTTGGTCGCTGGTGCCGCCGATTGTCGCCATTTCCCTGGCGCTGACCACAAAAGAAGTCTATAGCTCGCTGTTCTTCGGCGTGGTGGTCGGGGGACTTTTGTACTCCGGCTTTACCCTCGAGGGGACGATCAATCACGTCTACACCGACGGGGTGGTGGCGGTGCTGTCTGATTCGTACAACGTGGGGATTTTGATTTTCTTGGTCATTCTGGGGATCATTGTCTCTCTCATGAACAAATCCGGCGGCTCGGCAGCCTTCGGCCGTTGGGCTCAGTCCAAGATTCATCATCGCTCCGGCGCACAGCTGGCGACGATTGGGCTTGGGGTGCTGATTTTTATTGATGACTATTTCAACTGCTTGACCGTCGGCAGCGTCATGCGTCCGGTGACGGACAAGTTCAAAATTTCTCGTGCTAAGCTGGCCTATCTTATCGACGCCACAGCGGCGCCAATCTGCATCATCGCGCCGATTTCCTCGTGGGCGGCAGCGGTGTCGGGCTTTGTACCGGGGGAAACCAACGGCATCGCCCTCTTCATCCAGTGCATTCCGTACAATTTCTACGCGCTGTTTACGATTCTCTTCATGCTCGCGCTGGCGGTCATGCAGGCCGACTACGGCCTCATGGAGGTGCATGAAATCAACGCCACCAAGGGCGATCTCTACACCACCTCCGAGCGTCCATACGAGGCCTTCGAGGAAAGCGTCAAGGAGGAAGGCGGCCATCTCATCGACATGCTCTTGCCGGTGATTGTGCTCATTATCTGCTGCGTCATTGGCATGATTTGGAGCGGCGGTTTCTTTACGGGCGTGGGCTTTGTGGAATCCTTCTCCAACAGTGACGCCTCCGTCGGCTTGGCGGTAGGCTCCTTCTTTGGGCTCTTGATCACGCTGATTTTCTACATGGCGCGCCGCGTCATGACCTTTAGCGAATTTATGGAATGCGTGCCGCAGGGTTTTGTCTCGATGATCACACCGATTCTCATTCTGACCTTTGCCTGGGCCCTCAAGGCCATGACCGATAGCCTCGGCGCTGCCACCTACGTGGCCGGGCTGATCCAAAATTCGGCAGGTGCGCTGGTCAACTTCCTGCCGGTGATCATCTTCCTGATCGGCTGCTTCCTCGCATTCGCGACGGGCACGAGCTGGGGGACCTTTGGGATCCTCATTCCGATTGTCGTCTCGGCCTTCCAGGAAACCGATCCGCAGCTCATGATCATCGCCATGAGCGCCTGCATGGCTGGCGCTGTGTGCGGCGACCACTGCTCGCCAATTTCTGACACGACGATCATGGCATCGGCTGGGGCCCAGTGCTTCCATCTGAACCATGTCAATACCCAGCTGCCGTATGCGCTCACGGTGGCAGGCGTCTCGGCGGTGAGCTTCATCGCCGCAGGCTTCCTGCGCAACGCCATTGTCGGCTGGATCATTGGGATCGCGCTGATTCTCTGCGTGCTCTATCTGCTCAAAAAACACGAGCAGAAAAAGTACAAGGACGATTGGGCGCGACAAAAAGCTTAAAATTTCTTGGTAGCAGGGCTCGAAAAGAAATTTTCGAGCCTTGTTTTTTCCGAGGCCCTATTTATTGAAAGGGGTGTTGTATTGAAAAAAATCTTGCTGATCAACACGGGTGGCACCTTTTCCAGCGTGCCGGGCGATGACGGCCTGGCGCCGGGGCTGGAAATTGCCGAGATGGCGGCGATTTTTGGCGGATTTGCCGACGCCTTGCTGCAATCGATGGAGTTTGCAGCCTTGGACAGTGCCAACATCATGCCTGCCCATTGGCAGCGGCTGGCAGAGCTCATTGATGACAAGCGTGGCGAGGTCGATGGCATCGTCATCATCCACGGCACCGACACGATGGCCTACACGGCGTCGATGCTCTCGTTCATGTGCCAGGGCTTGGCGATTCCGGTGGTGCTGACGGGAAGCCAGCTCCCGGTGACGGCGCCCCTGACCGACGCGGTAGACAATCTCCGCTGTGCCGTGGCCATGGCGGCCAGTGGCCACGCAGGCGTCTACGTCGCCTTTAACCGCAAGGTCATGCTCGGCTGCCGTACAGCCAAGGTGCGCACCGTGAGCTTTGACGCCTTTGAGAGCGTCAATTATCCGCGCATTGGCACGGTGAACGCCTTCGGTTTGGCAATCGACGCGGCGCATCTGCCCACGCCGCGGATGGATGCCGCTTTCTCGCCGGTCTATGACGACCGCATCGCTGTGCTCAAGCATTTTCCCGGCATGTCGCCACGGATTTTCCGCTCGCTCATGGACGAGGGCATTGTGGGATTTTTCATTGAGGGCTTCGGCCTTGGCGGGATTCCCTTCGAAGAAAACAGCATCCTCGAGGAAATCGCCCGCGCCTCAAAGGCAGGGATTCCCGTCCTCGTCGGCAGCCAATGCCGCTACGAGGGCGCCAACCTCGACGTCTACGAGACGGGCCAGCGAGTGCAGGACGCGGGTGGCATTTCTGTGGGCGACATGACTCAGGAGGCGACGGTGACCAAGCTCATGTGGGCGCTGGGCCAGGACGTCTCGCGGGCGCATGTGGCGGCGGTGTTCGCCGAAAACTTATGTAACGAAATTTCTATCTGATGTATCAAAAGGAGGAGACGCAATGACACTAACCGAACGGCTGGTTGCTATTGACGACTTTATGTATCTCTATATTTTGGTAGGACTGCTGATTATCATCGGCGTGTTCCTAACGATCCGCACAAATTTTGTACAGCTGCGCTATTTTCCTGAATCCTTCAAGGTGGTCATGGAAAAGAAAACCGACAAGGAAGCGATATCATCCTTCCAGGCGCTGATGGTAGCCACCGCCTCGCGCGTTGGCACCGGTAACATTGCCGGGATCGCCACGGCGCTGGTGGCCGGTGGGCCTGGGGCGCTGATGTGGATGTGGATCATGGCCATTATCGGTGGCGCCTCGGCCTTTGCCGAAAGCACCCTGGCTCAGGTCTACAAGGAACGCGACGGCGCCATTTTCAAGGGCGGCCCGGCCTATTACATTCGCAAGGCCATGGGCAAAAATTGGCTGGGCATGGTCTTCGCCGTGCTGCTCATCATCACCTTTGCTTACGGCTTCAACGGCCTGCAGGCCTACAACATTGTTTCGGCGTTCGAATATTACAGCAGCGACTGGCAGCATTCCTCGGTGCCGGTCTATCTGGGGATCATCCTCACCGTTGTGGCGACACTGCTCTTCTTTGGCGGTGTGGAAAAAATCAGTAAGGTGTCCTCGATTCTCGTGCCAATCATGGCGGCGCTCTACATTATCCTCGGCCTCACCGTGACCATCGTCAACATTGGCAAATTGCCGGAAGTCGTCTCGATGATCGTCACCGACGCCTTCGATTTCCGCGCCATCTTCGGCGGGATGCTCGGCTCCTGCCTCGTCATGGGCATCAAGCGCGGGCTCTTCTCCAACGAAGCCGGGATGGGCTCGGCGCCAAACGCAGCGGCTTCCTCGGATGTATCGCATCCTGTCAAGCAGGGCCTCGTGCAGGTGCTGTCTGTCTTCATCGACACCATGGTCATTTGCTCGACCACCGGTTTCCTCGTGCTTTTCTCTGGCGTCTACGAAAAAGGCGGTGCCAAGGATGGGATTCCGCTGGTGCAGGCTGCTGTGGAAACGGTCTTCGGCTCGATCGGCGTGCACGTCATGACGGCGGCCGTCGTGCTCTTTGCCTTCACGTCCCTCATCGGCAATTATTTCTACGCCGAATTTAATGCGCGCTTCATCTCTGACAACAAAGCCTTTCTCTTTGTCTTCCGCATCACCTGCTGCGTGATGGTTTTCGTCGGCGCCATCAACTCGATGGCAGGCGCCTGGGCGCTGGCCGACATCACCATGGGCTTCATGGCCATCGTCAACATCATCGCCCTGTTCTGCCTCAACGGCGTCGTCAAAAAAGTCCTCGACGACTACACCCGCCAGAAAAAAGCAGGCAAGGATCCCGTGTTCAAGGCCAAGGAAGTTGGCATCGAAAACACCACCCCAGGCATCTGGGAATAAACACAAAAATAAGGCGCTGCCAAGTATCGAGAAATACTTGGCAGCGCCTTTTGCATGCGTTAAATTACACTTCGGTCATCCAGAGGCCGTGCAGGTTGCAGTAAGCGTAGACGGCGACGGCTTTGTCGTCAACGAGGGAGAATACCGCGTGTGGGGCATCGCCTGGCTTGAAGGCCTTGCGCTGGCCGCCGTGCTCGGTTTGTACGTAAACCCATTCGATGTAGTGCTCAGGGAGCATTGGATGGTCGACAGAGCCGACATTGACAGTAACGGTGTTGCCATCGACGGTGACCACTGGCAGATGCTTTTCGCCAGCGGCTTCGGTGGTGTTTGGCTCGAGGGCGGTCATTTCTTCACCGCAGCAAACGAGGGGCTCGCCGCCGTCCTTTACCACGCCGACGATGGTGTCGCATTTTTGAGAGCGATAAAACTTGTTCATGGTCATTCCTCCTATTAATCTCTTTTGGTGAATGCACGCGTCCCGTGCTTTGGCTTTAGTATAACCAAGGCGGGTAGGATTTGTCAACGGATGGAGAAAAATAGCGGACGATTTTCCGTTGGCGAGCGCTGAGCGAAAAAAGCGCCCATCCGAAGGGGATGGACGCTGGGAGGGTTAGAGAATCTGTGTATTTTTGATGCGATAGAAATTCATGCCTCTGTCCTGATAGGCTTCAAGCTCACCAACGAGGGTGATGCTTGCGCCCGCTTTTGGCAGGTCAACGCCAGCCGGTGGCGTAAATTCGATACCCGTGGCGCAGCAGGCGGTGGCATCCTTGACGATGCAGGCTGTGATTGTTGGCGTGTCGGGAATGGTATTGCCCTCGTTGTCGATGGGTTCGTAGACGCCGAGGGTGCCAGTCATTTTGATGGTTTTGCCAACGTAGTCTTCCGGATTGGCATAGAGCATGTTGTAAACCTCAGAATAGACCATGGTGCTGCTCAAGGTTGTCAGGTCCACATCCGCCTGCACGCCGTCATCGGCTGCCGGTTCCGGTGCATCCTCTTTTGGCGAGGATGCGCGAGCGGCAGAGAGGTCTACATTTTCAGCGGCTGAGCGCGAGGGCTCAGGCGAGGGTTTGCCCTTGTCGCCACAGGCGCTGAGGGAGAGGGCGAGTAGGAGACAGAGGGCGATCGTCAATCGTTTCAAAGCAATTCACCTCTTTTCACAGTGCCGAGGAGCCAACAGAGAAGAAAAACCACCATGTTGACAGCGACAATCGTTGAGCCAACGGGCGTGCCGGCGAGAATCGAGAGCAGCATCCCCAGCACGGCACAGCACACAGAGATGCTGGCAGAGCAGAGGGTGACGGCGCGAAAGCTTTTAAAAATGCGCATCGCCGACAGAGCCGGAAAAATGATGAGGGCCGAAATCAACAGCGAGCCCACAAGATTCATGGCCAGGACGATGACCGCCGCAATCAAAATGGCGATGAGCAAATTGTAGCCTTCGACCTTGGTGCCGACGGCCTGGGCAAAGTTTTCATCAAAGGTGACGGCGAAAATTTTGTTGTAAAGCACAATGAACGACACCACGACGATGACCGAGAGAACGACACACAGCCAGACCTCGGTTTGGCTCAGGGTGAGAATCGAGGTGGAGCCAAAGAGGGTGCTACAAACATCGCCCGAGAGATTGCTTGACGTGGAAAAGAGATTCATGAGCAGGTAGCCGATGGCGAGGGCGCCGACGGAAATCATGGCAATGGCGGCGTCGCCCTTGATCTTGGTGTTTTGCCCGGTGCGCAGCAGCAAAATCGCCGAGACGACGGTGATGCCCAGGGTCAGCGGCATATCATCGGTCATGCCAAGGACGGTGGCAATGGCCATGGCACCAAAGGCGACATGCGAGAGCCCATCGCCGATGAAAGAGAAGCGCTTGAGCACCAGCGTTACGCCAAGAAGCGAGGCGCAGAGAGCGATCAGCACGCCAACCACCAGGGCGTAGCGCACGAAGGGGTAGGTCCAATAATGGGCGAGGGTGGCAAGCAAATCATTCATTGCGATTCACCTCCTTGGCAACAGCGCCGATCCAGGAGCGCGGCATCTGGGTGAGAAAATCAGCAGTTTTTCCAAAAAAGAGGGGCTCGCCAATGTGCAGAATGTGGTCGGCATAACGGGTGGCGGCAGAAATGTCATGGGAAATCATCACAATGGTGATGCCGTCGCCTTGGTTGAGATCGCTGATGAGTTGGTAGAGCTCGCGCGTGACCTTGGGGTCCAAGCCTGCCGTTGGTTCATCAAGGAGGAGCATTTTTTCGGTGGCGCAGAGGGCGCGTGCCAAAAGCACACGCTGCTGCTGCCCGCCGGAAAGCTCACGGTAGCAACGTTTGGCCAGGGGTGTGATTTGCATCTTGTCCATGGCCATGGCGACGCGCTGCTGATCCTCGCGGCTATAGAAGGGCCACCAGCCGCCGCGCGCCTGGCAGCCAGAGCGGACGATTTCTTGGACCGAGGCAGGAAAATCCTTCTGCACCAGGGTTTGCTGCGGCAGATAGCCGATGTCGCCCTTGTGCAGCCCGTCGCCCCAGGAAATGCGGCCGCCGATGGCCGGCTGCAGACCGAGGAGGGTGCGCATGAGGGTGCTTTTGCCGGCACCGTTTTCGCCGACGATGCAGAGGTAGTCCCCTGCATCGATGGAAAAATTGAGGTTCGTCAAAATGGTTCGGCCGTCATAGCCGATGGCCACATTCTGACAGGTGAGCTGAGCCATGTTCTTCCCTCCTAGTTCAAGGCCTCGGTGAGGACATCAAGATTTTTGTCCATGACCGAAAGGTAGGTGGTGCCATTTTTGACGTCGTCAGAGGTGGTTGCCTGCATCGAGTCCATGGTCAAAATCTTTTGGTTCTTTTCGAGGGTGTTGTCGACAATGGTTTCGGCAATCTTGTGCTCTTTGCCTTCGATGGTGAGGACGCATGGCAGATTCAGTTCATCGACTTTTTTTGCAAGGAAGGAAATGGTTTCAAAGCTGGCTTCGCTTTCTGCTGAGCACCCAGCAAAGGCGGCGTAGTAGGAGAGGCCGTAATCATCGACCAGATAGCGGAATGGGAAGCGGTCGCCAAAGAGGACCGTGTCGCGCTTGGCGCCGTCGACCATGGTTTGATATTCCTTGTCGAGGTTGGCGAGTTCTTCGGTGTAGGTGGCGGCATTGGCTTCGTAGGTGGCTTTGTTTTCAGGATCAACCTGGGCCAGGGCATCGGCAATGGCGCCGGTGAGAACCTGGGCGTTTTTGAGGGAGAGCCAAACGTGCTCATCGTATTCTTTTTCTTCATGCTCGAGCATTTCGTCGGCAATCTGGGTGGCGTTCATATCTGCCGGATAGTAGGTTGGCCAGTTGTCCATTTCTTTGGAGAGGGCGTCAAAGCCGTCGTTGCCAAAATAGAGATGGAAATGCTCCGCCTTGGCTGGGGAAATGCCGTGGTCGCTGAACTGGACATATTTTGGTGCTGCGGCATCGCCGCCGGTGGCCTCAAAGAAATAGCGGACGCCGCGGTTGCCCGATTCGTAGTCATAAATTTGGTAGCCCTTGTAGGCGTAGGTGGCGGTGGCTGGGGTGCCATCCTTGGTAAAGGTCATGGTGTTGGCCTGGCTGTCGATGGAGATTTTTTCGACGTCGGTTTTGTAGCCCGTTTCATAATACTGCTTGTATTCTTCGGCGGTTTTGTCACCAGCTTCGGCTTTGCGTGCCATGACCTGGTCCAAGTCGCCGTTTTGCAAATATGGGTAGACCGACTGCCAATCGCCGTCCCAATCGGCGAGGGTTCTATCCTCGACGTCGCTGTCAGCAAAATCAGAGACGCCGTGGTTGTGGCCCTCTTCGGCCTGCATACCGGGCTTGGCCTCTTCGGTTTTAACCGAATCCTTCAGCACGTCGAGCAGATTGATGACCTTCATATCCTTGTTGGTGGCTTCCTTGAGGGCCTTTTTGACCCAGCCGTCCGATTCGCCGCCCACATAGATGAAGACATCGCAGTCAGAGATCTTCGCAATATCCTGAGCCGATGGCTGGTAGCTGTGGAGATCGACGCCGTTGTCGAGGAGCATGGTCAGATCCACGTTGTCTGCCTGATCGCCGAGGAGCTGCTTGGTCCAATCGTATTCCGGAAAAATTGTCGTGACAATTTTGAGCTTGTCGCCGGTTGAATCCTCGCTGCTTGCCGATGGCGCGCTTTCCGGCGTTGCCGATTGCCCATTGCTGCCACAGCCAGTGAGCACGGCGCCGATGAGGAGCAGGCTCATCAATATAGATAGTATTTTTTTCATAAAAAGTTATTCCTCCAATTGAATCCGTGTGAAAAATGGGTGCAAAAAAACAAGGGCAAACAGACCTGCGCGCTGGCAGATCATTTTCCCTTGTATGGTGTGGTTGGATTCAATTGGAAAGCTTTACTTTTGAGGAAACGAGGGTGAAGGCTGCGACCATTTCGCTGACGAGCACCATCACGAGCGCGCGTGCAAAATGGCGGCAGATCCCGGCGGCAAAAACGGCGCCAGTGAGGCCGACAGCCTTGAGCAGCTGCTGGCAGCTGACGATTTGCTGGCAGATGACACAATCATCCCCCGAGCAATCGTGGTCGGCCTCGAGGGCAATGTAGACGCAGGAAAAAACCGTGACGAGAACGAGGGCGAGCGCCAGCAATGTGGCGAGCCATTGGCGATTCTTGGTCATCGGTCATTCCTCCTTAGTGTTTTTGACAGTCGGCACAGATGCCATAAAGCACCGTTTCCGATTCATTTAACAAAAACTGTTCGTTTTTTGCCAGAAATTCTTTAATGGTTTCGTAATGGGCCTCAGGCATATGGAAGGTTTTGCCGCAGACGGTGCAGGTCAGGTGCAGGACGTTGCGGCAGGTGTCCACATCCAGGTACTGATACAGCACCTCGCTGGCACCTGCCTGCTTTGTGCGGCGCACCTTGCCCTCGGCCTCCAGGGCGGCGAGGTTGCGGTAGACGGCGCTGAGGCTGATGCCGTCGTTTTGTAGCGCGTCGGCAATGGCGCGCGCAGAAATGCACTCGTCGGGATGATGCCGTAAATACTCTGTGAGAAGCTTGCGCTGCTTTGTCATATATTTTGGCATGGGACGCCTCCAATTTGCGAATGATTGTCAATTTGGATTGTAGCGCGAAAGGATTCCCATTGTCAACAAGAAATTTGAGCGGCAGATGAAAAGCGGGCGTGAAAATAATAATGAGATTTTATTTCACCGGCGAAAAACAGCTGGCGGATATTTTCGGCTGGGAAATTTTATGGTAGTATAATGACAATATGATGTGACAATTTATGATGACTGCGGAGGCAAAAGGAAATGACAATGAACGAACTCCAATCGTTGGCCGGGGCGATGACGGCGCGGCTCTCGAGCAGCGATTTTTTGAATACGACGGGGCTCACGGGCCAGGGCGTGCGCGCCATTGCCGGGCGTGAGTATTGGGAAGACATTTTTGCAGAGGCGTTTCCGGTGACGCGCCGCTTCACTTGCTCGGAAATTCTCGAATACTGTTTGGCGCCGATGCACGCCATTTCAGAGACGCCGGAGGAGGGCTGGATGGCCTTTACCTACCAATTCGTCTGCACCCTGCTCTATCCCGATTCCGAGAAGGAAGCGCGCAATCAGCACTACGCGGCGGCGGCGCTCTTTTATCTCAAGGTGCTGCAATTTTTCTTTGACGAGGAGCGCAAGGTCATGCGGCCGGAGCCTTTTGTCGATTTGGTGCTCTTGGCACCGGAGGAATACGAGCACTTCGAATCGCGCAGCGAATACGAGCTCTTTCTCAAATACTATCGCGACGAATTTGTCTATGAAATGTTCCGCCTAAATATGGAGGTCACCGATTACAAGACGTTGGAGCACATTGCCGGGGTGCATTATGTGGCCATGTCTTTGGCGCGGGGGCTCTACGCGGCGGGGGCGCCGATTGATTTGGCGCTGGTGAGCGGGGCAGCAGCGGGCCACGACCTGGGCAAATTCGGCTGCAAGCCGGGCGAGGCCGTGCCCCACATGCATTATTACTACACCAATCTCTGGTTTAGCCGCCACCAGATGCGCTACATTGGCCACATTGCCGCCAATCATTCCACCTGGGATCTCGAGCCAGAGCGCTTGAGCGTCGAATCCCTGGTGCTCATTTATGCGGATTTTTGCGTCAAGCAGGAGCGGGTGCGCGGCGAGAATATCACGCGCATCACCTCCCTCAAGGACGCCTTTGATATTATTTTGAACAAGCTGGAAAACGTCGACGCCGAAAAAAAGCGCCGCTACCAGTTTGTCTACTCGCGGCTAAAGGATTTCCACGATTACATGCTCTATCTCGGCGTCGACACGTCCCTGGTGGGCAAGCCGGTCTTTCCTGAGAAAATGCCGGCGGTGTCCCTGCGAAATCTCGACGAGACGGTGCAATCCTTGGTTTACATGGGCGTCGAGACGAATATTGCCGTCATGCACCGTATGGCCGCCGGGCGCCAATTCGGCAATTTTCTCGAGCGGGCGCGCAGCGAAACGGATCAGCGCAATTTGCAGGTCTATCTGCGCCTTTTCGACCGCTACACGGCCTATACCAACGACGAGCAGAAGCGCCAGACGGCGGCCTATCTCTATGAGCTGATGATGCACCGCGACGGCGAGGTGCGCGTCGAGGCCTCGCGGCTTCTGGGCAAGACCATCGCCCAGTTCAACTTTGGCTATCGCAAGCGCTATCCGCGGGGCATGAAAAACCTCGACACGGAGCAGGCCTTTGTGCTCTGGAACCATTATATCGGCGAAATTCTTCGGCCGGATCTGCGTCTCAACGAGGTGCAAAAGCTGCGCATCCAGTCCAACTCGAAAAATGTCCTGGCGTCGGTTTTGGAAAACGCCACGGCCGAGGACAAGAAGGATTTTCTGCACATCTTCCTCGAATGCTTCGCCGACTCGACGCGTTGGCAGCCCGACGAAAGCTTTGCGCTGCTCAACACGGTCTTTGAGCTGCCGCCCGCCCTCATGGACGAGACCCTCTATGAAATGATCGGCGACTACGCCATGGACAAGCGCGAGAGCGGCGCCTACGAGGAGCAAATCGCCGCCTGGCACGCCATGCATTGGCTCGTCAAGCAGATGCCGCAGCTGGCGGTGGCTGAGCGCTTTGTGGCCTATCTCGAGACGGTGGATACGGCTGGCGACATGACCCGCACCTATCTCAAATACAAGATCCTCACGGACATGGGCCGCGACGCCGAGGCAGAGGCGTCGATGCTCTTTAACGACGACATTCTGCCGGATATTTTCCTGGTCAACCTCCAGGCGGCGACGCCGTGGATCGTCAAGGCCGTCAATATCAAGCTCCTTTCGGACCAGGTGGCGCACCACGGCGAGCATCACCGCCTGCACATTGCGGCGCATTTTTCAAACCTCCTCAAGGTCAACGATATTATGGCCGTGCCTCGCGAGGCCGGGCAGGCGCTGGCCCAGCTCATCCCGATTTTGCGCATTGATGAGCGCAACGAGGTGATGATGGAGCTCGTGCATGCGCTGGAGGTGGCCGACGCCCGCTATTCTCGCTACATTCCGGAATATCTGGCGCGGACGCTCCTGTGGCTGCCGACGACCCAGCTCGATGAAATGATCACCCACATCACGGCGCTGCTTTCGAGCACCAACGCGGGGATTGTCATGCGCGCCCTCGACACCATCGGCAATATGCTGCGGTTTTTCCAGGATTACGCAGGACGCTTCGACATTTCTGACGAGGCCTATTGCCACAGACGCCACATTCTTTTTGGCGCGATTCTCAAGGGCATCGCCAGCTACAATGAGGACGTGCGCCAGGAGGCGATGCAGGTGTTGAGCGACGTCTTTGCCGTGGAGGACATGAGCATCGATGAAAAATACCTGCTCTTTACCTCGGGCTGTCGCAAGATGCTCTTTTTGATGAGCGAGCCGGAAAAAAACGAGATCAGCCTCTTTGCCCGCGCCTCGGCCGTGTCGGCGGTGTCGAATTTTATCAGCCACTGGCGCATGGATTACGGCAATTTTGACCTCGTGGAATGGTCCAAGGTGGCCTTTGTGCCGGGGACCTTCGACCCGTTTACGGCGTCTCACAAGGAAATCGTGCGCCGCATTCGCGACCGCGGCTACGAGGTTTATCTGGCGGTGGATGAATTTTCCTGGTCGAAAAAAGCCCAGCCGCATCTGATTCGCCGGAAAATCGTCAATATGTCGGTGGCCGATGAGCTCCACGTCAATATTTTCCCGTACGACCTGCCGATCAACATTGCCAATCCCAAGGACCTCGAAAAGCTCAAGGAAATTTTTGCGCCGCGCGAGGTTTACATGGTCGTCGGCAGCGACGTCATCGCCAATGCCTCGAGCTATCGCGGCGCTGTCGAACCTCACTCGATTCACAATATGAACCACGTCATCATTCGCCGCGGCGACACGCCGCGCCAGGAGCTCGAGGAAGCGACGCGGCACATTTTTGCCAAGGTGGACATTGTCGACCTGCCGCGGGAATTCCGCCACATTTCCTCGACGATGCTCCGTGAAAACATCGACCTCAACCGCGACGTCTCCAACCTTGTCGACCCGATGGTGCAGAGCTACATTTACGACAGCGGCCTCTATCTGCGCGAGCCCGAGGACAAGCCCCTCGTCGAGGGCAAGGTCCTTTCCTTTGAATATGTGGCGCAGCCGAGTGAGGCGCTGCTTGAGGAAATTTACAGCAGCGTGCTCCAGAGCAAGGAATCCATTGACGAGATTTTTGAGGCGATGCGCCGTTCCAACGACACGCTGATCCTCTTGCGCAACATGCTCCGGAATAACAAGCTCACCGGTGTCATCCGCTGCTGCTACATGGCACCTGAGTCTCTCTATTCGGTGCTGGGGGATGTGGCGTTGGCCGACAAGGTGCGCCGCCACACCTCCGGCGAGATTCTCCTGATCAGCGGCCTCTACACGGCCAAGGATTCGGAGATCGCCGACCCTGCCCAGCTCTTGTTGACAGAAGCCTTGGCCAAGGCCTGCGGCCAGGGCTGCAGCTACGCCATGTTTTTCGCCAAGGAGGCGACGCCGAGCGGCTACGTCATGGACGCCGTTAAGCGCCAGGGCTTTGTCCTCGCCGAGCAAATCAAGACGAAGATGCCCGTCTACCTCGTCGACATGTGCGAGCCGGTGGTGGTGCTCCGCAATTTGCGCGCCTTCATCAAGGAGCCACTGGTTAGCGAGCCGCAGGTGATCCGCGTCATCGAAGAGGGCTACCGCGAGCTCCAGCACGCGATGACGGCGCTTTATCCCGGCGAGCTCGTGCTGACCCTGGCGTCAGAGGTGATTTTCCCACGCATGGTGGAAATGATCACCGAGATCAACGGCGTGCCGAATGAAAAAATCACGCCGCGGGTCCTCGGCGCCAATATGTGCGTGCCATTTGGGCGCATCATGCGCGAGCGCGTCATTCCGAATACGGTGACGAAAACCCTGCACACCGACACGGTGTACCAAAAGGATCTGGCAGATTACACCATCGAGGCCTTCGAGAGTTACACACCGCTGGCCGATCAGGTGCGGATGATCCACAGCTTCGACCGTCCGGTGATTCTCGTCGACGACATCATGAACCAGGGCAAGCGCTTCACGACCCTGGAATCCCTCCTGCGCGAGGAGGAGGTGCCGATTCGCAAGATGGTCTTTGGCGTGCTCACAGGCCTCGGCCGCGACCGCATGGCTGAGCGCGGCATTGATTGCGACAGCGTCTATTTTGTGCCGAATGTGCGCAAGTGGTATGTGGAATCGTCCCTCTATCCGTTCATCGGCGGCGACACCGTCGACCGCGAGGGCTTCAATATTGCCGAGGTTTCGCCGTCGGTCAATCCGCTGATGCCATACACCAATCCGGATTTGGCAGGGGCGAGCGAGGAGGCGCTGTTCAACTTTTCGGCGCGCTGCATCGAAAACGCGCGCAATATCTACTACATTCTCGAGGAATGCTACCGCACGCGCTTTGGCCGCAACCTCACCATGGAGCGCATCGGCGAGGTCATCACTGTCGCCTCGGCGCCTGACCGCGGTGAGTGCGTCACCTACGATCCAAACGTGGCGGCGAGCGTCTATCTGGACAACGATCTCAAGATGCTCTATCGACAGAAGAAATAGAGGAATGGTTATGAAGTTTTACGAAGTGAATGATAAAATCTGTGCCAGCTGGGAGCACCTCGATTTGCCCGAGCTGGCGAGCGTGCCACCGCGCGTCGATGCTTTTCTCTTTGCCAGAGATCCGCGCACGTCGCGGGCGCATTTCCTGGCGACGGAGGAAGCGCTGCTCTACCAAATCAAGGAGGATGCGGGCTGGCTCTCGCAAACAGTGCTCCGCACGCAGGCAGCGATTGCCAAAAAGGCCCATCCCGAGCCCCTGCCAGCGATTGTGAACGCCAAGCTTGCAGCAGGTGGCATCACCTGCTGCAACGTCAGCCATCCCCGCTGGCAGGAAATTCTCGCGGATGCGCCGGAGACAGCCGCGCGCAAGCGGGTGCATCTCCTCGCCTTGGGCGATGTGGGCAGCCAGGTCCTCGTTGGGCTCAGGCTCTTGGGCGGCGACTGCATTTCGAGCATCGGCACTTACGACCTCGATGAAAAAACGACGGCACGCTGGGCATTTGAGGCCAATCAAATCCTGACGCCTGGCGCTGGACCGTGGCCAAGGGTTGAAGTCATTGACGACGCCCAGCTCTTTGCTTGCGACGTTTTCATTTTCTGCGCCTCGGCGGGGGTGCCGCCGGTGGATGGCTCGCGCATCGATGTGCGCATGGCCCAGCTTGAGAAAAACGTCGCCATCATCGCTGCTTACGCGCGCAAGGCGCGGGCGGCAAATTTCCGCGGCCTTTTCTGCGAGGTGTCGGACCCTGTCGACCCGCTGGCGCAAGCGGCGTGGTGGGCGAGCAATCTCGACGCTGACGGCCGCTTTGATGGGCTGGGGCTCCTGCCTGAGCAGGTGCAGGGCTACGGTCTGGGTGTCATGAACGCCCGCGCATCCTACTATGCCGCGCGCGACGCGCGTTTCACCCGCTTTCTGGCGGAGGGGCGCTGCTTCGGCGGCCACGGGCGGGAGCTTGTGGTGGCAGATTCTATCGAGCATTACGACGATGCGTGCGCCCGCGCGCTGACCCAGCTTGCCATCGACGCCAATCAGGAAATGCGCGCCTTGGGCTTCAAGCCCTATGTGGCACCGGCCTACTCATCGGCGGTGCTCCCGATTCTCCAAACCCTGCGCGGCGACTGGCATTACGGCTCAGTATTTCTGGGCGGCAGCTATATGGGCGTGCGCAATCGCTACACGGCCGACGGTCAGGCGCACGAAATCCTGCCCCTGCCGGAAGCGCTCATGGAACGTCTCTACGAATCGGAAGCGTCGCTGCGTGGCATCGGCCACCATCTGATGCACATGAAAGAAGGCCAGCGTCGTGAAGGATGAAGCCCTCATTGTGATCATGCCGACGTCCGCCGACCAGGCGGACAATCCTCGTCTGGCGGCGGTGCTCGCCCAAGCCTTGGCAGAGGTGACGCCGATTTATTTGCGCTCGGCCGAGGCAGTCGTCGATTATTTTTCGCGGGAGCGGGTGGCAGCCGGTGCGCCCTTTCGGCGCTTGCTCTTCGTGGTCGACCTCGGCGCGTGGGGCGTCAACCTCGAATACAGCCGCTTGCTTGCGGCGATTCGCGCCCACGCCGATCTTTTTGACGGCTGGCTCGGCGGCGTTATCGTCGATGCAGCCAGCGATCTCTATACGAAATCGACGGCCCAGGAGCTTGTGCTCGCTGCCAATATGAGCGGCTGCGCCTTTGTCGGCCGCTCGCTGGTCGAGGGCACGGCGAGCCTCTCGAACTTTACAATCACGGCGCGGCGCATGAATTGTGATTTGCAAGGGGCCTACGCCGAAAGCGCCGAAGGCCTCGTCCAGGCGGTGATGCATTTTGAGGGCTACCACCGAGTCATGCCCAAGCTCACCGTGCTCCACGCCTCCAACCACAAGAAATCCAACACCTTCGCCCTCTGGCACGCCGTCAGCGGCGCCCTCGAGGGCTTTGCCATCGAAGAAATCGGCCTGCGCAACGGCACCCTACAGGATTGCTCCGGCTGTCCCTACAAAATGTGCCTCCATTTCGGTGAAAAGGAGAGCTGCTTTTACGGCGGCATCATGGTCGACAACGTCTATCCGTCGATTCGCGCTGCCGATGCCATTGTCATGATCTGCCCCAACTACAACGATTCAATTTCCGCCAATCTCTCGGCGTGCATCAATCGGCTGACGGCCCTCTATCGCAAGCGGCAATTTTACGACAAGGCCGTCTTTGCCATCATCGTCTCGGGCTACAGCGGCTGCGACATTCTCGCCAAGCAGCTCATTGCCGCCCTGAATATGAACAAGGGCTTTTATCTGCCCGCCCGCTTCGCCCTCATGGCCATGGGCAACGAGCCCGGCGACGTCGCCAAGCTGCCGGACATTGACGCGCGCATCGCAGCCTTCGCCCAGGGCATCACCGACACCTTCCGCGGGCGCAACTAATTTCAGACAATACAAAATCCCGAAGGATTTGCATGAGCAGATCCTTCGGGATTTTTAATTGCTATTTAGTCGGCGAGCTTTTCGAGGAGATAATCCATCGCCTCAATATAGCCGTTCAGGCCGTGGCCGCAGATGGTTTTTTCGCAGGCGGCGCGGATGTAGCTCACCTGGCGAAAATCCTCGCGCTGGGAGACATCGGAAATGTGCACCTCGACGGTGGGAATGGCCACCGATTTGACGGCGTCCAGGAGGGCGACGGAGGTGTGGGTGTAGGCGGCAGGGTTGATGACGATGCCGGCCGCTTCGCCGTAGCAGGCCTGGATTTTGTCGACGAGGTCGCCTTCGTGGTTGCTCTGGTAGATGTCCACGTCAATGTCCTGCTCGGCGGCATAATTTTCGATGAGGGTGCAGAGGTCGGCATAGGTGGTGCGGCCGTAAATGTCGGGCTCGCGAATGCCGAGCATGTTGAGGTTGGGTCCGTTAATCACGCATAGCTTCATTGAAATCCTCCAATATTTTTGAAACCGTTTGGGTGAGGTTGGCAGGCGGGAGCACCACGTCGGCAAAATCCGCATACAGCCCCTTGCGCTCGTCGTAGAGGCGGCGCACCGTCTCTAGGCCGCCAGCGGAGAGGGGACGACCGTCGGTCGGCAGATCCTCCAGGGGACGGTTGATCCAATAGATGCGGCCGTTTTGGCGCAGGAGGTCCTTGTTGGCTGCCACGGTGACGGCACCGCCGCCGGTGGCGATGACCTGGCCGTGTTCCTTGCCGGCGCCCGCGATGGCCGCCGTCTCGAGGGCACGAAAGGCGTCGATGCCGCGCGTGTGGATGTAGTCAGGGACGCTGCCGACGTCTGCGGCAATGCGCGCGTCAATGTCGACAAAGGGGCGTCCGAGTTCTGTAGCCAGGGCCTTGCCGACGGTGGTTTTGCCCGCACCGGGCATGCCGACGAGGACGATGTTCTCATCGCGCTTGGTCATCGCCCGCAAAATCGGGCGGATGCGCGCCGCCACGTCGTCAATGCCGATGAAATATTTGGCGGCGACGACGGCTTGGGCGACGAGCATCGCCAGCCCGTTGGCCGACTTGACGCCGAGACGCTCGGCATCGAGCAAAAATTGCGTGCGGTGGGGATTGTAGATGACGTCGAAGACGGCCTCGAGCTTCGTGAAGCCGTCGAGCTCAATGAGTCGCGCCGGCGTCTTGGGATACATGCCCACAGGCGTGGCGTTGACGATGACCTCGGCGTCGTGGTGCAGGTGGATGTCGCTGTAGGGAATGGCGTCGTGGCGGGCGATGTTGAGAATCTCCCGCGCACCCTTGTCGGCGAGCACCGTGGCGATGGTTTTGGATGTGGCACCGTTGCCGAGAATCAGGCATTTGCGGTTCGCGATTTCGATGTGCGCGTTGTCCAGGGCGAAGGCAAAGCCGTCGTAGTCGGTGTTGTAGCCACTGAGGCTGCCGTCAGCCTCGCGCACAATCGTGTTGACGCAGCCGATGCGCTGGGCGCCCTCCGAGATGCGTGTGCAATAGGGCATGACCGCTTCCTTGTAAGGAATGGTGACGTTGATGCCCTGCCAGTCTTCGTGGAAAAAGGCGTCGAGTGCCTCGGGCTCGCGCTCAAAAAGCGCGTAGTCGTAGTCGCCAATGCGCCCGTGGATTTCCGGCGAAAAGCTGTGGCCCAGCGTGCGCCCTAGGAGTCCAAATTTCATAGACTCATCTCCACATCTTTGTAAGCGCCGAGGAGGACAAAGGTTGGGCAGTCACGGGAGAGGTCGTTGATGACCAGCTGCACCTGTGGCTGGTGAATGTCGCTGTCCATGTCCATGAAGAAGCGGTGGGTCGTGTGGTCGCCATCGACAATCGGACGACTTTCCAAGAGGCTCAGGTTGACGCCCAGGGCCGCCAGTGGCGAGAGCACATCGTCCAAGCCGCCAGCGACGTTTGGCACCGACAGCATCAGGCTGATGCAGTTGGCATCCGGATGGATCTGGGGATTTTTCGCCAGGCAGATGTAGCGAATGTAGTCGCCAGGATTGACGACATCCTGACGCAGCACGTGGAGATTGTCGCCAACTGGGGTGTGGTCAGGAACGATCCAGGCGATGAAGTCATCGCTTGGGTCCTGGATCTGCTTGAGAATGTCGGCAGCACTTTTTTCGATGATGTCGACCTTGAGACCGGCGAGAAAATCCGAGCAATGGTAGTAGGAGCGGCGGTCAACGACGATTTTCTTGAGGCTCGTGAATGGCACGTTGTTGGCGGCGACGAGCTTGTAGTGGAGGCTCACCTTCATGCCGCGGACAATGTGGCAGGTGTTTTTGATGAGCAGGTCGTAGGTGATGGCCTTGGCACCGGAGCGGTTGTCCTCAATTGGCAGGATGCCGTATTGGCAGAGGCCGGAATTGACGGCGTCGACGATTTTCATATCGTTGTTGAGGGTCAGAAGGTGGGGATTGTCAAAGAGGGCTTTGGCAATCGGCGCGTCGTACTGGTCGCTGGAAATGGCGACGCTGCCTTCCGTTGGGAAGGGGGCGTCGGTGAAGGTGCTGGTGACGCCATTGATGAAGGTGTTGTCCGGCTCAATGAGCTGGGACTGGCGACGACGGCTGACGCGGAAGAGGCTTTCGTAGGTTTCGCGCAGTGGCACGACGAGGTCAGGGGACTTATCCTCGGTGATGCGATCCAAAATCGCCAGCTCGCGGCTGCGGTCGAGAATTTGCATGTCGTTGGCTTTTTTGTATTCGGCGACTTCCTTGGAGAGGTTCAAGCGCTTGACAATGAGGTCCAAGAGCTGGTCGTCGACGGCGTTGATCTCAACGCGAATATCATCTAAATTTTTCATATGCTGTGCTCCTCTAATAAAAGATCTAAGATGCTCATGGCGAGAACCGCTTCCACAACCGGTACGGCGCGGACGGCGATGCAAGGATCGTGGCGGCCGGTGATGACCAGGTCCTCGGGCTCATGCTTGGATAGGGAAATGCTCTGTTGCTTCTTGGAAATGGAGGCCGTCGGCTTCATGGCGATGCGCACGGTGATTGGCGCGCCATTTGCGATGCCGCCGAGAATGCCGCCGGCGTGGTTGGAGGTGGTGACGATGTTGCCGTCTTGGATGGTGAAGGGATCGTTGTGGACGCTGCCACGCAACGTCACACTGTCGAAGCCATCGCCAAAGGCCACACCCTTGCAGCCGGGAATGCCGAAGAGGGCCTGGGAGAGACGGTTTTCGATGCCGTCAAACATGGGGCTGCCGACGCCAGCCGGAACGCCGATGATCGCGCCCTGGATGATGCCGCCCACCGAATCGCCGTCGTTGGCGGCCTGCTGGATGGCGTGCTGCATTTTGGCACCGGCGCGAAAATCCAGCGTCGGAAATTCCTTGGTGGCGATTTTTTCGAGGGTCTCCGCATCAACGTTCAAGGCGTCGAAGGGCGTGCCGACAAATTCTGCCACCTGCAGAAGCTGGGCGCCGATGACAATGCCACGGCGGCGCAGAATCTGCTTGGCGATGCCGCCAGCGATGCACAGGGGCGCCGTGAGACGGCCCGAGAAATGGCCACCGCCACGCATATCCGCAAAGCCCTTGTAATGGAGATAAGCCGTGTAATCGGCGTGAGATGGGCGCGGATGGTCGAGCAGGTTGGAATAATCCTTGGAATGCTGGTCGGTGTTTTCGATGTAGGCCATCAGCGGAAAACCGGTGGTCACGCCGTCCATGATGCCCGAGGCGATATGCACGAGGTCGGGCTCCTTGCGTTTGGTGGTGAGATGGCTGTTGCCCGGCGCGCGGCGCGCCATGAAGGCCTGGAGCTCGGCTTCGTCAATGGCCTCGCCCGGTGGCAGGCCGTCGATTTCGACGCCGATCATTTTGCCGTGGCTTTCGCCAAAAATGGCGCAGCGATAAGAATGTCCAATATTAGATGCCAAGGGTGTCACCTCCGAGGGATGCGTAATCTTCAAAGAAATGGGGATAGGATTTGCTGACGGCTGCTGCACCCGTGAGGGTGATTGGCGCGTCGGCGTTTAGCGCAGCGATGGCGGCGGCCATGGCGATGCGGTGATCGCCAGCGCTGTCGACGGTGGCACCGCCGCAGAGCGTTGGCGCGCCGGTGACGCGCATGGTCGAGGTGTCGCTTTCTGTGTGCACGCCCATCGCCTCTAGCAGGGCGCTGGTCGTGGCGATGCGATCGCTTTCCTTGAGGCGCAGGCGCTCAATGTCGGTGAAGACGGTGGTGCCTTGCGCTTGCGCGGCGACAACAGCGAGAATCGGCAGGGCGTCGGGAATTTCCTTCATCGAAATCTCCTGCGCTGTGAGGTCGCCGGGAGCGACGGTGATGCCGCCTGCTGTGATGCGGACCTCTGCGCCGAAACGGCGGAGAATGTCGAGAACGGCCTTATCGCCCTGGCAGCTGTCGAGGCGCAGGCCCGTGACGGTGACCGGGGCCGAAATGGCGCCTGCCGCCAAAAAGAAGCAGGCGTTGGACCAGTCGCCTTCGATGGCGAGGGCGCGGTCTGGGAGCTGGTAGCGCGCGTTTGCGTCGACGTGAAAATGGTCGTCCGAGGTGGTGACGTCGATGCCAAATTGGCGCAGCACGTCCAGCGTCAGATCAATGTAGGGCCGCGACTGGAGAGGCGTCGTGAGCTGGATGTCGAGGGCGCCATCGAGCAGGGGCGCGGCCAGGAGCAAGCCCGTGAGGTACTGGCTGCTGACGTGCCCCGGGAGCGCCGCCGTGCCACCGTGGAGCGGCCCGGCGATGGACAGGGGCAGCTTGTGCGCCGTCGTGCGTGCGCCCAAGCCCTCGATGACCTCGAGAAAATCGGCAATGGGCCGTTCCGGCAGGCGTCCGCGGCCGAGGAAATCGTAGCGGCCGCCCAGCGCTGCCGCCACTGGCAGGAGAAAACGCAGCGTCGAGCCACTTTCCTGGCAATCGATGGTCGCCTGGCTGGCGGCGGTGCGAATCGGTGTGATACCCACGCGTGCGCCATCGCGCTGCACGTCCGCGCCCAGCGCCGCCATGCACGCCAGCGTCGTGTCAATATCCACCGAGCTTGACGGCAGCGTCCAGCTTGACGCGCGGTCGGCGAGGCTGGCGGCAATGAAGAGGCGGTGGGCCGCCGATTTTGACGGGATGGCAGCGACGGTGCCTGAGAGACGAGCGGGAGAAAGCTTCATTATAATGGCTCCTTTCCCAGCTTGATGAGCTCGAGGAGGTCGTCGTAGGACACCTTCTTGAGCACACAGCGACCGATGGCCTCCGGCACGACGATGGTGATGCTGTCGGCAGCGGCTTTTTTGTCGCGGCGGCAGACGTCGCACATGGCCCCGGCGTCGTAGTCCGTGGTCGTTGGCAGATGGTTGGTGGCCAGGACCGCCTCAATTTGTGCGGCGACGTCCGTCGTCGTCCAGCCCTTGCGGGCGGCGGCGCGCGCCATCATCGCCAGACCGATGGCGACGGCATGGCCGTGGGTCGTTTCGAATGCGCTCAGATGCTCAATGGCGTGGGCAAAGGTGTGGCCCAGATTGAGAAGCTGACGGCTGCCCTTTTCAAACTCGTCGTCGCTGACGATTTTGTTTTTGTAGCGCACGCAGATATCGACAATCTCGTCGAGGTCTGCTGCATCCTTGACCAGCGCCGTCTCGCCGAGGCGGGCAAAGAGGGCCGGATGATGGAGCACGCCGTACTTGATTGTCTCGGCGACGCCATCGGCAAAGGCCGCCTCAGCCATCGTCGCAATGAGATCCACATCGCAGTAGACCGCCAGCGGCTGGTAGAAGGCACCGACGAGGTTCTTGCCGCTGGCAATGTCGATGGCCGTCTTGCCGCCCACCGATGAATCGACGGCAGCGAGCAGGGTCGTTGGCACCTGCACAAAGGGAATCCCGCGCATGTAGCAGGAGGCGGCAAAGCCCCCGAGGTCGCCGACGACGCCACCGCCCAGGGCGATGACCAGCCCGTCGCGATGGAGCCCGGCCAGGCTCCAATCGTTGACAAGCTTTTCGAGAACGGCAAAGCTCTTGCTCTCCTCGCCCGCTGGCACCACCGATTCAAGGACGGAAAATCCCGCGGCTGTGACGCTTTTTTTGAGACGTTCGAGATAGAGGGGCGCCACCGTCGAGTCGCTGAGAATGACAGCGGTGCAAGGCTTGTGCACTTCGGTGAGGCGCTGGCCAATGCTATCCAGAAGGCCGTGGTCAATATGCACCTTGTAGGGATGGCCGGTAGCGACGTCTACCGTCGTGCCGCTCATTGATGCAGCTCCTTTTTGCAGAAGTCGTGGAGCTTGAGGGCGTCGGCAGCCACCTCATCGAAGGTGTCAGGACGCAGGCACTGAGGACCGTCGCATTTTGCGCGTTCCGGATCGTTGTGCACCTCGATCATGAGCCCATCGGCACCGGCAGCGACAGCAGCCATGCTCAGCGGACGCACCATGCGGCGAATACCGGCAGCGTGGCTAGGGTCGATGACGATTGGCAGATGGGTCAGCTCGCGGAGCATTGGCACAGCGGAAATGTCCAGGGTGTTGCGGGTCTTGGTTTCGAAGGTACGAATGCCGCGTTCGCAGAGGATGACGTTTTTGTTGCCGCCAGCCATGATGTATTCAGCGCTCATCAGCCATTCTTCGTAGGTGGCGCAGAGGCCGCGCTTGAGGAGGACTGGTTTGTCCATCTTGCCGACTTCCTTGAGGAGGTTGAAGTTTTGCATGTTGCGGGCGCCGATTTGCAGAATGTCGACATCGGCAAAGAGTGGCAGCTGGGAAATATCCATGACCTCAGAAATAATTGGCAGACCCGTGGCAGCCTTGGCCTTGAGCAGCAGATCAATGCCTTCGGCACCCATGCCCTGGAAGGAGTATGGCGAGGTGCGAGGCTTGAAGGCGCCGCCACGGAGAATCGTTGCGCCAGCCGCCTTGACGCGCTGAGCCACCTCGGTGATCTGGGCTTCGTTTTCAACAGAGCAAGGACCGGCGATGAGGGTCAGCGTGCCGCCACCAATCGTCGCATCGCCGACGTGGATGACCGTGTCGTCGGGATGGAATTTGCGGTTGGCATTTTTGAACGGCTCCTGAATACGGGTGACGCTCTCAACAATTTCCAAGGCTTCGATGAGTTCAATGTCCACGCGAGAGGTGTCGCCCACCAAGCCGATGATCGAGTAGGTGTCGCCTTCGGAGAAGTAGAGCTGGATGCCCTGGCCTTCGAGCCAGTTGATGAGCTGTTCTACCTGGGCTTGTTCTGCGTTGGATCTGAGTTTGATAATCATTGTTAATCTTCCTTTCATAATTGCATTGGTGATGGACGAAAGCCCCTCATCGAGAATAAAAAAAACTGCACGGGGGATATCCCTCCGTGCAGTTGCTATCTCTCATAAAAATGTCAGATAGTGCTGTATTCAGGATAACCCAAAAAACCCTTACTGAAAGCAGTAAAGGTAAAATAACTAAACCAATATTGGGTTGTCACTGAATGAACGTTAGACATTTTGATCACCTAAGATTTATTTTTCTAAAATATATCATATTTCTCGGCGCTTGTAAAGACGTCAGCGGAAAAATAATGACAATCGGCTAATAATTATTCATCAGCCACAAAATATGGTATCATGAAAAAAACACGCTGGAGGGAAAATCATGCTGACCATTCGCTGTGCAAAATGCAAAACAAAATTATGGAAGTACGACAAAATCGGCCACGGAGAAGTGCTGCGCTGTCACAAGGACCGCATCAGCAAATGGTTCGTCGCCGAAGAATTGCAGGACGGCAAAATCGTCTGCCCAAATTGCAAGCAAGCCATCGGCATCGACCGCGGCAGCTTTTACAAAATGGATCCCAACGCCTTTCTCTACAACGGCACCAAGAGAAACAAATAGCCGGTGGCGATTGGCGCAAAATTTTGGAGCGAGAAATTTTTTCGTCTGCAAAAATGTTGCGGCCATAGATATAATGAAAGAAATTGAGAGGAGGATGACGATGACAGCAATCGAAAAATGTTTTGCGGCGATTATGGGCTGTGATTATGTGCTCATTGGCGCAGGGGCGGGGCTCTCGGCTGCGGCGGGGCTGTCCTTTGCCGATGAGGCGGCGTTTCGCGCCGATTATCCGGCGCTCTGGGACCAGGGGGTGCACAGCGATTATCAGACCTTCAGCTACAAGGGCTGGCGTGAGGGCCAGCGCTGGGCGTATCTGGCCAAGCATATTCAGAAAATGCTCGTGGAGATGCCACCGCTGCCGCTGTATGGCGAGCTCTTGGATTTGCTTGAGGGCACAAATTACCACATCATCACAAGTAACGTCGACCGGCAATTTTACAAGGCGGGCTTTCCCATGGACCGCGTCTTTGAGGCCCAGGGCCATTACGACGCCCTGCGCTGCTCGGCCCATTGCTCGGATGAGGTCTGGCCACTGGCGCCCTTCTTGCCGGAGATGCTTGCGCACATCGACGAAGAAAATCTGACCGTCGCAGAAATTTATACGCCCCACTGTCCGCGCTGTGGCGCGCCGCTGGCGCTGGCCTTTCGCGATAACGGCGAGCACGCCGACCAGGAGGCGCGCTACCGCGCATTTTTGCACCAGAGCGAGGACGCGTCCATCGCGATTATAGAATTCGGCGTCGGCTTCAATTCGGCGGGGGTCATTCGCGTGCCTTTTGAGCGCATTGTCGGTGAGCGGGCGCAGGCGCAATTTTTCCGCGTGACCGTCGACTATCCCGACAGCGAGGAGGAAATCGCCTATCCGGAAATCCCGCGGCCCATCGCCGACAAGTCTGTGTCCATCAACGCCGATGCAAGAGCGGTGATTCGCGCCCTGTTGGCAATGAAGCAGGCGGCAGGACAGTGAGCCTGCCGCCCGATTGGGATTTTTCTGTCTGAACAGAGGAGAATTGCCCTTTTGGAGAGGAAGCGCCCGCTGCCTTCTGTTATTGTAGCTTGTAGTTAGATGAAGCTAATGACAGGAGGAATGCGATATGAATAAGCTTCAAGGGAAAGATTTGATCAACGTGGGGATTTTCACGGCCCTGTATTTTGTGGTGCTCATGGCGATTGCCATGCTGGGCTTCATCCCGATTTTTTTGCCGCTGCTCATTGTGCTGGTGCCGATTGTCGGCGGGATTGTGATGATGCTCTATTATTCCAAGATTCACTGCTTCGGCATGCTCTCGCTAACGGGCCTGATCACGGGGATTCTCATGCTGCTCACTGGGATGGGCTATTGGAGCATCGCCACGGGGCTTGTCTTTGGCGTGCTCGCAGACCTCGTGCTCAAATCTGGCGGCTACAAAAGCGCCAGGAAGGGCGTGTTCTCCCACGGCGTCTTCTCCATGTGGCTGATTGGCAATTACATGCCGTTGGTGCTGACGCGCAATAGCTATTATCAGCAGCTCGTGACGAAGAACGGCCAGGATTACGCCGATGCGGCGATGCACTATATTTCTGCCGGGAGCTTGCCGGTGCTGCTCATCGCCGGGTTCATTTGCGGCTGCATCGGCGGCGTGATCGGTCAGAAGGTTTTCAAAAAGCACTTCCAGCGCGCAGGGATCGCCTGATGCGCCGGGAATTTTTGGCGAGCAGCGGTGCCGGGCGCGGCCTCATTCTCGACCCGTGCACGAAGCTCGCGCTGCTTTTGGTGATTGCGGTATTTGTGCTCAGCGGCGAGGGCGGCGCGGCTGCCAAGCAGATGGCGCCGCTCTTGGCGCTGGTGCCCTTTGGGCTGATTATTTGCGAGCGCGCCTGGCAGGCGGCGGGGCTTTATCTCGCCCTCTACGGCGGCAGCTGGGTCTTGCAGCTGGTGCTGATGCCGCGGCTTGACGGCGCAGCGGCCTTTGTGGTGCTGGCGATTTGTGGCTTTTTGCTGCGCTTCATGCCGGGCATCATGATGGGCTACATCACTGTGCGCACGACGACGGTCAGCGAATTTGTCGCCGCCATGGAACGGCTGCATCTGCCGGCGCAGATTGTCATTCCCATGTCGGTGATTTTTCGCTTTTTCCCGACGGTGGTCGAGGAGGCGCGCGCCATTAACGACGCCATGCGCATGCGCGGCATTCGCTTTGGCGGCGGACGCGCCAGCGCCATGCTCGAATATCGGCTGGTGCCGATGCTCATCTGCTGCGTCAAAATCGGCGAAGAGCTGAGTGCGGCGGCGCTGACCCGCGGCCTCGGCGGGCCTGTCAAGCGCACGAATATTTGCGAGATCGGCTTTCGCGTGCAGGATGGGGTGGCGCTCCTGCTCTGCGTGGCGGCGGTGGCGTGGCCAGTGGCTGCATTTTTCATGGGGAGGTAGAAAATGATCGCGTGCAAGAATGTATCCTTTGCCTATCCGGCGGGCACCGGCTCTGAGGACGCCCCCGGCGGGCGGCTAAAAAATATCACTCTCGAGATTGCAGGCGGCGAGTTTGTGCTCCTCTGCGGCGCCTCGGGCTGCGGCAAGACGACGCTGACGCGTCTCTTCAACGGGTTGATTCCCCATTATTATGAAGGAAGCCTCTCGGGGACGGTGACGCTGGATGGCGAGGCGCTGGCAGACATGAGCCTATTTGACATTTCGGCGCGGGTCGGCTCGGTGTTTCAAAATCCCCAGGCGCAATTTTTCAATGTGGACACGACGGCAGAGGTGGCCTTTGGTCCGGAAAACCACGGCTTGCCCGAGGCGACGATCCGCGCGCGTGTGGATCAGGTGGCAGAGGAGCTGGCGCTGGGAAATTTGCTTGGCCGTAGCATCTTTTCTCTGTCTGGCGGCGAGAAACAAAAAATCGCCTGCGCCTCGGCAGCGGCGGTCGAGCCGGACGTGATGGTTCTCGATGAGCCCTCGTCAAACCTCGACGCCGACGCCATCGGTGATTTGCGCGAGCTGCTTGCCATCTTCAAGGGCCAGGGCAAGACGGTGATCATCGCCGAGCATCGGCTTTACTACCTCTGGGATCTCGCCGATCGCGTGATTTTTCTGCGCGAGGGCGAGATCGCCGGCGACTACACGGCGGCAGAATTTGCTGCCTTGGGCGAGGCGCAGCGCGAGGCGATGGGGCTGCGTCCCCTGCGCC
>JAUNGU010000113.1 GCA_030524315.1 Peptococcaceae bacterium
TGTAGAGGATGGCGGCGAGCTGTTCGCGGGTGATGCTGTCGGTTGGGCCAAAAGCGTCGCTGCTGTAGCCCGAGACGATGCCATTCATGCGTGCCCAGTAGACGGCGTCGCCGTAGTAGGCGTTTGCATCCACGTCGGCGAATGGGTAGCCGAGGTTCTCGTTACTAAGATCCGGCTCGCCCTCCATGCGGTAGAGAATCGCCACAATCATGCCGCGCGTCGTCGTCAGATTCGGCGAGAAGGTCGTCGCGCTGGTGCCAGTCATAAGGCCCTCGCTATAGACGAAGCGCACTGGGTCGTAGTACCACGCGCCCGCGCTCACGTCGGTGAATGGCAGCGCGCTTGGCTCTGGCGTTGCCCCCTTGGTAAAGGTGGCGCTGATGGTGACGAGGGATTTTGGCATGGTGAAGCTGTAGCTGCCGTCGGCATTTTTCGTCAGGGTGATGGTCTTGTCCTTGCTGTCGACGACCTGCACGCTGTCAATGCTGTAGCCCGCGTCCGGCGTCACCGTGAAGCGGACGGTTGCGCCTTTGCGGGCGCTGGTGGCGTCGACAGCAATCTTGCCGTTTTTCGTCGCGTCTGTCTTGATGGCGTAGCGCGCCGGACCGCCGCTGTTGTCGCTCTGCCAATGGGCGTAGAGGGTCGTGTCCTTGTCAAACACCGCGCCCTCGCTCACCTTGTCGCCGCCGTCCGCCGCTGTGTACCAGCCGTCGAAGGTGTAGCCGCTGCGGGTGGCTGTTGGCAGGGTGGCGAGCTTGCCGTCAATGTCGGTCTGTGCCGCAGTTGTATCCACGCTGCCGCCGGCGGCGTCAAAGGTGATGGTGTAGCCAATCACCTGCCCGCAAACGTCGCACTTGCCATCGCCGTTGGCATCGGTGTGACGCGCCACGTCGATGCGTGGCTGTGGGCATTCGGCATTCTTGCAAGCGTGCCAATGCTCAGTGGCGTCCGCTGTCCACTTGTCGCCGGTGGCGTAATCATGAGAGTGGTCGGTTGCCGTGAAGGTCACGTCGATGATGAGGTTGTCGGCAAAGATGACGTCCTTGTGGGCCGTGGCCGTGTAGGCGTCGGCGTTGATGCCATCGAGCACCACGGTCACATTGTCGGCAAAGCCGTAGCCTGTCTCTGCCTGCACGCGCATGCTGGCCTTGTAAACCTTGCCCGGCTCAAAGGCGCTGCCTGTGAAGACGCTGCCGTCCTCGTTGTACCAGGCGACGGCGCCCTTCGCCGTTGATTGGCCCACACCGGCGGACTGCATCGGCTCGTAATGGGCAGCATCCGGCACGGTGAGGACCATCGCCGATTCGACACCCTGCACCGGTGCATTGACGCTGAGCAGGGTCACGCTGCTGATTTCCTCAGACACCACATAGAAGCTGATGCTGGCGGTGGCGGCGTTGTAGGTCGCATCGCCATCTTTCGTCGCAGTGATGACGACCTCGCCGATCTTGTCGGCGGCAAAGGTCACCTTGCCATTTTCGTCAATGCTGGCAATGTCTGTGCCCTTGGTGACCTTCCACTGCACATCGGTCGTTGTCGAGCCGCCCTCGGCAGTGAGAGTAAAGCCATTTGCCGCCGTCTCACTGCCAGCCATGACGGTCTTGTCCGCCGGACCGCCGCTGATGGAAAGCGGATCTTGATCCAGCTTACCCGCGCGCTGCACGCTTGGCGCAGGGTCTTGCTTGTTATTGGTGAGCACTGGGAGATAGCCTGTTAAGCCGCTGTTGGCGGACTTTTCCCAGATGGCGGTATCGAGCCCGAGGGTCGTCTGCCAATCATTGTCGTCGGTCATGGCATTGACGGTCACGCTGCCCTCGCCGGTGCCGCAGCCCTCGAGATAGTGGCAGCCCGTCGTGGTCACCAGCTGCGACCTGGTCGCTTTGCCAACGAGACCGCCTGCAATTTTCCCATTCACCGCACCGGCGTTGTAGCTTGTTGATAACGTTTGCTGGGTATTAGTCGACGCCGAATAACCCAGTAACCCGCCGAGATAGACGTTGCCTCCGGTGCTCTCATCCTTGAGAGCGCCGACATTGTAGCAGTTGTCGACGGTGAGGGCGCTGTTATACGTTCGCCCGATCAGGCCGCCGCCAGCATTGATATAGCCTGACTCGTCACTGATGGTGATGGCGCCCGCGTTGTAGGATTGGCTCAGCGCGAGGGTTCTTCCATTTTCCAGGGTGCCAACCACGCCGCCAACAAAGATATTGCCCCCTTTTGCAGTCAGCGCCCCGGTGTTACTGCAGCGCACAATCGCTGGCGCAGCTGCCTCAGATGCCATACATCCAACGATACCGCCGACCTTGCAGGTGTTGTCTTTTTTTGCACTAATCGCGCCGCTGTTGTGGCAGTCCTCGATGACCATTGTGCCTGTGCGATCTTTTACCTGTCCGGCAATACCACCAAGATAATCAACATAATCCATCTCCGTCAGATCGCCGCTATTGGTGCAGCCAGTGATTGTCCCGGCAGAATACATATTGCCAACGATGCCGCCGGTGACCGGACTCCCTGAATCAGCGCTCAATCCTGGGCGAGCAAGGGTGCCTTTGTTGTGGCAGTTTTCAATCGTTGCTTCTGTACTGCCGAATACCTCGCCGATGACGCCACCAACATTATAGCCACCTTTTGTATTTGTAATCGCCATCTCGCTCGTACATTTTGTGATCGTACAATTTACAGTCGTCCCTGCTGCCTGTTTCCACATGCCAATAACGCCGCCCAAATTGCCGGAATATTGCACATCAATGGTGCCTGTCGCCCGGCAATCGCTCACTGTTGCGCTATTCGCACAACCGACCACGCCGCCAAGCCCGTTACTATTCTTATTAAGTGGACTTAAGAGAACGCGCGTCGTAATCGTGCCGTCAAAGGCGCAGTTTCTTACAGTGCTGCCAAACTCACTCGAACCAACCACACCACCAATGCAATCAAAGGTCTGTCCTGCCAGATTTTCATCGGTCACAGCAATCGACGCATCTGTCAGATTCACATTCTGCACTGTGCCCCGCAAGCTCGCAAAAAAGCCAATATCGCTGGTGCCCTGGGGATTTTCGATGGTCATGCCGCTGATCGTCGCCCCTTGCCCGTCAAAGGTGCCGCGCAAAACGATCGGCGTCCAATAATGGGCAGAGAGGTCATAGGTTTTATCAGGATCGAGGTTCACGGTTTTACCGGTAAAGTCGTCCTTTGTAAGCCCATCCTTTCCCATGACAATCGCCGCAAAGCCTGCCAGCTGCTCAGCGCTGGTTAGCGTGAACTCTGATTTGTCTTTGTCGTACCAGCTTGTGTCATAGTTTCCAGCATCCAGCCAGGAGCCGCTCGCTGCTGCTTGCGGCGCGCTGGTGTCCGTCGCCAGCGCTGCCTGTGGCAGCATGGTCACAAGCATGGCGGCAATCACGCAGAGGCTCATCAATCGTCGTTTGAATCTCGTCATTGTGTTTCACTCACTTTCTCAAAACATTTCAGGCAAATTTCCACGCAAAAATGGCGCGCCACGACCGCGGTTCTCCCGCAGCACATGACGCGCCATTGACGCACGAGGGTGAATATGATATTTTAC
>JAUNGU010000114.1 GCA_030524315.1 Peptococcaceae bacterium
ATTCGCGACCAGAGACCTCCGGCAGTGTACCTTCATAGTTGCCGAAATAATCACCGCCAATGGATTTGCCCGGCGCGACCTCATCGAGGGTGCCCTTGCTCTTCCAGCCAAGGTCCTTGGCTTCGTTTTTTGTGATGTAGTTGCTTGGCAGCTTGTCATAGGTGTGGATGTAGAGGGCCACATCTTCCTTGGATGTGTAGGTGCCATCTTCTGCTATTGTCTGCTGAGATTGGCCACTGTCCGTGCTGCCAGAATCGGTTGATGTGCAGCCGACAAAGAGCCCGAACATCATCACAAGACTCAATAATAGCGCAATAAGTTTTTTGGTTGTTTGCATGTTTCTCCTCCATTTCAATTGACTGCACCATTATACCACGAGACCTTCCCCAATGTACAAAAAAAGGAACGCCTCTGGAGACGTTCCCGGAAAATCAGCGCTGATTATTGAAAGGTTTCACTTTCGATGAATTTGAGAAATTCCTCAGCAGCCTGGGTTTTGAATTTTTTCTTGTGATAGACGATGCGGAAGCGGCGCTTGAATTCGTCTTCCTTGAGCTTGACCATGGCCAGATTGCCCATGCGCAGATCATCCTTGATGGCCCAGCGCGAAACGATGGTGAAGCCATAGCCGTTGCGCACGGCGGCCTTGATGGCGTAGGTGCTACCGAGCTTCATCATCACGTTGAGGTTGTTGGCCGAAAATCCTGCCATTTTGAGATGCTGCTCGATTTCTGCACGGGTACCGGAGCCCTTTTCGCGAGAAATGTATGGATATTGATCAAGCTCAAACACAGAGATGGATTCGAGCTTGCTCCATGGATGGTCGACGCTGGTGATGACCACGAGCTCGTCGTCCAAAAATGGCACGGATTCGAGATCCTTGTCCACCGGTGGCCCTTCTACCAAGCCAATATCGAGGCTGGTATCGTGAATGGCCATTTCGATTTCGTCAGAATTGGCAACCTCCAGACTCAGAGTGACCTTTGGATAATGCTTCTTGAAGTTCCCCAAAATGTACGGCGCAATGTATTCGCCAATGGTGGTGCTGGCGCCGACCTTGAGTCTGCCGAGAATGGTATTGTTCAGCTCCTGCATGTCCTTTTCGAGGCTGGACTGCATGTCGCTCATTTCTGTCGCATATTTATAAAGGAGCTCACCAGCTTCCGTTAAAATAATATTGCGGCTGACACGGTCAAAAAGGCGCGTGCCATAGTGTTCTTCCAGCATTTGAATCTGGAAGCTTACAGCTGGTTGGGTCAAAAATAATGCCTTGGCGGCCTTGGAAAAGCTTTTCTTTTCTACGACCATCAAAAACACACGGATGCTATCGTTTAACATTGCCTACTCCTTTCTTTAGATATGCTCGAAGATTTCCTTCTCGGTCACTTCGCCCAGATAACGGATGAATTTGTTGCAGGCTTCCGATTCAAAATTGCCCTGGTTGAGGATGATGCTGAACGGACGCTTGAGCTCCAAATTTTTGATGCGCAGTGTCGCAGCCATCCCTGCCTGCTCCAAATCGCGCACGGCCCACTTGGACATGATCGACACGCCGAGACCGTTGATAATTGCCGACTTGATCGAGGTGATGCTGCCGATTTCCATGATCACGTTGAGATCCTCAACGTCGATTTCTGCATCAATGAGGGCCTGCTCAAACACAAGACGGCTACCAGAGCCCGCTTCACGGATGATGAAAGGCTCACCCTTGAGCTCTTCGATGGAGAGCTCCTCTAATCCTGCCCAGCGGTGATCCTTTGGCACCACGAGCACCAGCTCATCGCTGAGAATATCCTGGAAAAAGAGCTCCTTATTGCGAATATCAGATTCGACAAGGCCAATGTCCAAATAGCGGTTGAGAACATTTTCTTCGACGTGCTTGGTGTTATAAATTTCCAGAGTGACGTCAACGTCTGGATAATCCTCTTTGAATTTGCAGATGACATATGGCAGCACATATTCGCCGACGGTACGGCTGGCGCCGATCATCAGCTGCCCCTTGACATGGCCAGTAAGCTGCTGCATCTTGCGCTCGAGCTCTGACTGAAGATCGCTCATCGAGAGCGCGTATTCAAGCAATAATTCCCCTGTCTCTGTGAGCTTAACGTGACGATTGATACGGTCAAAGAGCTTCGTTTGATAATACTGCTCGAGGGTTTGTATTTGGAAACTAATCGCTGGCTGGGTCAAGTTGAGGGCCTTCGCTGCCTTGGAAAAGTTTTTCTTGTCAGCCACGGTGATAAAAACCTTTAGACTATCACTTAGCAAGGTAATTCCTCCTCTACTTCATCATTTGTATGCGTTTTACCGCTTTTTTGAAAATGTCTGGCGGACGCCCCACTGCGTGAATGGACTGTCCAGTTATTGGGTGGATAAATTCAAGACGCAGCGCATGAAGCGCCTGACCATGAAATCCAAATATATTTTTTTCTTCGCCATAGAGACCATCCCCAACCAAGGGATGACCAATCGACGCCATATGCACTCTAATCTGATGTGTCCGCCCTGTCTCCAAGGCAAATCGCATCAAGGCGTACGCCTGATTTTGGTAAACACATGCATAATGAGTCACAGCTGGCTGGCCGCCAAGGGGATCAATAATTCGCTTGGTGCCATGCGTATAATCATGGGCAATGGCCGCATCCACTGTACCACGCTTTACAGCCATTGGACGCGTCACAATGCCGATGTATTGCCGTGAGATGTCGTGCACTTTTAGCATTTGGTAGAGCTTTTCATGAACGCTGTTATTTTTGGCAACCAAGAGCAACCCAGACGTGCCGCGGTCAATGCGGTGCACAATTCCCGGCCGCTCTTCTCCGGCATAGGTCGAGAGCGGACAGTGTGCCAAGAGCCCTGCTGCCAAGCTCGGCTCTGATGGATCCTTGACAGGATACACCAATAGTCCCCGCGGCTTATTGACAATGAGCAGGTACTCATCCTCATAGACAATATCCAAGGGCATCTGTATTGGATCGATGGCTTGCATAGAATGGCTGAGTGTCAACACCCCAGCATGCGGAATTTTGAAGCCGGATTTTTTGATGGTTTCGCCATCAAAGTGCACGTTTCCCTCTTCCACCAAGCGCTTAAAGGCTGAACGTGAATAGGTGCTATTGTCACTTACCCATTTATCGAGCCGTTCACCAGCAGCCGTTGCCGGAATATGGATCTGTTCAGCGTTCATGTTTTTCACCTGGATCTCGGATAATGTAGACAATGAGCAAGAAAAATCCCACGCAAACGGCAATATCTGCCACATTAAACACCGGCCAGATGCGAAAATCAAACATATCCGTCACCGACGCCTTGAGTGCCCGATCAATCATATTGCCAATGGCACCGGCAGTGATCAAGGCACTGCCGGCATGGAGACAAACGGAGCCGCTGCCCTCTCGCCAGACAAACATCCACAGGCCCAAAAGCACCACCGCCGCCAAAATGACAAACCAGCTCGTGTGCCCTGCAAACATGCCAAAGGCGACACCATCGTTCTCGATATACGTCAAATGGAAGCGGTTGGCCACAACG
>JAUNGU010000115.1 GCA_030524315.1 Peptococcaceae bacterium
GCGTTGCAAATTGACGATCTCAAAATATTATTGGAAATTGAGCAAGCTGGATCAATTAACAAAGCAGCCAAAAATCTATTTCTCTCCCACTCCTCTCTCATGTACATGCTGCAAAGAATAGAAAAGGAACTAGGCTATAAAATATTTGAGCGCTCAAAAAAAGGGACAATCCCTACTATGAAGGGTAGGGTTGTCCTAAATGACACAAAGGAAATTTTAGACATCGTCTCAAATTGGTATGATAAATCTCCAATCAATTCATTAGAAGATTCCATTACTATTATGATCGTACCCGTAGCAGCCCAAATTCTTGGGCAAGAGCTTTTAGTACGCTTGAGAGAGTATTATCCAAAGCTCAAAGTCAGTTTCGACGAACAGCGAATCGACTATACAAATATAAACTCGATGATCACTGTCCTAAATACATCCAACGCACGAATTTATATTGGTTCTATCGCAGCAACAGAAAAACCTGCTTTTGAATCGCTGATGACCTCGCAGAAAGACTGGGACTATTATGTAGACGATATTGATGAAATGGTTCTGTTTGCAGGACGTGATCTTAGTCAGACCATATCGAATCACCTATTAAGGATAGAAGACTTGCGAAAGCTACCACTCCTCTACTATCCTGATTCTAACTTGCAAAAATTTGGATACACAGATATCCTTGACCTTTTTCCAGAAAAACAAAAATATAAGATGAGCACATCTAGTTTTATGATGGAACTGGTTGCCAAAGGAATGGCAGTCCTCCTTGGAAGCTGGCTTGTAACAAAAGAAGCCTCCCTAGTAAAAAATGGTTCTGTTGAAGCATATAGAATAAAAGATACACCACTCACATTATCGTATTACATGCTTTTCCCTTCGACAAAGAATATCACGGAAACAGAAAGAATCGTTGTCGAAGTGATTCGTAGATGCTTTGGTGTATTGAAAAAGAGTATCTCAACATCCCAAATAAATTGACCATAGCTTTATCCCGAAATTCAGAGCACATCCAACGAATTCATTGTATGATGCTTAATTAAATAATCCCCCACACAAAAAAGCAGCAAGGGCCGGAATGTTGGTGCACATTCCGGCCCTGGCTGCTTTATGTAAAAGAAAGGGACGACGGGGTTATTTTTGTACGATCATGGCGCGCATGGCGTTGAAGACGCAGATGATGCAGACGCCGACGTCGGCGAAGACGGCCATCCACATGTTGGCGAGGCCAATGGCGGCGAGGATCATGAGCACGCCCTTGAGGGCGAGGGCGCCGACGACGTTTTCGATGGCGATGGCGCGGGTTTTGCGGGCGACGCGGATGGCTTTGACGACATCCTTTGGATGGTCGCTCATGAGGACGACGTCTGCGGCCTCGATGGCGGCGTCGCTGCCGACACCGCCCATGGCGATGCCGACGTCTGCACGGGCGAGGACTGGGGCGTCGTTGACGCCGTCGCCGACGAAGGCGAGGTTGCCGCCCTGGGCCTGCATCATTTTTTCGACGCAATCAATCTTGTCGGCTGGCAAGAGACCGCCGTGGACTTCGTCCATGTGGAGCTCATTGGCCAGGCGCTGGGCGACCTCTGGCGTGTCACCACTGAGGATGACGGTTTTTTCGACGCCGAGCTGGCGCAGGGCCTTCATGGCTTCGCGCACGCCTTCCTTTGGCGTGTCTTCCATGAGGATGATGCCGAGGAGCTTGTGGCTGTCGGCCAAAAGCACGGTGGTGCCGACAGGAATCTTGCTTTCGTCAACGGCAATGCCTTTGTCCTTCATGAGGCGCAGGTTGCCGAGGTAGTAGGTTTCGCCGTTAATGTCAGCGCTGACGCCCTGACCGGCGATGTTGTGATAATTATCCACAGGGTCGACGTCCTTGTTCACAGCCTTGAGAATGCCTTCTGCCAATGGATGGGCGGCGTATTGCTCAAGGGAGGCTGCCAGATGCAGCACCTTGTCGCTGTCGAGCTCGGCGGTGTTGATGACCTGGGCGACACTGAAATCGCCGCGGGTCAGGGTGCCGGTCTTGTCAAAGGCGACCTGCTTGATTTTGGCGAGGGTTTCCAAATATTGGCTGCCCTTGACGAGGATGTGCTGACGGCTGGCACCACCGATACCTGCAAAATAGGTGAGTGGCACAGAGATGACCAGCGCGCATGGGCAGCTGACAACGAGGAAGACGAGTCCGCGATAGATCCATGTGGACCAGTCGCCGCCGATGGCAAGCGGTGGGATGATGGCCACAAGTACGGCCAAGGCAACGACGATTGGGGTGTAGTAACGGGCGAAGCGGGTGATGAAGCGCTCGGTTGGCGCCTTGCGGGCGCTGGCGTCTTCGACCAGCGAGAGAATGCGCGAGAGGGTCGAGTCGCCGTAGGCCTTGGCAACGCGGATGACGAGGACGCCATCTTCGTTGACGGAGCCGGACTGGACGGTATCGCCAGCGGCGACGTCAAATGGACGGGATTCGCCGGTGACGGCGGAGGTGTCCAGACGGGCGCTGCCGGTGACGACGACGCCGTCGAGGGCGATGCGCTCACCAGGCTGCACCTGGATCATCGCGCCGACGCCGACTTCCTCTGGCGCCATTTCCTGCCAGCCATTCTGGGTTTGCACGCGCACCGAATCCGGACGCATGTCGATCAGGCTCGCAATCGAATGCTTGGAGCGGTTGACAGCCAGCTCCTGCAAGAGCTCGCCCAAGGTGTAGAACAGCATAACGGCGACGCCTTCGGCGTATTGGCCAACGGCCATCGCGCCCAGGGAAGCGACGCCCATGAGCATCTGTTCATTGAAGATGAAGCCGCCAGCGGCCGCCTTGAAGGCTTGCTTGAGCACCGGCAGACCGACAATCAGATAGGAGATGACATAGCAGGCACTCTGCACGGGGCCATCCGGCACAAACTTGGCAATGATCATGACGATTGCTGCCAGGGCAAATTCGATGACCTCACGGCGGGACGTGTCCCACAGGGACGCGAGGCCGCCCTTTGGCGCCTTGGCGGCGGTGCGTGGGGCGTTCAGCGCCTTTTTGAGAACGGTGACACCGGATTCGACGGAATTGACGCATTTGGTGACGCGCTGGAACATTTCGTCGGCCGCCGTTGGGCTGGCGATGGTCAGCGTGCCCTTCATGAGATCGAGGCTGGCGTCGTTGACGTCGCTCCAGCCCTGGACCTCGTGCTCAATGGTGGCGGCGCAGTGGGCGCAGGTCAAGCCCTTGAGCTCGTACTGCTGCACATCCTTGCTGCCCGCCTTGAGGAGCGGATGATGGCTCGTCTGAGCAGCCGCTGCATGGTCGTGATCGTGGTCACAGCAATCGCCATCGTGATGATGATGCTCGTGGTCATGTCCACAACCGCAGCTGTCGCCATCGTGGTGATGATGCTCGTGCTCGTGATCATGGCCGCAGCCGCAGCTGTCCCCGTCGTGCTGATGGTCCTCTTGATCATCGGAAGGGGCGCCGCCGCCGC
>JAUNGU010000116.1 GCA_030524315.1 Peptococcaceae bacterium
CAGGAGGCCATCATCGCGCAGGGCTGGACCGTTGCAAAAACGCGGCTGCAGGGCTTGTCGGCCCAGGAATGGACGCGCGGCGCGCAAAAGCTCACTGGGGAGATTTCTCTGCCGCAGGAAGCGCATGTCTACGAAAAAATCTGGCAACAGGGACTAGCCCCTCTGTATCAAAGGGTGCCGCAGATGTTGCTGGCGTTTTCCGAGGAGATTTCGCGATTTGCGAGCCGCCTGCTCATGGCGAGGCTCTCGCTGCCAAAACAGCTCGGATTCAAAATGGCTGGCGGCCGTCATTTGATCGAGAAGGTCCTTGTGTATTTTTTCGAGGAAAAGCTGCCTGATTATATGCAGGCAAAGGCGGGGGATGCTTCGACGCTCTTCCATGAATGGGCAATGCAGGCGCTGGCCGGGCAGAGCCTGGCGAACCTCGGCATGAATATCTCCACACAAGAGGGGCGTTGGCTCGTGCTCCAAGCGGCGCGCCTCGAATTGGTCGATGTGCCGGCCCTGGCGGCCATGCTTGAGACGCAGCTGGCGCAAATACCAGAGAAACAGGCTACGCATATCGAGCGCGGTGGCGCACGCATGGCGATGCAATTGCTCTCAAAGGGAGAGGCGCCTTTCGTGCAACAGCTCCTGCGTCAGTTGAATATGCGCGCCATTTTGGATCAGAGCGAGGCCTTTGGCACGGCTCTGTGTCAAAAGCTTTTGACGCAAGGGTCGCTGGATACGCTTTTATCGCTAGAGACTGGCGGCGCTTGGCAGAAGGTGCGTGATTTATTGACCTTTGACGAAGAAGAAAAGGTCGCCATTGTACAGCTTGGCACAGGCTTTCAGAATGTGGTGGGCCCGGCCTTTTGGGCCTACATGCTCCACGAGGGGCGCCAGCTGGTCATGCTCATTGATGTGCCGGGGATCACAGCACGACAGATTTGCGCCCTTTCTCCCGAGGCCCTTGAGGTCATGGTGCGCGGCATTGCTCAGCCGTATTTCAAGCGCGTCGAGCGCATGGGCTGGATGGGGGCAGTGGTAGCATTGCCGGCGACGGCCCTGTCAATGATGCTCGGTGGATTCTAAGAAAGGAAAAACGATGCGATTTTTTCATTTAGCAGATTTGCACATTGGCAAAATGGTCAATGGCTATTCGATGATCGATGACCAGCGCGTGCTGTTGGATCAGGTGCTGGACCATTTGCGCAAGGAGCGGCCCGATGGCCTCATTTTGGCTGGCGATATTTACGACCGGCGCAATCCTTCGGTGGAGGCGATTGCGCTCTTTGATGCATTTATCTCTCAGGTAATTTTAGATCTTGGTATTCCGGTGCTCGCCATCGGCGGCAACCACGATGGCGGTGAGCGGCTGGGCTTTGCCAATGGCATTCAGGCCAAGGCGGGCTTGCATTTGGTGGGCAATTTCACCTGGCCGATTCCCAAGGTGCGGCTAGAAAAAAACGGCGAGGTCGTCGATATTTATCTCATGGCCTATGCCGATCTGGCCGTGCTCCACGCCCTCGTACCAGAAACAGCAGGAATGAATTATCCAGAAGCGATGGATTGGATTCTTTCGCATACCGCCCTTGATCCCAGCGTCATCAATGTGCTCGTGGCCCATGGCGTGGTCACTGGGGATGCGCCGCTCATCGAGAGCGATTCGGAGCGCGTGCTCTCCATTGGTGGCACCGAATATTGGCAGAGCAGCTCTCTCAAGGCCTTCGATTATGTGGCACTGGGGCATTTGCACCGGGCGCAAAAAAGCGGCTCGACGCGCATTCGCTATGCAGGCTCCTTGATGCAATATTCTTTTTCGGAAGAAAAACACCACAAGGTCATGCTCGATGTGCACCTGGGCGCATCCGGTGAGTTTGATGTGCAGGAAATCCCTCTCGAAGCGCCGCATCATTTTGTCACCATCAAGGGCATGTTTGACGCACTGCTCGCGGTGCCAGAGGCGGCGCGCGTACACAAAGAGGATTATCTGCGCGTGATTTTAGAGGACCAGGGCAGCCTGCTAGAGCCCATGCAGCGGCTCAAGGGTGTCTATCCCAATATCATGCTTCTGGAGCGCGCAGCTCAGGCGGCGGGGACAGTGAGTGACAAGCTGGTGTCCTCTGCCCAAGGCGCAAGAAAAATGCAGCCGCAGGCATTGTTTGCGCAATTTTTTGAGCAGGTCACGGGCGAGGAGCCGACAGAAAAAATGACGGCGATTGTTGGTGAGATTTTTCAAGATGTGCAGAAGGAGGGCGTATGAGACCGATTATTTTAACCCTGTCCGCCTTTGGACCTTATGCAGAAAAAACGGTGCTCCATTTTGATGAGCTGGGAAGCCAGCGCCTCTTTGTCATCACTGGGCCGACCGGCTCCGGCAAAACCACCATTTTTGAGGCGATGCTCTATGCCCTCTATGGCAAGCTCAGCAAAAAAGGCATGGATCCGTCGAGTCTGCGCTGTGATTTTCTCAAGCCCGAGGACAGCCAGCTGACGTTTGTGGATTTTCTCTTTGAGGTCGGCGGCAAGCAGTATAAGATCCACCGCCAGCCCAAGCAGTGGGCGCCAAAGCAGCGCGGCAGTGGCTTGCGAGAGCTGGGGCAAGAGGCGGTGCTCGAATGTGTGGGGCACGCGGCCTTTTTGCCCCTTTCAAAAATCAGCGAGGTGGATCAAAAAATCGTTGAGCTGATCGGCTTGGAAGAGGAGCAGTTCAAAAAAATCATCATGCTCCCGCAAGGGGCCTTCCAGGAATTTCTGGTGTCGGGCACCAAGGAAAAAATTGAGCTCTTGCGCAATATTTTTAACACTGGCATTTATGACCAGGCGCTGCAAAAGGTCAAATTCCGCGTCACCGAGCTGAACGATGCCTATGAAGGGATTAAGGCGCAGTACCGTTCGCGGGTTGAGCTCTTGCAGCTGGAGGGCTTGCAGCTAGAGGAAATGGTGCCTTCAGCAGAAGCCATCCAGCAGATTCGCGCCCTCCTGGATAAAGACCTTGCAAAGACTACGAGCCTCGAAGAAGCTCTGGCGACGGCGCGCAAGCAAGCACAACAGGCCAAGGACGTGCTGCAGCAAAAGCAGCAGCATAACGAGCGCCTCACCCAGTGGCAGACGGAAAAAGCCCGTCTGGAAGAATTGAATCGTCAGGAAACGGAAATCGACCGCCTCAAGGCCTATCTCAAAACCCTCGACGCCACCGTTCTCATTGCAGAAAAGGAAGGACGTGCCATTGAGGAAGAGCGATTGCATGCGGCTCAGCAAAAGCTTGTGCTGTCGTCATCAGCGCAAGCGCGTGATGCTGAGCAAACGCTGGCCAACGCTAGTCAAGCGCAAGAAGCTGCCAAGGCGGGCGCCGAAAAAGCCCAGGCCGCCTACCAGACCCTGCCAGCCCTTGAAAAAAAGCTTGGCGATCTCAAGG
>JAUNGU010000020.1 GCA_030524315.1 Peptococcaceae bacterium
TGGGAAGCGGTGGACGGTCTGCCAAAGGCCAATAGCCAAGCTTCGCCAGAAGTCAAGGACACCCTTGATGCTTGGCGCAAACGTGTTTTGGAAATCAAAGACGGGCTGTATGACTCGCAAATTGATGAAATCGAGGAACAGTAACACCGTCCAAGGGAGGAGGAAATCATGGCGCAATTTGATTATATTATCGAGGTCGAGAAATTTAATCCCTATCATGACGCTCTTGGACGCTTTGCTACCGCTGGCGTCGCCACCTCCTTCACCTGGAAGCCCGGCGCCAGCGCCGCCCACGATGCAGCCATCGCCCGGGAAAAGGCGCGCGAGGAAGAACGTCGGTCGCAGGCAGCCGCCAGCTTTTACGAACCAGCGAAATTCGTCCCGGCAAAAACCATGGATGAGGCCATCGCTCAAGGAAAGTCGTTTACCAAAAGCGGCAATTTTACCGTGGAAGGTATGCACCTGAATACCATCAACGCCTTCAACGAGGCCATGTTCAACGTCGAGCAGCGTTTTCATCAGAAGCTCCCCATTCAAGGCGTGAAGCCTGTCAAAAAAGATTTTGCGCGCCACATGCAGGCGGGCTACGACCCACAGAAGGAAATGATCATGCTCAAGGGCGGCATGCGTGCCAACGCCATGAGCACCTACACCGCTGCTGCCGAGAAGAATTACAAATCCGGGTGGAGTGCATCGAAGGACCCGATGGGCACGTTTTATCATGAAATTGGCCACGCCGTTTACAAAGACCTCCCAAAGGCTGCAAAGGATGAAATACACAAAATCTTTCGCCGCGAAAAACACAACGCCTATCTGAAATGGAAGGAAGATGGCGAAAAAGGGAGCCAAATCGAGTATTTCCAGAAAACCTTATCCCGTTACGGCGCCACCGATGAACACGAATTTTTCAGCGAAGCCTTTTCGCAGATCATGTCCAAACGCGCCCGCCCCGTCTCGCGTGAAGTCAATCGCGTGCTGAAAAAGCATTATGCGAGAGAGGAGGATGCCCAATGAGGTACGACTACATCGAAGAAATCGACAAATTCAATCCCTACCACGGCGCCGACGGCCGCTTCACGAGCGCAAATGCGGCATCGTCCTTCACATGGAAGCCGGGCGCAAGTGCTGCTCATGATGCAGCCATTGCGCGGGAAAAAATCAATAGCAATCCATACAGACACAAGAAAACAGATGCCCTTTACGATGAATTGTCAAAGCTTCAAGGAGAGCACGTCAAAGCGCTCAGATGGGCACGATCATCCACGGATGGCGAGACACCAGCGGTTAAACGCAAAATCGACGGCGCTCGGAAAAAAGCAGCGACGCTCCAGACCAAGATTAAGCAAGTCAGTGAGATGCTCGACTACAATGAAAAATATGGCGATCCAAATGCCGATGTACCGTTTTAAGGGGCGGGTCAATGGATAGATTCGATATAATCACAGAGGTTTCAAATATTCAGAAAAAGGAATTGAGAAAAGAGCCGATAACCTATATAATTGAGGTAGAGAAGTTCAATCCTTATCATGATCGCCTAGGGCGCTTTGCGCCGGCGCCGCAGGGAGTTGCAAATAGCGACTCAAAGCTGTCGGGTGCCCTTAGTGGCGCATGGACTGATGAAAATGACCCAGATCATAAAGAACGCGATCGCGTGGCACAAGACCTTTACAAGCAGATTAGAAGTCATAATCGACAATCAGAGATTGAAGCGATTGCAAAGCATAGTGGTGTATCTGTCGAAGATGCTGGGCGGGCGTATGATCATATCTTCATCAGAGAGCATAATTTAGGTGATCGAATTAGCCGATTTGATCCAGATTATTACATGGCGCATTCGTGGAATCGCATTCGTCACAATAAAGACATTCAACCACATGATATTATCATGCTAAAACATGAGATAGCTGAAGAAAAAATCATGGGTAAAAGCCTTGATATCTTGTACAAAACCGCTCACGAACAGGCAGAAAAGCAGTATAATTATCGTAAGGCCCTAAAAAAATATCTTAAAGACCACGATGTGTAGGAGGTGTAGATATGGTCGCGTATGAATTGCAAAAAGTCGAAAATGGTACATACTATTACAACTACTATCCTGATGGGGACAAGAGCGCTCCTGGATGCATCACGATGGATGCGGAGGATAATAGGGGTATCGTTAAGATTTCCGATGAAGACGTGAAAAATATTTATGCTGGCCGTGTTTGGAGAGAATTTGCTCTCGGACACACCCCATTAGGGCAACCAAGTGGCGAGCTTATCATGTTCTGAATTTTACCACCCTATCGGGTGGTTTTTTAGTGCCCTTCTAGCCGTCCTAGACACGACGTTAAAAGGTCTATTTTTGCGAGAAAAATTCTTGTGGGTAGACTGAGAATGATATATCATAGTGGTAGAGGTTTAGTAAAAACGTAAACCTCGTTTTTAAGGAGGGTGCAAAATGAGGATTTTGCGAATACGTGCAAAAGGTCTGCCACTGTATCAAGATGCGGTAGATATTTCTTTCTTTGCCTCGCAGCGTGTACAATTTAACCATCAAGATGCTGTTTCTAATCTATTTAGCAATATTGCAATAAACAACGCCGAGGCATTTGTTGGGATTAATGCTTCAGGGAAAACGACAGCGCTAAATCTCATCGTTTTTGTGTGCCAGTTATTGGATGCGACACCGATGAACAATCCTCTTGTTCCTGATATCATTGGAACAACGTATCCTGCTGTGTTTGATATTGATTTTTTTGCAGCTGGTAAAATCTATCATCTCACCAGCGAAATAATAGAAGCGCAGGATACGACGGGGACGATACGCATAAAAATTTTATCAGAGAAACTATGGATAAAGTCTGCTAATAGCAAGATTACAAAAGCGAATTTGTTTTCCTGGAGGGGGTTGGACCCTGAGAGGGTTCGAGATAATTCCGATGAATACTTGCCGGATGATGTGAGTATCATTATCGCTCTCAAGAAGCAAATTCAACCTTGGATAAGCTATTCCAACCACGTCAATCTCACCGATTTCAATGTGCTTGTGCCAATCATCCGAGTGATACCTGAAGAAATCATTTCTATTTTAGACCCATCCATAGAAAGCATCTCTATTGAAGCTGTCAATGGAAAAGACATTGCAAAGTTGAAATTTTATGGCGAAGAAGAAATCACACTGAACAAAATAAGCGATTTTAACGCCTATCTATCATCTGGTACGATAAAGGGCATTAGGGTTTTCGCCGACGCAAAAAATGCGTTGACAGCTGGTGGTTATTTGATCATTGATGAGATTGAAGACCATTTTAATCATGAGCTTGTAGCATCACTTTTGAGGCTTTTCTTGGATAAACAAACCAATCCTAAGGGCGCCGTCATTGTGTTCTCTACCCATTATCCGGAGCTTCTGGATGAGCTTGAACGCAATGATGCGGTGTTTATCACAAAACATGAGCCTGACGGCCTCAAAATAGAAAATCTGAGTACCTTGTTAAAGCGAAATGATATGAAGAAAAGCGAGGTCTATCAAAGCAACTATCTTGGGGGAACAGCACCAGCGTATGAGGCATTGCTTGCCTTAAAGAAGAGCATCACGGCAGGAATGGTGATGTGATGGACATCAATAGTGATACCTATATTGCCTGTATGTGTGAGGGTGGTGCGGAAGCCGCCACCATCAACATATTGTTGGACAATGATTTATTGTGGTTTTCTAGAGCACAATTATTGGATGGGGGCGCCTTATTACGAAGGTGCAAAGTACGGGACTTTGAAAAACGTTATTTAAGACAAGCCTTCTCAAAAAAGATTATCGTGATTCGCGTGCTTGATTCTAAAGGCGAAAATTTTAAGCTAAAAGCTGCCTATCAACACCAGGTTGACAAAATCGTAGACATTATCACAGCGCCTGAAATAGAAATCCTCGTTATCATTGCACAGGGAAAATATCAGGACTTCCAAGGCAAGCGCCATCAGCACAAAAAGCCAAGCGATTATTGCAAGCAGGTTTTGAAGCTGAAGGATGTAAAGAAGCCTGAGTTTATCAGTGGATATTTCTCTGACGTCAACAAACTGCTTGCTGCCATTAGGGAATATGATCGTTTACACCGTAAGGAAAAGGGCGAACTTTCCCTATCTGCGTTATTAAAAACAATTGAATGAAGTATTCGGCGATGATCGCCCGTCCTAGACACGACGTTAAAAGGTCTATTTTTATACCCCTCCTCGAAGTCTGTAATCACAGTGGTGCACCTGTGGGGCTTGGGGCGGTGCCACCCGGTGACGGGTGGATGGTGAATGGATGACCTAGACATGTCTTAAAACTGTCTATTTTTGTTGCTCTTTTTAGGGAGGAGGATATATGGCGACGAAGCTCAAGAAAATGCGCCTGACCAGTGTGGATCTGGTGCGGCGCGGTGCCAATCAGAAAGCAGATATTTGCTTATATAAAAGTGCAGATCATGTGAGAAAGGATGAAGACACGATGCTAAAAATTGACAAGAGCCGCTTTACCGACGAGGAGCTGGCGACCTATCAGGCGCTAATCCAGAAGGCCCTGGTGAATCCTGAGGACAACGAGGAAGCCCTGGAAAAGGACAAGCCGCCGCTGGAAGATGCGCCACGCAAAAAGCCACTGCCGGAATTTTTGCGCCGCCGTGACGATGCGGAAGAGGACGCTGAGGATGAAGAAGAAGCGCGCCTCGCTGCTGAAAAGACGGCAGAGAACGACGCCACCATTGCAACCCTCAAGGCGGCCATCGCTGAGCAGGAGCGTCGCACCGAGGCGCTGACGAAGTCGCTGGCGATGAAGGAATTTACCGAGATTGCCAAGCGCTACGCGCCGCTGGGCGAAAAGGAAGAGGTGCTGGCGAAAAATCTCTACGCCATGCACAACGCCGATCCCGCCCTCTATGACCAGTACGTGAGCGCCCTCGACAAGAGCCTGGCGCTCATGGAAAAAACGGGGCTCTTTGCAGAAATCGGCAAGAGTGGTGCTAGCGCGCCACAAAGCGCCATCGGCCGTGTAGAAGCCATTGCCAAGGGCTACATGCAGGCAGATCCCTCGCTGAGCCGCGCCCAAGCAGTGGCCAAGGCTTGGGAAGATAATCCCGAGCTCATCCGCGACTACGAAGCCCAATACAACGCCTAAGGAGGAAAGATCATGCCTTATTTAGCAACTTCTATCAACGATTCTGCAGTCATCGTCGGCACTCTCGCCGAGGATTTTGCCGACCTGCGCGGCCGTGCGTTGGCCTTTAACGACGATGGCCTTGTGACCACAGCCAAAAGCGACACCGACATGGTTATCGGCGTAGCGCTCATGAATAACGACAAGGACGCGCTTAATGCGGGGAACGACGTGAACATCCAGATCAAGGACATTGGCCACGTCATCATTGGCGCGGCGGTCAAAAAGGGCCAGGCCCTGAGTGTTGACGCCAGCGGCCGCTTTGTGCCCGCTACTGCCGGTCAGGGTGTGTTTGCCATTGCCCTCGATGCCGCAGAAAATCCAGACGACTACATCTCTGCCATGGTCGGCCATTTTGGCACGGCCAAGGCCTAAGGAAAGGACGGTAGACCCATGAATAGCATTTCTCCAGAACAGCTGACCCACGACATTCAAAAGGGCAGCTTCAAGCCGAATATTTACCTCACGAATCTCTCGATGGCGTATTTCCAGGACGCCTCCCGCTACGTCGCCAAGAACATTTTTCCAATTTGCCCGGTCAAGCTCTCCAGTGCCCGCTATTACACCTTTGCCAAGGAAGATTTGCTGCGCGATAACGTCGCCCGCAAGCCCCAGTTTGGCAAGGTCCAGCCAGCGCAAATGGGTCAGGCAGATCAATCCTATGCCTGCCAGGTGGATCAGGTCATCGTCGGCATCGACCAAATCGAAGCCCTCGACTACCAGCGCACGAACGCACCTGGTTCTGCTGATCCCCGCAAGGCCAAGGTAAAATTCATTGCCGAGCAAATGAATCTGCACCAGGACATTGTTTTCGCTGAGAACTTTTTTGCGCCGGGCATCTGGGGCAATGAATGGAGCGGCGCAGCGGCTTACGACCAGGACGCCAAGACCTTCATCAAGTTCAACGATGACAACTGTGACCCAGTGCTCCTCATCGACGATCTCTGCACCGACGTCGAGCAAAACACCGGTCGTCGTCCAAATCGCCTAGCCCTGGGCAAGGCGGCGTTCAACGCCCTCAAGGCCCATCCCGGCGTGGTTGAGCGCGTCAAATTTGGCGGCTCCACGGCCAATCCAGCCACTGTCAACGAGCGCGTGCTGGCAGAGCTTTTCGGCATTGAGCGCGTCGTCGTCATGAGCTCGATTTATAACAAGGCAGGCTTTGGCACCGCAGGCGACATGCAATTCATCTGCGATCCGACCTCGGCGCTCTTGGCCTACGCCACCAACACCCCAGCCATTGACGAGCCGTCTGCAGGCTATATTTTCACCTGGGACATGCTCGGCAACGGCCAGTACATGCCAACGGTGCAATATGCTGGCGAAAACGGCACCCATTCGGAATTTGTCGAAGGCCTCTTTGCGGCGGATATGAAGAAAACCGCCGACGATCTCGCCGTCTTCCTCAAGGACTGCGTCTAAGGAGGGAGCGCCATGGCTTACATTGCCCAAAAGCCCTGCGCCTTTGCGGGCCAGGGCTTCAAAATTGGCGAGACAGTGCCGGATGCACTGCTTGCGCCCGGCGCGGCAAAAAATCTCATCAAGATGGGGGTGCTGGCAACCAGTGACGGCCAGACCGCGCAAAAGGTCGAGACGGTGCGCGTCGAAAAGCTGGCGATCACCATCCCCACAGAGGACGGCAGCCAACAGCATGAGGTCACGGCGGCGGGTGTGCAGCAAATTTTTTCCGTGCTCACCGCCACCGTCGCCGATGCCGAGACCATTATCGACCAGATCAGCGACACCGCCGCATTATCCGTGCTCGCCGCCTCAGACAGCCGCAAATCCATCAAGGAAGCGGTGCAAAAGCGCCTGACGGACGGCGGTGAGGGCTGATGCCAAGCTTTCACTATGAGCCGACCTTCACCTACAACCCAAGCAAAATCACCGACGGTGGCACTGACCAGATGCGCTTTGAGCTGGGTGACACCGTCACCGATATGGGCGGCATTTCCAGCGCCCTGAGCGACGAGGAATACGGCGCGATTCTGGCCAAGTATGGCGAGAATTGGCGCCGCGCCAAGCTCAAATGCCTGGAGGCCATTGTGATGAAGCTCTCCTTTGAGGTCAACACCAGCGTCGACGGTCTCTCCTACAGCCTCGACGCGCGTTATGAGCGCTGGAAGGCGATGCTCGATGAAGCCAAGCGCGAGCAGCAAGCCCTGGGCGGTGCGCCGCGGGCGGGCAATCCCGAGTCGCTGGCACCACACCATGGCACGCCGTATTTTTACGACGATCTGCATGCCAACCGGCGCAAATTCTAAGGAGGTGGTGACATGTCATTTCGTGGACATTTGCGCCCTGGCCAGGGCTTTCAGCCGCTCAGGGTGCTACGGCGCGAGGTCGCCATCAGCCAGACGGGGCGACCGCAGACAGAAAATCTCGCAGAGGTGGGGCGCATCCTTGGCATCATCAGCCAGTGCAGCCCCAAGGAAGCGGAGCAGTTCAAGCAGGCGGGCCATCCCGTGACTCATACGATTGTGCAGCGGGGCAGCGCCGAAAGCGCGCGGCCCACAGACATTCTCGAGGCGCGGCCGAAGCTGGGCGGTAAACGCCGTCAGTTTCTCGTACAGACCGTCCACGACCCTGCCGAGCTCGGCCACTTCACCATCTACAAGGTGCTGGAAAGGGAGGATCTGACGTGAATAAACAGCTCACCTGGATTGCCTACCAAAAGCTCGAGCGTCTGCGCAATGAGGAGCTACCGCACCGCGCCTTTCGCGTCGCCAACGAATTGCGCAACGCCGAGATGGACGTTCTCGCCAAGGGCGGCCGCGGTGGCCGCGTCTACCGCATTCCCGGCACGCGCAAATACTACACGGCCTCAGCGCCGGGCGAAGTGCCAGCGGTGCGCACCGGCGTCTTTCGCCTGTCCTGGCGGCCTAAACATTTTCGCATTGGCGACGAGTACCAGAGCCGTATCGAAAGCAGCTACAACGTCGGCGGCTACAATCTCGGGGCGCTCCTTGAGAACGGCTCGCCGCGGGGGCAGCTTGCGCCACGTCCTCACCACGAGAAAATTCTCGAGCGCGCCAAGCCAAAGGCCCTGAAAATTTACCGAGAGCCCTATTTTTGAGAGGAGTGAACGCACGTGATAGAAGAAGCACTGTACGGGCATCTCATCGGTTACGCGCCCCTCTGCGACCAGTTGGCGAGCTACGGCGGTGTGGCTGCCGTCTTTAACCAGAAGGCGCCGGCCGACACCGACCCGCTCTGGGATGAGGGGCCCCAGTATCCACGCCTCGTTTTCGCCGTCGACATCCAGGGCGATCCTGCCCGCACCATGGGCGGCACGCTGGCGGTCGACATCATGAGCAAGGAAAGCGGCGCGCCTCCGGAGGTGCTCGAACCCATTGTGCGCGAGGCCATCGACGATTATTTTTTCTCGAGCGGCACCTTCACCGTTGCCGCCCAGTGGCAAAGCTCGTCCTACTTCACTGATCCTACGGAAGAAGTCGTCGGCTGCACGCTGAATTTCGCCCTCTTGGGCTTTCCCGTGATCACCACCGACGGGCCCGATCTCGTGGCGCGGTTTAATGCTTGGAGCCTAGAGCAGGAAGGGCTGCATGTGATCAACGCTGAGCCCCTGCCGTCATCGGCCTGGAAGCCGGATGAGGCAAACAGCGCCATTTATTGGCGCGTCGTCCAAGATAAGGACTGTACCTGGATTCCCTCGACCTACCAAACGCTGTGGCGAGAGGCCATTTGCCGCGCCCATATTTTTGCGCAAAATCCTGCGACAGAGGCACGCATCGCTCGCCACCTGGCTGCCCAGCTCCACGCCGACAAGCGCCTCATGAAGGACGGCGAAAGCCCAATCATGGTCAACCGCGACAACAGCGTCGACAACACCGCCGATCCTCTCAAGACAGGACAGCTCACCGTTGATGCGACCTACGCGATCATCGTCGCCTTTGAAAATACCGAGACCCTCGATTCCTTCGATGTCAAAGATGGAGGTTTATCAGATGGATAAAGAAACCACTACTGCGCCGCAGCCAGCCGCTGAGCAAAAAAAGCCAGCGCCTACCGTGACTGCGGCGGCAAAATCCACGGCCAAGGAAAGCGTCTACGATGCCGCCTACCTGGCCAAAAATCACAAAGCCCTCGGCGCGTCCTACGCCATTGTTGCTGCCAGCCTGAGGCTAGCGGGCAAGGACAAGGCGACGCTGGCCGAGGCGAAAAAAATCGTCACTGCATTCAAAACCAAGGAGGTCAAATAAGATGGCTGTATTTTATCGCGAAGGTGAAATCAAGAAGCGCCCAGGGATTTACCAGCGCCACGAGAACACCGAATTTGACAACGCCGTCAGCGCCCGCGATGGCATCTGCGCCGTACCGGTGCGCGCCAGCTGGGGGCCGCTGGGCGTCGTTGTCGCCAATGGCAACCGCGCCGCTCTCAAGAAAAACTATGGTGATGGGCCGTATGCGCCAGGCTTTACCGTACCTTGCGCCAAGGAAATGTTTGCCGGTGGGGCGACCACCGTCTACACCTATCGCCTGGGCACCGGCGGCAAGGCGGCGACGCTGGAGCTTACGGGTGGCATCGTCGCCACGGCAAAATATCCTGGCACCGCGTCGATTACCCTGGCGGTGCAAACCAAGCTTGCTGATCCAAGCAAGAAGGAATGCCTCGTTTACTTTGGCACGAGCCTTGTTGAGAGCATCGACTTTAAGGCCGAAGGCACTGGCGAAGGCGCGGCCCTCATTGCGGCTGTCAATGACGCTTCCAGCTATGTGACGCTGGCCGTCAAGGAAGGCGGCACAGCACCAGAGACGGTGGCAGCGCTCGATGTGGCAGCAGGGAAACTTGCTGGCGGCGAGGATCCGACTGTCACCAACGACGATTATTCCAAGGCCCTCGACGCCTTTGAGCCGTTTTACTACAACACCATCGCCCTGGACGTTGACGATGACGACGCCATGGCCTTGAGCCACATGCTCCACGCCTACATCCAGAACGCCTACGAATTGGGCAAGCTCGCCATCGGTGTCGTCGGCGAAAAATCCAACGTCGATTTTGACGACCGGCTCAAGCATTCTGCCGATTTCAACGACAACAAAATTGTCTACGTCGGCAACGGCTACAAGGCAGGTGACACCGTCAAGGAAGGGGCGCTGGCCATTTGCCGCACGGCAGGCGTGATTGCAGCGACGCCGTCCAGCCAGGGCATCACCCACGCCGTCATCGATGAGGCCACCGACCTCTGCGAGGCCCTGACCTACGCCCAGTACGAAGCCGCCATTGACAGCGGCATGCTGCTCTTTTCCATGAGTCCAAACGGCGATATCTGGTATGACAGTGGCATCAACACCCTCGTTGCGCCAGACGCTGCCACCCAGGACCCAGGCTGGAAGAAAATTCGCCGCACCAAGGTGCGCTTTGAAATCATTGACCGCCTCGATCGCGTCCTCGGGCCAAAGGTCGGCCGCATTTCCAACGACAGCGACGGCATTGCCGATGTCATCCAGACCGGCCAGCGCGTCCTTGACGCCATGGCTGGCACCGAGGGCAAGCTCTACGCGGGCGCGACTTTTGAGCAGAACACCGAGGTCACCGAAGAAGGCGGCGACAGCGCCTACTTTGTCATCACCGCCGACGACATTGACAGCCTCGAAAAAATCTACATGCTCTATCATTTCCGCTACAGCCAGACGGCGTAAAGGAGGATTCTCATGGCAAAACAAAACAATACCCTCAATACCACCGAGCTCATGACCGGCAAGGACGGCAAGCTCTTTGTGGAATTTAGTGGGCAGAATTATTTCCTCGCAGAAATCAACACCTACAGCGTCAATATGAACGTCAACACCGCAGAAAAACAGCCTGTCGGCTCGATTCTCGTGCATCGCATTCCAACGGGCGTCACCTTTGACCTGAGCTACACCGAGATGGTCATTCGTGACGACCTCATCATGGAGCCGCTCTTGGCGGCGATTCAGGCGGGCAACATCCCTGTCTACAACTTCCAGGGTGTCGCCTACAAGCCCGATGGCCAGGAACAGCGCCTGGCCTTCAACAACGCCGTGCCAAATGGCACCTTCGGGCTACAGACGCTGACCCCAGGGGAAGTCATTGAGCGCGAGCAGAGCTTTGCCCTCAACCAGATTCCGCAGTTTATCACATCCATCGCCAGCCAATATCTCTACAGCGCGTAAATCAGAGGAGGAAAAATCATGGAAGAAAAGAAAACCAAAGACGCCGTCACTGGCCTCGAATCTGCCGCCAATCGCAAGGACGCCGAGTATGACCTTGTCAACGCCCTGCTTTCGGCGATGGATTACCAGCAGGCAGAGGAAAACATCACCGAGGTGGAAATTCGCCGCCACGGTGTCTTTTATTTTGCCGTACATCTGCATCCACTTTCGGATGAGCAGATTCGCATCGCCCGCAAAAAGGCGACGACCTATCAGCCCAATCCCAATGGCAAGAAGCTGCCGCCGATTGAGCGCGAAATCAACAACGCCAAGCTCAAAAGCTGGGTGATTTATCTCGCCACTGTCGAGGCCGACCAGCAGAAAATTTGGGGCAATGCCGCCGTCAAGGACAAGGCGGGCCTCATCGAAAACTGGGAGACCATCGACGCGCTGCTCACAGCAGGCGAGAAAAATCGCCTCTTTGAAGTGGTGCTTGACGTGAGCGGCCTCGACGATGACCTCAACAGCGAGGATATGAGCGAGGAAGAATACGCAAAAAACTAATGGAAGAAAGCGATTTGGCGTATTTTCTCCACTTCGCTTTCCAGAATTTGGGCCTTGAGCCCGGGGTCCTCATGGGCCTGAGAACGAGAAATGAAAAAATCCCTGACGGCGAGCGGGCGTTTATGTTGGCCTCCATCCGCAAGGCGTTATTGGAAGCCGACACGCCCGTCAAGGTCAGGAATTTTGGCAAGCAAAAGGGGTGATCACCATGGCCGACAAAGTCATCATCGAGGTCGTTGCGCGCTTTATTGACAACGTCACGAGCAAAACGAAAAAAGCCGACGAGTCTGTCGAAAAGCTCGGCAAAACCGCCAAGAAAACCCAGGAGCAGCTCGACAAGCTCGGCAAGGGCACGCGCAAGGTCATCATCGATGGCAGCGCCGACAAGCTCCTGAAAAAGCTCGACACCCTCGACAAGAAGGTCAAGAGCCTCACCAAGGGCAAAATCAGCCTGCGCCTCGGTGCCGACGACAAGGCCACGGCAGTGCTCCTGAAGGTAACCAATGCCGCGAAAAGTTTTGCCAACAAGACCTATCGCGGCTTGATTACTCTTAGAGACGCCAATGCGACAAATACCATTCGCAGTCTCAAAAATAGCGCCGAAAGTCTCACGCGCAGAACCTGGCAGACGGTGGTCAGCGTCAAGGATATGGCGACGGCACCGCTGACAAAAATTAAAAATATGCTATTTTCCATCAAGTCGCTGGTGCTGGCCGTGACGGCGGGCCTCGCCGCCCAGCAATTTGTCGCCAAGCCCATCGCCCTGGCCGATGCCTATAGCAGCGCGCGCATTGGCTTCTCGACCCTCTTGGGCGAGAGCCAGGGGCAGCAGATGATGGACGATCTGGACGTCTTCGCCCAGGAAACGCCCTTCAACACCTCGGAGGTCATTGCCAACACCCAGAAAATGATCGCCATGGGCTGGGATGCCTCGAGCATCATCGATGACATGACCGTCATTGGCGACGCCGCAGCGGCTACCGGCAAGGGCAACGAGGGCCTCTCGCGCATTGTGTTGGCCCTGGCGCAAATCAAGAGCAAGGGCAAGCTCTCGACCGAGGAGCTCAATCAGCTGGCAGAGGCGGGCATCAGCGCCAAGCGCTATCTCGCCGAAGGCCTGGGTTACGGCAGTGGCGATGAAGGCATCGCCAAGCTCGCCAGCGATCTCGAGAAGGGCGCGATCATGAGCGACGAGGCGATCACCGCCATCATGAAGGGCATGGAAGAATACAAGGGCATGATGACCCGCACCGCCAACGAAACCGTCGAAGGGCTCAAGTCGCAAATTGCCGACGCCTTCGAGATCAGCATTTTCCGCCGTTGGGGCCAGGGGCTCCAGGATGGCGCCAAGCGTGGCCTCGGCTCGGTCGTCGAGCTTCTCGACACGGCCCAGGATGGGCTCAACCGCGTCGGTGATTTGCTCTACGACATTGGTTCGCAGATTTCCACGACGCTGGCCGATAAATTTGAAAACGCCGTGAATCGCATCAACGAGATCACCGACACCTTCGAATTCCAAAACGCCAGCCTCGGCGAGAAAATCAAGATGCTCTGGAAGGGCGTCATCACCGACCCTCTCGGCGAGTGGTGGGAAGAGAACCAGGCTGCCTTCGCCGACAAAGCCGAAGCCCTCGGTGCAAAAATGGGCAGCTTGCTGTCAAAGGCGATCAAGGGCCTCTTGGGCATGACCGACGTTTTCGACGGCTCGGGCCTCGATGAAGACGGTGCAGCGAGCATCGCCCAGCGCTTTGCCCAGGGCTTTGTCGAGAATTTTGACGTCTCGGGGATCGGCCAGAAAATCATTGAATCCATTGCTGACGTCTGGGGTGCGCTACCAACGTGGGCAAAAATTCTCGTTGGCGGCTATGGCGCGGCGAAGCTCGTCAGCGGCCTGGGGTCGTTGGCAGGCGGCGTGCTCTCAGCAGGTAGCGCTGCGCGTGGGCTCATCGGCTCTACCGGTAACGCTATGGTTAGTGGCTCTGGGGCACTGGGGACGCTGGCATCGGCAGGCTATGCCATGGCTGGTGGCGCGGCGACATCGACGCTATCTGGTGGTGCCGCAGCGGCGACAGGGCTCAGTGGGATTTTTGGCGGCGGTGTCGCCGTCAAGGGGCTCTATGAAATGTACCGTGCTCTCACCGCTGAAGACAAAACCGACCGCCAGGTCTACGCTGCCAAGGGTGGCGTGTCATTGGCTGGCGTTGGCACCGGTGCCCTTGTCGGCACCGCCATCGCCCCTGGTGTGGGCACGGCCATTGGCGCGGGCATCGGCGGTCTTGTCGGGCTCGTTGGCGGTGGCCAGCTCGCCAAAGCCATCCGCGCTGCCAAAGTTGAGAGCGAGGATCTCAAGGCGACCCTCAAGGACAGCAGCGCTTCCGCTGACGACATTGCCGATGCCTTTGACAAGGCGGTCTTTGAAAATGCCAAGAAAAACCTCGGCGACATCAAGCTCACCACCGCAGAAATTCAACGCCTGGCCAATCAGATTGTCTGGGGCGACGCGCTGGAGGGCTTCGACAAATTCAAGCAAGCTCAGCAGCAGGTTGAGGCCGCTGTCCAATCCCTGAACAGCTACGGCCAGGCCACCGACAAATGGCTCTGGAAGGCGAGCCTCGGCGTCAAATTCAACGCCGATGAGGTCGCAAGCATCGTCGAATCCTTCGAGGGCTATGTCACCGAGGCGAAAAATGTCCTTGAAAGCAAGCACTATGAATTCACCGCTGCCGTGAGCATGCTCGTGGATGTGGAAGGTGCCGAGGGCAAGCGCATCCTCGAGAGCGGCAATGCCATTTTCACTCAGCTCCAGGAACAGCTCGACAGCCTCGGCACCGAGCTCACTGCCAAGGTCAAGGTGGCGCTCGAGGATGGCGTCATCGACATGGACGAGGGCGCAGAAATTGCCGCGTTGCAACAGCAAATCGCCGAGATTCTCGAGAAGGTGGCCAACGCTGAGTATTCGGCAAACATCGAGCTCACCAAGCTGAAATTTGGCGAAGGCACGCTCGATTACGAATCCTTTAACGCCTTCCTCAGCCAGATGCAGACGACCATCGACGAGCGCATGGCTGCCGCCGATGAAGCCTTCACCGTGGCGGTGAGCGCTCTGAATCTGCGCCTCTCAGAAGATGCCAGCTACAGCGATGCGCAGTTCAAGAGCGACCTCTCGGCACTGCAAGACTCCTATCGTACCACCATCGACGAGCTCCGTGCCGACGTCATGCGTGTCGAGCTGGATCTGCTGGCTGGGAGCAACTACGGCGTGCAGCTCGGCGAGGCAGGCTTGGCCAATTTGCAAGCGGGCCTCGAGCAAGCACTGGCCGATGGCATCGACCCGATCTCGTGGTCAGCCGATGAGGTCGAGCGCATTTTGGGCGTGCACAATCTGAGCGCCGAAACCTATGCGGCGCTAGGCCGCTTCATGTCGCAAATGTACGCCCAGCTTTCGTCCCTCAACATCTCAGGCGCCGTCAAGGACGCTCTGCCAAAGGACGTGGCTGCAGAAATCAATATCACGCCAGAGCCGAAAATCAATCAAGACACGGTGAGCCTGGCAAGCGCTGTTGGCGTCCAGCTCAAGGGGCTCATGCTCACGGAGCCGGTGGAGACGACCAAGGACGTGAGCGTCACTGCCAAGACAAGCATCGCCAACGCCGCCAGTGTGCCAGCCGACGTCAGCGCAAAAGCGCAAGCGGCTATTCCTGACGCGGTCAGTGGCAAGACGACGATGAACGTCTCAGCCGATACGAAATGCAAAAAGGTCAGCATCGTGGCCAAAGATTTTGGCCTCAAGGACAGCTACAAGCACAACGTCATCTGGAACATCACCGGCAACAAGCGTGTCTCGAAAATCAGTCTCACGGCCAACGACTTTGGCCTACCATCGGCGATTCAGCACGCCGTCAACATCCAGGTTAAGTCCAACGTTACCACCTCGGGCTCAAGCAGCAAGAGCTTCCGCGGAGGCCTCTACGGCGCGGACATTCCGGGATATAGCGACGGTGGCATGGTACGCGGCGGCGCGCGGCTTGTGACCGTCGCTGAAGAAGGCACGCCAGAGATGATCATTCCGCTCTCGAGCCAACGTCGGGAGCGCGGGCGCAAGCTCTGGGCCAAGGCGGGGCAGATGCTCGAGGTGCCGGGCTTTGCCCGCGGTGGACATGCGCAGGGCGGTGAGGATGAAGGCATTCGCTTTGCACCACAGCGCGAAACGGGGGGACCTCAGCCTCAAGGAACGACCATCGAGGTCGGCGGCGTCCACGTCTCCTTCCAGGTCCATGCTGAGGGCGGTCAAGACGTGGCAGAGGTCATTGAAGCCCGCGGATCGGAAATCGCTGAGACCGTCGCAGGATTCCTTGCTGACGCTCTGGAGGCGCAATTTATCAACACACCAACCTTAGGAGGTGCCTGATGGCCAGCTGGAATGACAAGCTACACTCAGAAAATGTCGACTACGTTTATGACGGCGATCTCAAGGATGCGGCCAATGCGAGCAACAAGGCGATTGCCGACAAGAGCATCTTTGACAACGCCAACGCAGCTTTTGTTGCGTCGCTTCGAAAAACAATGATGGATTCTGTCAACGCCGCCACCCAAGCCACCACCGAATGGAACAAACTTAACCGGCGAGAATTTGCCGACGCCAATTACATTGACATTTATCTCAAGGCCGAGGGCGACGACCGGGAAATCCGCTTTCCCTGGCTGCCCGAAAAAATCCAGTTCAAAACCGGCGAGACGGTGGCGGCGTCCTTCGACATTTACAAGAAGGGCCCTGTCCATCTGCCGCTGGGGCTGGGCCTGCGTGAGCTCGAGTGGGACGGCATTTTTCCCGGCCTCAAGCGCCACGGTACAGGCATGAATCGCCTCGATGCCGTCATGGCGCCGCGCTACTACCACGACATCCTTGTCGAATGGAAGCAAAAGCAGCTGCCGCTGAACGTGCTGGTCACAAGCACGCCCTTCAATTTTGATTGCTACATTGCCGATTACAGCGGTGATGTCACCGGCGGATTTGGCGATTTTGAGTACCAGCTTCACCTCATTGAGCGCACGCACATCACCATCAAGGTGACGACCGAATCCGGCCAGGATCAAAGCAGCGAGTCGGGCGATGACAGCAAGCGCCCCAGCGAGGAGGCGACGAGCTACACCATCAAGGCGGGCGACAGCATGTGGGAAATCGCTCAGCGGTATTTGGGCGACGGCATCCGCTGGCAGGAAATTTACAAGCTCAACAAAACGGCCCTCGACAAAAAGGCAGCGGAAATGGGCCACGCGTCCAACAACGGCACCTGGGTTTTCCCGGGCACCGTCATCAAGCTCCCGTCCAAGAAAAAATAGAAGGAGGAACATTCATGGCCAATCCAGAAAGTCCTACCTACAGCGTGCAGATCGTCGACGACAAAACCACCTACCACGTCGATCCGATTCTCACCGACCTCGAGCTGTCAGAGCAGGAAGGGCAGATGGCGCAGAAAGCCATCCTCACCCTCATGAACATCCAGATCAGCGGCAAATGGGCGACGAACGTTTTCCGCGCCCGCCAGAAAGTTTTCATCTACGCCGACGATGGCAGCGGCCAAAAAGAAGTGTTCCGCGGCTGGATCTGGAACAAACAATACACGTCGAGCAATAGCAAGCGCGAATTTCAAATGACCTGCTATGACCACATGATTTATTTGCAAGAGTCGGAGGTCTACTACTATTACCCGAGCGGCAAATCCACCGAAGACATCCTAAAGAACATTTGCAACGCCTGGGGCGTCGGGCTCAAATACGAGTACGACTCCATCAAGCACGAAAAGCTCTTGCTCAAGGGGACGCTCTCGAATCTCATCATTAACAATCTCCTCGACCCTGTGCGCGACAAGACGGGCAAGCGCTATGTCATGCGCATGGAGGAAAACACCCTGCACATTCTCGAGGTCGGCCAGAACGCAAGCTACTACCAGCTCAACGCCGCCCAGAACGTCACCCAGACGCGCTCCATTGAGACGATGGAGGGGATGATCACCCGCGTCGTCATTTTTGGCAAGCAGGGCGAGGGCAGCCGCGCGCCGGTGGAAGCCACTGTCGAGGACAACGTCGACACCTACGGCACTCTGCAGCGCGTCTATGGTCGCAATGAGGCGTCGAGCCTCGAGGATGCCAAAAAAGAAGCGACCACCCTGCTCAATCTGAGCAAGTGGCCGTTTCAGGATTTTGAAGTCCAGGCGCCGGACATTCCCTGGATTCGCAAGGGTGACCTCGTCTACGTCAATGCAGGCGACATCATGGACAAATATCTCACCGTCAAAAGCGTCTCCCGCAGCATCAGCCTCAAGGGCGGCGCGTCCATGACTCTTATGCTCGACAACGGCGTGCCGCGCGAATACACGACCAACGCCCTGGCGTCGACTATCGCCCAGGAAACGCCGAAGACTACAGACAGCACCGCGGCAGGCGGCGGCACCGTTTACTCATCGACGGACATCTACGCCCTTGTGCCTGGGCTTTCTAATGAAGGGCCGCTATCTGGTGGGCAGCAGGCGGTCATTTCCGCAGCTTATTCGACAGCGTCGCCTGGTGCTGATCTTTGTGCTATGTGGGTGTCGTTAGTTTTTCAAAATGCAGGCATCGGCTATATGGGCGGCCACGCGTTTCAGCAGGTACAAAATTATTGCCATTATCCTGTGAGCGCCCTCAAGCCAGGAATGATCATCGGTGCAACGAGTTGTGCAACGGGAGCGGGCTGGACCTATGGCCATGTTGCGGTGTATGTGGGAAATAACACCATCCGTAGTCCTGAACTTGGGCGAGTTGTCACCTATGATTTGCAGCGCTTCAACGCCGTCTATGGCACGGTGACTGGCCTGCGTTGCGGCTGGGCGATGAATCGCGTGCTCGCTTAAGGAGGAAGCGCCATGGGAAATAATATGGAACGCCTCGGCCGCTCGATTGCGAAACGCACGGCGCGGGCGATTGACGCAGCGCGGACAACGCCGCTAGAGCTCGGCACCATCGAGGGCAACCTCGCTCTCAAGCTCGATGGCTTGGGCGACCGCATCCCGCAGGGGGATTACATGCTTGCGCTCTCGCTAACAGGCGCATTTGAGACAGAGCCTGCCACCTGCACCGTGGCCCACAGCCACAAGCTGCCACAGGAATTCCGCGCGCCAAGGGCTGGTGATCGCGTGCTGGTGGCGTGGTGCGACAATGAGCCGATTATCATCGCGATTGTTGTCGCCAGCTGAAAGGAGTGAGACTATGCCAAATTTATTTTCAACCGATGCCCTCGAGGAAAATCCCTACGCCGCCCTTGGCGAAGAGGAGAGCGAGGCCGTCGGCTACCGTCCAGGCATCGCCTTTGATTATGAAACGGACGGCGATTTTGTGCGCGACGGTCGCCACCGCGTCCAGGAATCCACGGGCATCGAGAGCTGGCAGTCGTGGGTGATCAACTGCCTGTCGACAGAGCGCTACAAGCACTTGGCTTATTCGACGGACTTTGGCATCGAGTATGACAAGATTTTCGCTGCATCCAATCAAGCCGAGGCAGAGAGCATCCTCGTGCGCCAAATCACCGAGGCACTCTTGGCAGATCCCTACGGGCGCACGTCCTATGTGGAGATCACCGACGTCAACTGGCTCATGCCCGGGGCGGTAATTGTGGTGATGACGCTGCATGGTGTCGAGGATGTGACGGTGGATATGACCTTATTTTTGACAGGAGGGAAGGGCTGATGGCTATCGAATATCAAACGCCAGATTTTTTGCAGGGCGGCAGCGCCGATGAGATTCACCAGCGTATGATTGCTGCCTTGCCTAGAGATTTTGACGTCTCAGAGGGCAGCCACGAGTGGAACATGACGCGGCCGACGGCGCTGGTGGTGGCGATGCTCTATGAATTTGTGCTGCCAGAGGTGGTCAAGCTGATTTTTCCGTCGTGGTCCTACGGCGATTATCTCGAGCTGCACGCCGCCCAGCGTGGCATGATCCGTCGCGCCGCCACTGCCGCCACAGGCACGATCACCATCTCAGGCGAGGTGGGCGCGATCATCCCCAAGGACAGCAGCTTTTCGACGGCGTCAGTCAACAACGCACCTTCGGTGGAGTATCTCACCACTATTGATGCGACAATTCCTGCCTCGGGCAGTGTCGACGTGGGCGTCATCTGCAATCGCACGGGACCCAGCGGCAACACGCCAGCGGCGACGGTGATTTTCCCAGCGGGCAATGTCGGCGGCATCAGCGCCGTCACAAACCGCGAGGCCATCACCGGCGGGACCTTGGCAGAAAGCGACGAGGCACTGATTTTGCGCATTGAGGAATACGACGCCACCCAGGACCAGAGCTTTGTCGGCAACGTCAGCGACTACAAGCGCTGGGCGATGAGCGTTAGCGGCGTCGGCGAGGCGGTGGTGATTCCTGCCCAAGACGACAGCGGTCTGGTGACCATTGTCCTCACCGATGCCAACGGCGACCCGGCCAACGAGACCTTGCGCAATGCCGTCTACGACTACATCATGCGGCCCGACGACCCCTACACGCGGCTGGCACCTGTGGGCGCGCGCCTGACCGTGGCGGCACCAGCGACGCTTGCCATCGGCATTCAGGCGGTCATCGAGCTGGCAGAGGGGCATGCCCTTGAGACTGTGAAGCAGGAAGTCCTCAAAAATCTCGCGCAGTATCTCCAGACGGCGATGGATGAGCAGGAGGTCAAATTCTCCCGCGTCGGTCGCGTGCTCTCAGAAACCGAAGGCGTTAACGATTACAGCGACCTGCAAATCGGTGTGCGCACAGCGGGCGGCACGGATTACGGCGTCGTCAATCTCCCCATCGGCATCACCGAGCTGCCGACCATCGCCGCTGACGATCTCGTGCTCACGAGCGGCACTGTGTGAGGAGGGATGAGATGAAAAATCCAACAGATCTCATGCAGCGCATCCTCACCGACACCACGGCCCAGCGCATCATTGATTATGTGTCGCCGATTTACGGCCAGAGCGAGGTGGCGCTGTGGATCTATGAAGCCATCGGTAAGGCGCTTTCAGGCGCTGTGGAGATTGCCGAGGCTCTCAAGGGCGAGGGTGTGGCCAGCGCATCGACGCTACTCTTGAAGGCATGGGAGCGCTACTACCGCATCCCCACCGACCCGAGCCAGACGGTCAGCCAGCGCCAGCAGAAAATAGCTGCCAAGATTCGTCTGCGTGGGCCGCTGAATCCGCATGTGCTCGCGGGTGCCATCTCAGCGGCGCTGGGCGGCGTGCCCGTAGAAATTACCGAGCACATTGGGCCCCACACCTTCCTTGTGAACATTCGCGAGGTGGTGCCGTCGATCCAGCCGGCCGTCGCTGTGCTCGAGCGGCGCAAACCGGCGCATCTGATCTACGAGATCCAGGTCGCCACCGAAACCGTCGCCGAGTCTGACATCAAAATCGCCATCGCCCAGACCCATGCAGAATATTACCGAGTGGAGGTGCAACAATGAACATTTGGGCAAATGCTGTCCTCACCCAAAAGGGCCTGGCCCTTCAGTCCAAGCTGATCGAGGGCCACAGCCTGGAGATTACCAAAATAGAAATCGGCGCTGCCAGCGTCACGCCAGGGCTGCTCATGCAGGCCACGCGCGTCGAGGACGTCAAAAAAACGCTGACCAAGGTGACCAGCGTCAGCTATCCCGAAGACGGCAAATGCGCTGTCAAAATCCACATCACCAACGACGACGTCACCACTGGCTACACCGCCAAGCAAATCGGCTTTTACGCCGACGATCCCGATGAAGGCGAGATTCTCTACTTCATCGCCCAGGCCGAAACCGGTCAAGGCACCATCATCCCCGCCGTCGGAGAAATGGCGTCCTTCTCTGCCGAGTGGACCTTCTATTTCCAGTACGGCCAAGCCGACGGCGTCCACGTCAGCGTCGACCCTGCAGGCACCGTCTCCGCCGCAGAAATGCAGCGCTACGTTGTTGAGACCATCACCACCACCGTCCTCGACACCAAAGGCCAACCCGACGGCCTCGCATCCCTGGACGCGCAAGGCAAAATCCCCGACGACCAGCTGCCGGATGATTTTGATCGGTTGGCGGAAAAATACGGGATGACGCTGAGCGGTGCGGGCACCAGTCTGCCAATGACGCTGGTGGCAACAGTGAACGCCGCCAGCCCAACACCGGCAACGCGCACCACCGTTATTGCAGAGGACGGCGAGACGCTGAAATATACAGAAACCACCGTCATTGACAGCACAATGACAACACGCACCCTCGACAGCACAGGAATGGAGGTTGACGGTCAATGAACAGAGAATCCCTATCAACCCTCGAAGGGCTCTTGTGGCGTGGTGTGAAGCAATTAGAAACTAAGGTAAATGACCTAGAAGAGAGCATCACCCAAACCGTCGACACCGCCATCGCAGCCCTGGCGGCGCGGGTGGTGACGCTGGAGCAGCGGTGGCACAATCTGGAGGCCGTGTATCCGAAGAAGGTGACGACGCTGCCATCGAACACCACAGGCGAGAAGACCTATCGCGAGGTGCTCTACGATGCCGCTGGCGCCGAGCAGGCGAGCCGCGTGACGACGGAGAGCGCGGATGGGCGGGTGTTCACGGAGGTGTACACCATTGACGGGACGACGAAGACGCATAGGATAACGGTGGATAGCACTGGGTTGATTTATACGGAGGAGTGGATATAACAATGGGCGCTATTGAATTAGGGAAGTTGAATGAGATATTGGATAGGCTTACGATCATCGACTTAACGACAAAAGATATTATTGCAGGTTCTAATATTGCGAAATATGTTAGCGATCTTAAGACTAACGGGACGTCATCAGTAACGTACAAGGATTCCGAAAGAATGGGAGAGCTTATTGCGAGTAAGGATGTTGCTAATAATAAAGATGTTGCAAAATATTTGGTGCAATGGGCAGCGGATAACAATAAATTTGGAACGTATTGCGGGAGTGCATGTGGAGCTGTCAGTAATGTTACCTGGAATGCACTGACAACGCCTAGTGCTGTTACAGGAAGTGTTAATGCTTTTACAGCACTGTGCGAAAATTCCATCGCAATGACTGAAGTTCTAAAAAATAAAAAGTGTAAGCAAGCAATCTGGGGGAACCTATCAATATGTGATGCAATAATTAGAAAATCAAACAACGCTATATCTATATTAAGGGGTATTGGCGTTAATGGTTCTTTCAACGCTGAAGATTATGGTGTAACTACGGGAAAATTTTTCGTAAATTATGTTACGGTTGGCAACCGAGATTATTTCACTGCGAGGATCACTTATGCTCCTGGTGGAGAACAAGAAGATGTTAAAGAAATTGGCTATGGCGAGAAAAAAAGCATTCTCAGATTTGCTACACGATTGGAAGCTGTTGATATTACGGGCATGAATTTTAACTATGTTGATTTTTCATAAGGAGGTACTAATATGAACGAATTACATACTAAATTGAAAAAAATCGCCGATCTCCTCGAAAAGGAATCGGCGAAAACGGACGAATTGTATGATCTGCAGACGGTTGGCGCTGTATCGAAAACAGCGCTGGATGCGGCATACCGTGAGGGCGTCGATAGCGTCGGCGCGTAAAAAAAACACGCCTGCGGGGGCGTGTTAGGTGATGTCGATTTATAGCGAAATGCCTTTGTCATAGAGGCTTTCTGGTGCGATGTCAAGGTCGTCATTCCAGACGACGGTTGCGCATTCAACGTGTGCCTGCATGAACAGGTCGAGGTTTTTCAATGGCGCAAAGGCTGGATACTTGAGCAGAGGGCGCACATCATAACGTTTCTTTTCACCAGTGACGAAGGTGACAGTCAGGGTGTAGTCCTCATGCGGTTCTACGGCCGTGACCGACCAATTTGGCGTTCCCTTGCTAATGATTTCTTCCATGGGGGCTCCTTTGCTGCTTAGCTTAAATGCAGTTGCTGCTTGAGGGCTTGCTGCAGGACTTGCGAGAAGTTGATGTCGTTTTCCATGGCTTTGGCGTTGAGCCAGGCTGGGAGGGTGACGGTGCGCTTGACGGAGCGGTTGACTTCGCTCATGCGGATGGATGGCATGTAGACATCGACGAGCATGGCGCGCTCATTGGGCGCAAGCTTGACGTCCAGGAGGTCAGACGGCTCGGGAATGTCTTCGCCGTCTTCTTCGCGGCCAAACATGACGAGCCCGAGGAGCTCGCGGGCTGAGAACAGGGCTTCTTCGTCGTCTTCACCACAGGTGGCGACGTCGAGGTCTGGAAATTCGACGGCAATTTGGTAGCCGTCTTCGTAGGTGAAAACGGCGGGGTAGCAATATCGTTCTGGCAGTTTCATAGAAAATACCTCCTTGGCTTAAAGAAGCGCCGGGGCTCATTCGAATTTGAGCCCCGACTGTCTTTCGATGCTCCTGACGGTCTTTGGCGGCATGTCTTTGATGGGGTGTTTGACGGTCACGATGCCTTTTTTGACAGGATGTCGCAATTGGTGGTGACTGCCTCTGACCCGCATTTCGACCCAGCCATCGGCCTTGAGCATCTTCAGGATTTGACGTGATGAGATTGATTTCATCGGTATCCCTCCTGACAAGTTTATTATAATACATACTATTGTATGTGTCAATGGATTCGGTAAATATAATTATATTTATTTTTGAAAGGACTGATCAACAATGAACAACACTCTCTACACCGACGCGATGCGCGAGAAGGGTCGCGCAGATGCGGCTGACCTGCAGGAACGCAGCGCCAGCATGGATGGCACGGCGCTGTATGCTGAGTCGGAGAAGATTCCGTCGTTCGCTGCCGCCTGTGCAGCGATGAACATGCTACAGCGGCCAGTGGGTTTCGTCTGCCGGTCCTCTGCGGGGCGTGTGGTGCGATTGCTGCAGGTCTACGACAGCACGATTTACACCGATGAGCCGGAGCAGCTGCCTGCGCAGTGGGGTTTTGTTTGGAGCACGGACCCGGCGAAGGCGCTGCCGTTTGTCTCAATCGCGACGAGCCCATATGGCAAGGGCGATTGTTGCACGGAAGGCGGCAAGGTGTGGCGCAGCAAGCAGGACAACAATGTGTGGTCGCCTGCCGAGCATCCGGATGGCTGGGAAGAGGTCAGCGCGTAGGGAGGTGATCCCGTATGGGCAAGGACATAAAAATCGCGAAGGCGACCTACGCGGGCGTGCCATCCATCGCGGTGCCGCTTGCGGGCGGTGGTGGCGATGCGGTTTTCGTCGACTCGTCGGACGCGACGGCGACGGCGGAGGACATGGCGCTGGGTGCCACGGCCTACGTGGATGGGGAGCTGGTCACCGGCACGCTCAACTTGCGCCAGTATTGGTGCATCCTCGAGGAGCTCTACGACGCTGTTGGCACTGAGACGACGACTAGCGCAGGTGACACGGTGTACACCGAGACCCTGCGCGACGGCAGTACGACGATGGGCGTGCGCATTTCCACGGCCAAGGCCGACGGTAAGACCTACGTGGAGCGCTACACCATCGCGGGCAAAACGCGCACGAAGACGACGATTATCGATGGCAAGAAGTGGGAGGTGAAGTGGTCATGATCAAGCAAGGCGATCAATACGCGCTAGGCATCAGGCTGACGGCAGAGGGCGAGGCGCTGGATATTTCTGCTATCGCCGACGTGGAAATCTGCCTGGGGACGCTGGTCAAGCACTGGCGCGCCGAGGGCGCCAGCGAGGTGCAGCATGACGCTGAGGCGAGTGTCTTCTACTTCCCGCTCAGCCAGGCCGAGACCTTTGCTTTCAAAAAATTGGGCCGCAAGGTACCGTTGGACATACGTGTCAAATATACCACCGGCGACGTCGTGGGCATCCGACCACAGAAGATTGACGTCATTGAATCGATCTCGAAGGAAGTGATCTAAATGCGCATCATCACCGCCGAGCTCGTGGCCCGGCCTATCATCGAGGCGAGCATTGCGCCGCGCGCGCCAACCATCGACTGCGCGATCATGCAGGCGATTCTCATTGGCGGCGCTGCCGCTGCGCCCTACGAGGGCAGCTACCGCTTCACCCCGCAAGGCGTGGCCCAGGTCGTGCCGACGCGCAATCGCACCCTGCGCGAGGACATCGTCATCGAACCGATTCCGTCCAATTATGGACTGATTACATACAACGGATTCCACATCACTGTTTCATAGAAAGGATGAAGCATCATGGCAAAAAATATTACCATCAACAAAGTCAACTACGAAGACGTCGGCTACGTCAACATTCCGCTGACAGGCGAGAATGGCGACGCGAAATTTATCGACACCGATGGCGCCACCGCGGCCGCCGCCGATATCCGCAAAGGCAAAACCGCCTACATCCAGGGCGAGGAAGTCACCGGCGCCGCCGAGAGCCGCGCTGCTGACGCTGTCACGGCGACTGGCAAGACCGTGAGCATCCCCGCTGGGATTTACGACGCGGACATCGAGACCAGCGTTGCCGACGGCGCTGCCACGCCAGCGGCCGACGTCACCGGCGCTGTACTGGGTGACACGGAGAGCGCCTATCCCGTCACCATCACCCCACGCGCCACGATCAAGGCCGGCTGGATTGACGCCATTGCCGACGGTGAGGTTGTGACGAAATACGTCCAGACGGAAGAAAAAACCGTCGCCCCAGCCACTGAGGCCGTTACCGTGAGCCCAGCGGCAGGGAAATTGCTCGCCAAGGTCAGCGTCGATGCGGTCATCCTCACCGGCGACGCCCAGCCAGGCGACGTTATGGCCGGGAAGACGTTCTACAACACGGCACTCGAGAAGCGCACCGGCACCGCGACGGTCCCAGCCTGCAGCCAGGACCCGGTCACCAAGGCGCTGCGGATTGTATAGAAAGGAGGAACCATGAGCGAACAAGCTGTACTCATTTTTGAGAACCTACGCCACATTGGTGATTCGCCGGAGGGGAAGGTCATTTACATTCTCGCCGTCATCTGCGTGCTGATGATCCTCGACTTTCTCACCGGCACCGTCGCCGCGTGGCGCTCCACCGACATTGAATTCCGCTCCCAGGAAGGCATCAACGGCATCCTGCGCAAGCTCCTGAGCATCATCGTGCTCGTCGCCTGCATTCCAGTGGCCGCCCTCGTGCCAGCTGACCTCGGCATCGCTGCCCTCTACGTGCTCTATGGCGGCTATCTCTTGATGGAATTCCGTTCCATCCTCGAGAACCTCGGCAAGCTCGGCGTCGAAATCAGCCCACTGACAGGATTTGTCGACAAAATTGAAGAAGAAATCACCCGCAGAGCTGAAGAAAAGAAAGAAGATGAATAAATGAGCTACGAATACATTACCGATTACAACGCCGCCAGCTATACCCCAGGACGCCAAGGTTGCGAGATTGACAAAATCATCCTGCACCATTGGGGCACCGACGGCCAAACCTTTGAAGGCGTCATCAGCTGGTTCCAGAGCCCTTCCAGCCCGACTTCCGCTCACGAAGTCATCGAGGCTGGGCGCGTGGCCTGCATCGTCAACCACTACGACACCGCCTACCACGCAGGCAACTGGAACGCCAACCTCACCTCCATCGGCCTGGAATGCCGCCCAGAAATGAGCGCCGCCGATCTTGAAACCGTCTGCGAGCGTATCGCCGACCTCTATAGCATCTACGGCGTGCTGCCACTCTACGGCCACAAAGATTTCTCCAGCACCGCCTGCCCGGGCCGCTATTATTCCAAGCTCGGGTACATCAAACAGCGCGCCATCGAGATCATGAATGCCACCGAAGAACCAGAGACAGAACCAGAAAGCGAGGAAGAAGAAATGCCACAATTTAGCAATGAAGAAGCCGCATGGCTGAAGAGCCTGTATGCGAAAAGCAAAGCCGACAAGCCAAGCGATTGGGCGGCCGACGACCTTGCGACAGCTGTGGACGCGGGTATCACTACCGGCGAAAGACCGCAGGACGGATGCTCTCGAGAAGAGGCGGCGATTATGATTTTGCGGGCGGTGGAAAAGGAAGAGAAAGCTGAATAGAACGATGAAAGCCTCGCGACTGACGATTGTGTCAGCTGCGAGGCTTGTTTTTTTTGAGGACGTTAGATTTACATAAAAACGTAAAAAAGAACCGCTAAAAAGCAGTTCTTTTCGTGGTGCAAATGGTTCGCCGTGGTACAGTAATGGTACGGTACTTTAGCATTTTGCTGTGTTATATAATTATTTTGCTATTGTGCGATTTGGCTTAATGAAGCCATTTGCGCCAGTTTGCAAAAAAACTCTGGAGCTGAGGGGAGTCGAACCCCTGTCCGAAAGACCGACCGCTAAGCTTTCTACGTATGTAGATTGTGTTTTGATTTAACAGCTGGCACGTCCACAATCATACTTGCTCACTGCGAGAGAAATTGGTTTCCCGGCGGCGTATTTCTCAATCGGTCGTCGGTAGCCTGATGATTTGGCTCCCTATCCCGCACCTCAGGCGCAGCAGGTAGGAAGTTTACAGCTTACGCTGCAAAAGCTAAATTTTCGTTTTTAGCGTTTAAATTTAAGTTGCTCGTTTTTACAAGGCCGGGCGAACTTGATACGCTTACAAAGAAATCGTCATCTCCCGTCGAAGCCAGTACAGCCCCGCGTGATGGCCAACAGCTGTAAAAAATAATAAGCTGTGTTATAATATTATAGCATTGAATAAAGAATCTATCAAGAGAGAGGACAAGAAGAAATGCTTGCTGTTGAAACCATTTTGGGCGCGCTGACAG
>JAUNGU010000021.1 GCA_030524315.1 Peptococcaceae bacterium
GACAAGAAAACAACGCCAGTCGATTTTATAAAGGAGGCAACGATCATGTTACAGGTCAACGATTTACACAAATCCTATCAGGTGGGCAGTGAACGCTACGAGGTGCTCAAGGGCGTAAATTTTGAAATCGCCGCCGGTGAATTTGTCGGCATCATGGGCGCGTCGGGCTCGGGCAAGACGACGCTGTTGAATTGTATTTCCTGCTACCAGCCGTCAGACAGTGGCAGCATTCTTCTCGCCGGCGAGGAAATCGCCAAGCTCGATGAGGTCACGCTGGCGGAAGTGCGCAACCAAAAGCTGGGCTTTGTCTTCCAGGATTTTCTACTCCTGGATGGGCTCTCGGTCAGAGAAAATATTCTCCTGCCAGCGATCATCTCCGGGTGCGTCAGCGACAAGGAAGAGCTGCGTGCCGACCAGCTCTGTGATATTTTTGGACTGGCGAAGATCAAGGCGAAATATCCCGCAGAAATTTCCGGCGGTGAAAAGCAACGCACGGCTGTGGCGCGTGCGCTCGTCAATGGCCCGCTGATGATTCTCGCCGACGAGCCGACGGGCAACCTCGATTCCAAATCGAGCCGCGCTGTCATCGATAGCTTTCTCCAGGCCAAGGCGGAAATGCAAGCGACGATTCTCATAGTGACCCATGATTCCTACGCGGCGTCCTTCTGTGATCGGGTGATCATCCTGCGCGACGGTGTCGTCTGGAAAAATCTGCGCCGTGGCAATGGCTCGCGCATGGATTTTCAGGATGCGCTCCTGGATGCGGTTCGCGAAATGGGGAAGGAGTGAGGACGATGACGCGCTTTAGCGACATCTATGCCCAGCTGCGGCAGAAAAATCGCGCCAACTATTTGCTCCTCGTGATCTGCTGCTTTATTTCTGTCATGCTGATCGCCGCCTACTCGCTGATGAGTTATTCGCCGACGGTGCTCGACGTGCTTCCGGACGGTGGCGACAGCCGCAAGCAGGTGATGATGGTTTATGTGCTGACGGTGCTGGGCTGCGCAGTCTTTACAATTTATGCAGCGGGCCTGTTCTTCCGCGAGAAGTCAGCAGAGACGGGCATTTTTCTGGCGCTGGGCGCGACGCGCGCGCAGCTGGCGCGTGAGCTCCGCAAGGAGCTGGCGCTGGTGAGTGCTGCCGCAGGCATCGGTGGCGCGGTGGCTGGGCTCGGTGTGGCCTGGGGCATCTGGCAGCTTTTCCGCATTTTTGTCGTGGACAGCGCAGAAATGGCCCTTTCTTTTGGGCTGAAAGGCTGGCTGCCGTCGCTGGCCTTCATTGCCTTTGTGACGGTGATGCTATTTGTCATGGGCGGGCGCTCAGTGCGACGCACGGATATCATTGACGTCGTCCGCGAAAGTCACAAGAGCGAGCCGATTCGCCCTGTGCCACGCTGCTACAGCTGGCTGGGAATTCTGCTGATGACCGTTGGCGGGCTCTTGGGCTATTTTGCGCCAACCTTCTTTGTGCGCGTGCTGCACTGGTACGCGCCGGAGTTTTTGACGGTGATTTTCTATCTGCCGCTCTTTGCAGGACTCTACATGCTCATGCTCCACACGGTGGGCAATGGCTGGGGCGGCCGTCGCAAACGCTACAAGGACATCATTTCTGTCTCGATGATGAAATTCCAGGCGCGGCAGACGGTGCGCAACATGCTCGTGATGACGCTGCTCATTGCCGGGGCGTTTTTCGCCAGCTTCTACGCGCCGATGCTCGGCGTCGGCCAGAGCATGGTCTACAAAAATGCGCCGGTGGATTATCTCTACCACTACCGCGCCGATCAGGACGTGCCGAAGGAAGATGACGTGCGCGCCCTGGCAGATCAATATCATGTCACCATCACCGATTTTCATGAAGCCACCATGCTGCGGCTGGCAGTCGACGGCGAGCGTTCGGTGGAAACCCAAACCAAGCTCGGCACCACCTACGAGGACGTGTATGAGGAAATCGAAAGCTCCAATCTCTTCCTCTCGGCCAGTGGCTACGAAGTCCTCACCGGCGAGCGCGTCAATGTTGCGCCGGGAACGCTGACCGCCATTCTCACCAAGGATGGCAACGATGGCTATGCCTTTGGCACACCGCCGACCCTCGTCACCAACACCCAGACGGGCGCACAGCTTGCGGTGCGACAGGAGGAGAGCGTCGCCAACGACAGCCTCTACGGTCACTACATTATGAACGATGGCGACTATGCGCAGATGGCGGCAGGACTGAATGACCAGTGGCGCGAGGAGATGGTCTGCTTCAATGTGAAAAATCCCGACGAGACCTACGATTTCGCCAAGGCGCTTTTTAACGCCATTGTCGATGGCTCGAGCCTCGACGTGGCGCAGACCGACGGCTGGGATCCGGTCGTGCGCGAACGAGAAATTGCCGAGAATGGTAGCTACTTCATGGATCGCGACGAGCTTGCCAGCTGGGGTGCCAAGCCAATCAATTACGACGAGCGCAACGGCACCGAATTCCGCACGAGCTGGATGTACATGCCGCATTTTCGCGTGTTGGACCAGGCGGATTTTGTCAAAACCATGGCGGTCTTTCTGATGATTTTCATTTTCATCGCGATTATCTGCTTTGTCGCCGTCTTTGTCATTGCCCACACGCGCTGTTTGAGCATCGCCATGACCAACCGCCGCGTCTATGACGACCTGCGCCATCTCGGCGCGCCGCCGAATTATCTCCGCCGCAGCGCCACGAGCCAAATTCGCCGCGTCTTTGTGACACCGGCGGTCATCGGCACCGCCAGCATCTACGCCTTCTACACGCTGATCATGTTTGCCAACGACGGTCGGCTGACGGCGGGCGAGCTCGCCGGACTCGGCGCGAGCGCCCTGGTCATCGTCGGCGTGAGTGCGCTGCTGGCGATGGTCTATCGCTTTACGCGCCGTCGCGTCTTCCGCATTCTTAGGATTTGAAAAAATGAGCGCCAACGACAAAGGAGCCTGTCGCTGGCGCTCGTTTTATATTGGTAAGAAAATGTCGCAGCGGAAATGCGAGCCGCTAGAAAATCGCGCCTCGCCGCCGTGGGCGCGGGCGATTTGTGTGACCAGGCGCAAGCCGGTGCCGTGGGCGGCGTTGCCATCGGGCGCGAGGGCATTTGCTGGCGCAGCTGGTGGGGCGGCCGGTGCGCCGCTTTCCACATAGAGAATGACGTGACGACCGCTGGCGCGGGCGCCGACGCAAATGGTGCAGCCAGCTGCATTGTGGCGCACGGCGTTGGTGAGGAGATTGGCGAGGGCGCGTGCGAGCAGAGCAGCGTCGGCGTCGATCTGCGGCAGCGGCGTTTCCGGGAGATCGATGTCCAACGGATAGCCCTCGGCCATGCCGCTATTGAGAAAATCAGCGACTGCTTGACGCACCAGCGCTTCCGGCTGGAGGGCGGCGCGGCGCAGGGGCTGCATCGCGCTTTCCAGGCGCATGGTGAGATTGAGATCGCCGACGAGCTGGCGAATGGCCAGGCTCTGGCTGCGGATGATGCCCGCTTGCCTTCGGGCGCTGGCATCCACCTCGGGCCGATCAGCAAGATCGCTGGCTGCGCCCATGACCAGCGACAAGGGCGTGCGAATATCGTGGGAGACGCCGCCAATCCAGTCGGCGCGCACGGCGTCGAGCCGCTCCTGATCCTGACGAAACCAGCGTCGCAGCAACAGCGCCGAGACGGCCAGCACTGCCGCCAGCATGAGCAAAAAGCTCGCCAGCGCAAAAATTGGCAGGATGCGCAGGGTATCGGTCGCCATGGCGACGTCGTGCTTCCAGATGCTGCCCTTGGCCTCGCCGATGATGAATAGACCGTCGTCGCGGACAATGGTCGTGACGGGATAATCTGCCAAATACCAGCGCGTGAAGCGGGCGACGTCTGTCATCTCGTAGTGCGCGGGCACATCAGCGGGCTTGTCAAGCTGCCAGTGTACATCGCCAGACTCGCCGATGAGCATGGCCCAGCGATTTTTGTCAGCGAGGGCCGCCGCATTTTCTGCTGGCAAATGATAGCTTCCATCATCATTCAGCGTCAGGCTCTGGGCGATGGTGTTGAGATTCGAGTCGGTGTTGTTATTATTGTCAGTGAGGAGGAGGGAGGCGGTGAAGGCGATGACGCTCGCGCAAAAGAGGGCAAAAAACAGCGCTGCCGCAAGGGTCAGCAGAGCGGCAGAGCGCCAGAGGGTGCGTAGCTTCATGGCACCTCCTCCCGTGCCAGCCGGTAGCCCAGCCCGCGCACCGTGAGCAAATGGTGCGGGTGCGACGGATCAGCTTCGATTTTTTCGCGCAGGCGACGCACGTGCACCATCAGCGTGTTGTCATAGCCAATGTTTGGCCCGTCCCAGAGCGCCTCACAGAGGGCGTCGGTGGTGACAATATTGCCGCGGTTGTCCCAGAGCTTGCGCAGGAGGGCAAATTCCTTGGCGGTGAGGGCGAGCGTTTCGCCATTTCTACGCACGGCGCTGCGACCCCAGAGAATCTCGATGTCGCCGAGGCGCGCGGTGCTTTTGTCATCGTCGCGATAGACGCGGCGCAGCACGGCTGCCAATCGCAAGAGGAGCTCCTCGGGCAGAAAGGGCTTGGTGATGTAGTCGTCGGCGCCGAGTCCCAGTCCCTCAAGGCGCGCCGCATCCTCGTCCCGCGCCGAAAGAAACAGCATCGGCACATCGCCCAACGCCTGCAGCTGCTTGAACAGGGAAAAACCGTCGCCGTCTGGGAGCATCACGTCCAAAATCGCCGCGTCAATGCCACCGCGCTGAAAAATCGCCAGGGCCTCGCTGCAATTTGCCGCCGCAAAAATATCATAGCCCGCCTGCGAGAGAATGCGTGCGATCATTTCCCTGAGCGTTGGCTCGTCGTCCACAATGAGAATCCTTCGTGCCATTATGATCCCTCCTCGAATTTTCCTTCATTATAACATAGCAGCAGCGGCGATTGCCGCCTCGCGACGAAAGTTAAGGTAAGCGTAAGGTGGCTGTCATCGGCGCGTAAGGCAGGCGCATTAAAATAAAGCCATCGTTAAAAAGAAATGGAGGAACCAACGATGGCAATCATAGAAACCAACCATCTCTCGAAAAAATATGGCAACGTCATGCGCGTCGATGACCTGCGACTGCGTGTGCCCGAGGGCGCAATCTACGGCTTTCTCGGTCCAAACGGCGCCGGTAAATCGACGACGCTAAAAATGATTCTCGGCCTCGCGCGACCGACCGCCGGCGACATCACCGTCTTTGGCACGCCGATGACGCGACGCAATCGCCTGACCATTCTCAAGCAAATCGGCAGCCTCATCGAGAGCCCGAGCTATTACGGTCATCTCACCGGCGAAGAAAATCTGCGCATTGTTCAGACCATGCGCGGTGTGCCCGCACAACATATTCGCGAGGTGCTGGAAATCGTGCGCCTGGCGGATCAAAAGGACAAGCGCGTCGCCCATTATTCTCTGGGGATGAAGCAGCGGCTGGGGCTGGCGGCGGCGCTCTTGGGCTATCCGCGACTCCTCATTCTCGATGAGCCGACAAACGGTCTCGATCCGGCTGGCATCCAGGAAATGCGCGCCCTGATCAAGACGCTGCCCGAGCGTTTTGGCATGACGGTCGTCGTCTCAAGCCATCTGCTGAGCGAAATAGACCAGATGGCCGACCACGTCGGCATCATTCGCGAGGGCGAGCTCGTCTATCAGGACACCCTCGCGGCGCTCCACAGTCGCAGCGCGCATCATCTGGCGCTGCGCACCACCGACAATCGCCAGGTGCAGCGGCTCCTGCGCGGACAGCGCATGGCCGTGAGCCTGGAAAACGAGTGGCTGATTTTGCCACTATTGTCCGACGATGACACGATGGCGCTCTGCCGCCTCCTCACCGGCGAGGGCATTGGCCTTTTGCGGCTCGAGGAGCGGGAGAAGAGCCTCGAGGACATTTTCCTCGAGCTTACTGGACGGGCGGTGAGCTTATGAAAGGGCTGAGACTCGAATTTTACAAATGTCGACGGCGCAAAATTTTTCTCTTGTACGTGGGCGTGCTGATTTTTCAATTTCTATGGGTCGGCATGTCCCTCAAGGACATGGACGCCACAGAGCTGGTCAGCGGCTGGCAGTGGCTTTTGTACACCCTGTCGCTGACAGATTGCTTTATTCTGCCACTGGCGGTGGCGACGCTGGCGAGCAGAAATGTCGAGATTGAGCACAAGGGCGGCACCTTGAAGCTCTTGGAAACCTTGACCACGCCGAAAAAGCTTTATCGCGCCAAGCTCCTCTGGGGCGCGGTCATGCTGGCGGTGTTGGTGCTCGTGCGCAGTGGCGCCTTCATTGTGCTCGGTTACTGGGAAAATTTTGGCGGTGCCATGCCGTGGCAGATGCTCGGACGATTCACCCTCATTAGCTGGCTCGTGTCGATGATGCTCTATCTCTTGCAACTGGGCCTTTCGCTGCGCTATGCCAATCAGGCGATCGCGATTATTGTGGGCATTGCCGGAGGCTTCCTCGGGCTCATGAGCCTGTTTTTTCCGGGCACCCTGCGGCTCTTGCTCCCGTGGAGCTATTATGGGGCGCTGGCCTCAAGCGGCATGAGCTGGGATGCGGCGACAAGCACCGTCAATTATTTTTGGCTGTCGCCGAATACAAGAGATCTGGTGCTGCTCTTTGCCTGGATGCTGGTATTTTATGTCGTTGGGCGCACACTCTTTGTGCGCAAGGAGGTGTGAATGATGGCATTGATTCGAAGTTTACGCGCAGAGCTGCTCAAGGGACGCCGCGCGCCAGTGTGGCTCGCCTTTGTGGTGTTGCCGCTGATTCCGGCGTTTCTCGGCACGGCAAATTATCTCGCCAACCAAGCCGTGCTCGACGATGACTGGTATTCCCTCTGGACTCAGCACACCCTGTTTGCGGCATTTTTCTTTTTGCCAGCCTTGATTTCTGTGTATTGCGCCTGGGAGTGGTGGCTGGAGGCCAGCGACCACAATTTCAACAGCTTCATGACGGCGCCTGTGCCATGCTGGGCCCTCTATCTGGGCAAGCTCATCCCGGCGATTTGCGTGAGCGTCCTCACCCAGGGCCTGATTGGCGTGTATTTTATCATCGGTGGCAAGCTCGCCGGCATTAGCGACGCGCTGCCGCCAGCGCTTTTTGAATGGCTCGCCTGTGGTGCCCTGGGAAGCACCGCTATCTGTGCCGTGCAGCTTTTTCTGAGCCTACTCATGCGGAGCTTTGTCATTCCGGTGGTGCTGGGACTTTTCGGCGGCATCGCAGGACTTCTGCTCACCACCCAGGGCCTCGGCATCTACTGGCCCTACACCCTCATGGCCCTCGGCATGCGCGCCAACAATCCCAAGCTCGTCGTCGACACCGGCCAGCTCGCCCTCATGACCGCCGTGTACACAGTGATTTTCGCCGCCCTCACCCTCAGGCTCCTGACTCACCGCGACGTTCAATCTGAATAAAGAAAAACAGATGGCTGCATGGTGCAACCATCTCTTTTGCTTTTTAGTGTTGGCAAGTCTTGATACAATATAACCACATAGGTGGTGAAGAAAATGAGCAAGATTTTAATTATCGAGGATGATACGGATTTGCGCGAGGGCAGCTGAAACAGGGACTAGGTAGCAAATAAGGGAGGAGGAGGCTGTTAAATTGCTTCACATTGATGAAAGTACAAAAAAGGGACTGGCTCCATAGAGGAACCAGTCCCTTTTGATGATGCATGTAATTTGATTAGCGATGAATTTCTTTGATACGAGCAGCTTTGCCGTAACGATCGCGCATGTAGTAGAGCTTTGCACGACGTACCTTCCCTTGGCGAACGAGCTTGATGCTTGCAACGCGTGGGGAGTGGATAGGGAAAATTCTTTCACTGGTAACGCCGTAAGCGGTACGACGAACAGTGAAGGTTTCGGTCAGGCCCTTGCCAACGCGCTTAATAACAACGCCTTCGTAAGCCTGCAAACGTTCTCTGTTACCTTCGACAACCTTTACATCGATACGTACGGTGTCGCCAGGACGAAAATCAGGAACGTCCTTTTTCATTTGTGCTTCTTCGATTTGCTTAATGTAATCCATTGATAAAACTCCCTTCATCTTTCAGATGTTCATAACTGTTAAACAGACATCGGACCATCCTGATTAAAAATTTCTTTAAAAAAGACATTGCAAATTGCAATGTCTAACGACGCAGATGGGTCTCGAACCCACGACCTCCAGCGTGACAGGCTGGCGCTCTAACCAACTGAGCTACTGCGCCAATGGATGATGACGGGCTCGAACCGCCGACCCTCTGCTTGTAAGGCAGACGCTCTCCCAACTGAGCTAATCATCCACAGCTACAATATAAAATTGTAATGACCAGTACGGGATTCGAACCCGTGAATGTCAGCGTGAAAGGCTGATGAGTTAAGCCGCTTCTCCAACTGGCCATCGTGCCTTGTTCAGGCCACGAATGATATTATACGGTAACAGTACCACCACTGTCAAGCATCTTCTCAAGTTTTTTTATTAATGTCAGCGACAAATTTTCAGTTTTTTTCATTGTAAATAGTAAGAGATCATTGCTATTTTTTTTAAGCTCACATACAATTAGTATGTAGTCGTTCATTATCAAAGTAAAGGATGTGAGTACTTGCCAACAAATACATTCGAAAGAAAAATAGAAATCAAAGACCCTGCATCTTTGCAAAAGCTTTTTGATGTGATGCAATCTGATGACTCACACAAACCTCTTTCACAGCATCCCTTTTCCGATGCGGATAGAGAGAGGAGTGCACGGCTATTAAAAATGTGCTTATCCCGCTCAAATTAATAGCTGCTTTTTCATAAACACAAGGGAAAAACAATACGCCGAAGGTGCAGATGATTCGTAAAATCTAATCTAATATAGTGAGAGGAATGCGTTTGGCGTTCCTTTTTTTTCATGGGAAAATACGGAAATGGTGATTTTCGGTCATAATGTGTTGTTGGTGCAACACTCAAATCTATTAGATGGATTTATAATAACCATGAGATTTGAAGGAATCATCTAAATTATCCAAAGAGATTCGTAGGAGGTTGTATCAATTATGGCTGAAAAAGCGGCTTCAAAGGTGAAATGGATTCACCTGCTGGTAATGTTTGCGCTCATGTGTAGCGGATGGTTTTTGCCGTCGGGGCAAATTCTGACGGAGTACGGGGTGCGTGTGACGATGATTTTTGTCGGCGCAATCTGGGGTTGGATTTTTGTGGGGCTGATTGAGCCGAGCTTGAGCGTGCTGATTTTTCTCGTGCTCGCAGGCATGGGCACGGCGAAGGATGTCGTTGGCCAGGGCTTTGGCGCTGAAATTATTTTGCTGGTTGTATTTTTCTCGATTTTTACCCAATGGCTGGAGGAAATTGGCTTGACGAGTTCCATGGCAAAATGGCTATTGAGCAGAAAAATGCTCGTCGGCAAACCTTATTTATTCATTTTTATGCTGCTTCTGGTGACATTCCTCTGCGGGTTTTTCGTCGGGATCTATGCGACGATTTTCCTGATGTGGGGGATTTGCTATCGTATTTTCAACGACATTGGCTACGAAAAACGCAGCAAGGAGACGACGTTCATTCTCATGGGCGTGGCTTACGTGAGCATCATGGGGATGACGGTCAAGCCTTGGTCGGCGTGGTCGCTGTTGGGCGTTAAGGGTCTGGTGACGGCGACGGGGCTGAATGTCACCTTCTTGACCTACAGCACCTTTATGGTGGCAATTTCCTTGGTGAGTGTGCTCCTCTTTATGCTCGCAGGAAAATTTATTGTGCGCATTGACGTGAGCAAGCTCAAAAATTCTGATTACACGAGCATGGGCAAGGACATTCACCTGACTGGCGAGCAGAAGCTCGGTGCTGTGCTCTTGATTGTGCTCCTGGTGGCGCTCTATATTCCGACAGTGCTGCCGGATGGCTTGCTCAAGACGATTCTTTCTGCCCAAGGTGCAACTGGTGTGGTCATCATCTTTACGATTGCGCTGAGCATCATTCATTTTAATGGCAAGCCAACCATGGATTTTGTGGCGCTGGCCAGCAAGTCCATTCCTTGGAACATGATTCTCTTGCTGACGGCTGTTGGCCCATTGGGAACGGCGCTTATGAGCAATGAGTCTGGCTTTACGAAAATGATTCTCTCGGTGCTCAAGCCAATTTTGGCAGGACAGAGTCCGATTGTGCTCTACGTGTTCACGATCATTTTGGCGTGCGTACTGACGCAGTTTATGAACAACACCATCCTGCTCGTCGTGCTGACGCCAATGCTCTGCACCATCGCCAAGGTGGTCGGTGCCAATCCGATTCTCATTGCAGCTATTCTGATTTTCGGCCTGACGGCAGCGCTGGCAACACCTGGCGCCAGCTCCCGCGCTGGGCTGGTATTCGGTAATTCTGAATGGATTGATATCAAGCAGGCGTACGTGCAGGCGATTCTCTCGGTGGTGGCGGTCATCATCGCGCTGATTGTCGTGGGGATTCCTCTCGGCAGCGCGCTGCTCTAAGCGAAAAATTTTCAGACGCTCAGAATTTCTGGGCGTCTTTTCTTGTTGGGCGCGGTTTGTATGTACACCTCGCAATGAATCGATTATAATAGAAAGCAGTTTGTAGAATGACTCAGAGGCTGGAGGCGAAAAATTTGACAGCAGAGGAAAAAAGCCAATACAGATCGCTCATCGAAAAAATCAAGCATCATGAATATCTCTACTATGTGCTCGATGCGCCGGAAATCAGCGACGCGTCCTACGACGCGCTGTATCGCGCGCTTCAGGATATCGAGCGCGCGCATCCTGAGGAGGTGGCAGCCGATTCGCCGAGCAGACGCGTCGGCGGCGAGGTGCTGGCAGGTTTTCAGAGCTATCATCATCCCGTGCCGCTGCAAAGCTTGGCCAATGCTTTTTCGCTAGAAGAGCTACAGGCCTTTGACCGCTCGATTCGCAAGGAGGTGCCAGCCTCGCGCATCAAATATTCGGTCGAGTTTAAAATCGACGGCCTCTCAGTGGCGCTCTATTATCATGACGGTATGCTCCAGGCTGCGGCGACCCGCGGCGATGGCATCGACGGCGAGGATGTGACAGCCAATGTGCGCACCATCAAATCGATTCCCCTGAGCATTGATCACACCTCGTCGGACGTGGCCATTCGCGGGGAAATCTATATGAGTAAGGCAGCCTTTGAAAAGCTCAACGACGATCGAGATGCCTTGGGTGAGTCGCTCTTTGTCAATCCGCGCAATGCGGCTGCAGGATCGCTCCGTCAGCTTGATGCAGGGATTACCGCCAAGCGCAGACTCGATGGCATTTTCTACACGGTGCTCAATGATGAGGAATGCGGGCTGGAAAGCCAGGAGGCGGCGATTGATTTTATTCGCGCCCAGCATCTGCCACCGATCCAAAATCTCCTCTGTGACACCATCGAGGAGGCGTTTGCCTATTGCGAAAAATGGCAGAAGGAGCGGCCAAACCTTCCATTTGAAATCGATGGTATGGTCATCAAGCTTAATGATCTGGCGTTGCAAAAGCAGCTCGGCACTCGTGCGCGCTCGCCGCGTTGGGCCATTGCCTACAAGTTTCCTCCGGAGCAAAAGACCACGCGGCTCAATAGCATCACCCTGCAAATTGGGCGCACCGGCGTGGCAACGCCCGTTGGCGAGCTTGAGCCCGTGTTTGTGGCAGGCTCCAATATTCGCCGGGCGACGCTCCATAATCGCGATTACATTATCGAAAAGGACATTCGTCCCGGCGACACGGTGGTGATTCAGAAGGCGGGGGATGTGATTCCCGAAATTGACCATGTCGTCAAGGAGGAGCGCGCGGCAGATTCTGCGCCCTATGAATTTCCGACGACCTGTCCGGAATGTGGCTCTGCGCTTGTGCAGGTCGAGGGCGAGGCGGCGACACGTTGTCTCAACGGGCTCACTTGTCCGGCCCAGGTGCGGGCGCGCATCATCCACTTTGCCAGCAAAAATGCCATGGATATTTTGGGGCTGGGGCCAGAAATTATCAACCAGCTCTACACGCATGGGCTCGTCAAGGAATTGGCGGATCTCTACATCTTAAAGCTCGAGGACCTGCTGGCGCTGGATCGCTTCGCAGAAAAATCTGCCACCAAGCTTTTGGCGGCCATTGAGGCCTCCAAGCAGGCGCCGTTTCACGCCTTTCTCTTTGGCCTCGGCATTCCCCTTGTGGGCGCCGAGACGGCCAAGATTTTGGCGCGCGAATTTGCCACCATCGAAGATCTTATGGCGACGGATGTCGAGACGCTAGAAGGGATCGATCAGATTGGCGGGACGATTGCCGAGGAAATTTGCAATTTCTTTGCCAACGAAAATAACCGCCGCCAGATTCTTGCCCTCAAGGCCCACGGCATCAATATGGCGCGGGCTGAGGCGAGCGAGGCGCAAAGCCAGCATCTCGCTGGCAAGACCTTTGTGCTCACTGGGACGCTGGCCCATCACACGCGTGATGAGGCCAAGGCCCTCATTGAGGCCCATGGTGGCAAGGTCACCGGCAGCGTCAGCAAAAAAACCAGCTACCTAGTCGCTGGCGAAAATCCAGGATCAAAATACGACAAGGCGCAAAGCCTTGAGACAACCATATTAAATGAAGAAGAACTGATGAAATTATTGGAGGGATAAGCAATGCTAACAAAAGAAGCCGTCGCCCGTGTGGCGCAGCTGAGCCGTCTGAGCTTTACCGATGAGGAGCTGGAGGCTCAATTCAAGCAGCTCGAATCCATCATCGAAATGATGGATTCCTTGAGCGAAATCGACACCACCGACGTCACGCCGCAGAACCACGTCATGGACATTAACAATGTCTTCCGCGACGATGAGGTGCAGGAAGGCATGGGCGTCGAAAAGGTACTGGCCAACGCACCAGAAGCCTCGGAAAACATGTTCCAGGTTCCAAAGATTGTTTAAGAGGGAGTGATTTTTTTGTCAGAACAGAGAGCAACCATTCATGCCCTGCATGAACAGCTGGTCAACAAGGAATGCACATCGCGCAGCCTGACCGAAGCCTATCTCCAGGCGATGGAAAAGGGCAAGGACATCAACGCTTACATCACCGTCAATCGCGAAGCAGCCCTCGCGGCTGCCGACGCTGTCGATGAAAAAATTGCCCGCGGCGAAGCCATCGGCACCCTCGAAGGGATTCCAATGGCTGTGAAGGATAATATTTGCACCGAAGGGTTGCGCACGACCTGCGCGTCAAAAATGCTGGATAATTTCATTCCACAATACAACGCCGACGTCGTCGAAAAGCTCCATGCAGCCGGCGCCGTCATTCTCGGCAAGACCAACATGGACGAATTTGCCATGGGCTCCACGACGGAAACGTCCTACTACGGGCCAACGAAAAACCCTGTCGACGAAACCTGCGTGCCTGGCGGTTCCAGCGGTGGCTCGGCAGCAGCGGTGGCAGCGGGTCAAGCTGTGTACGCCTTGGGCAGCGACACCGGCGGCTCGATTCGCCAGCCAGCCGCTTTCTGCGGTCTTGTAGGGCTCAAGCCAACCTATGGCCGCGTGTCCCGTTATGGACTTATCGCCTTCGCCTCGTCGCTGGATCAGATCGGGCCATTGGTTAACGATGTGCGCGATGCTGGCATCGTCATGAACGTGCTGGCGGGCTACGACCATCGCGATTCGACCTCTGCCAATGTGGAGAGCGAGGATTTCACTCGCAAAATTGGCACGTCCATCGAAGGCGTGAAAATCGGCCTGCCAAAGGAATACCTCGGCGAAGGCGTGAGCCCTGCCATCAAGGCGCGACTGGAAGCTGTCAGCGAGGCGTTGCGGGCAAAGGGCGCCATCGTTGAAGAATGCTCGCTGCCAACGACCAATTATGCGATTCCAGCCTATTACCTCATTGCCCCAGCAGAAGCCAGCTCCAATTTGGCGCGCTACGACGGCGTGCGTTACGGTCTCCGCGTGCAGGCCGACGACATGATTTCCATGTTCAAGGAAACGCGCAAGGAAGGCTTTGGCGATGAAGTCAAGCGCCGCATTATGCTCGGCACCTATGCGCTGAGCGCTGGCTACTACGATGCCTACTATCTCAAGGCGCTCAAGGTACGTCACTTGATCAAGGACGATTTCGAAAAAGCCTTCGCCACCTACGATTGTCTGCTGACGCCAGCGTCTGTATCGACGGCGCCAAAAATCGGTGCCACCTACGATGCTGTCGCGACCTACAAGCAGGACATCTGCACCGTCACGAGCAATCTCGCCGGGCTGCCGGCCATTTCTCTGCCATCGGGCAAGGACGAGAACGGTCTGCCAATCGGCGTGCAGCTCATCGGTAAGGCCTTCGACGAAGCCTTCCTCTTGCAGGTGGCAGCGCAGATCGAAGAAATTGGCATGGCGTGAGGAGGATGGATATGAGATACGAACCAGTCATTGGTCTTGAAGTTCACGTCGAACTCAAAACAAACACAAAGATTTTCTGTAATTGCAGCACCGCCTTTGGTGGCGCGCCAAATACCCACGTCTGCCCAGTGTGTCTGGGACTACCGGGAACGCTGCCAGTGCTCAACAAAAAAGTCCTAGAATACGCTGTCAAGGCAGGGCTTGCGACCCATTGTGAAATTGCCAAGTTTAGCAAATTTGACCGCAAGAATTATTTCTATCCCGATTTGACCAAGGCTTATCAGATTTCCCAATTTGATTTGCCAATCGCTGAGCGCGGCTACGTAGAAATCACCGTCGATGGCGAGGACAAAAAAATCGGCCTGACCCGCATCCACATGGAAGAGGATGCCGGCAAGCTCGTGCATCAGGGGGCGACGATCACCACGTCCAATTCTTCGCTGGCCGATTACAACCGTGCCGGTGTGCCGCTCATCGAAATCGTCAGCGAGCCGGACATGCGCAGCGCTGCTGACGCCCGCGCTTATTTGGAAGAGCTGCGCGCGATCATCGTCTACACAGGCGTCTCCGATGCCAAAATGGAGGAAGGCTCGCTGCGTTGCGATGTCAATATTTCTCTGCGTCCTGTCGGCGAAGAAAAATTTGGCACCCGTGCAGAGATCAAGAACCTTAATTCCTTCCGCGCCGTGGAACGCGCCATCGAATATGAAATTGAGCGCCAGACGGATCTGCTCGAGGACGGCGAGAAGGTCAAGCTCGAAACCCGCACCTGGGACGACGCCCAGGGGAGGACCTTTTCCCTGCGCAGCAAGGAGGAAGCCGACGAATATCGCTACTTCCCAGAGCCAGACCTGCCACCGATCGTCTTGACCGATGAGTGGATCCAAGGCGTCGGCGATGCGTTGCCAGAAATGCCACGCGCCCGTCGTGCGCGCCTTGTAGCTGATGGCGTCGGCGCAAAGGAAGCCACCATCATCACCTCTGATTTGGCGCTGGCCGATTTTTACGATGAAGCGCGCGCCCAGCTTGACGATCCAAAAACCATCGTCAACTGGCTCGTCGGGGATGTGCTGGCCAAGCTCAATGCCAGTGGCAAATCTTTGGCAGAAAGTGGCTTCACCGCAAAAAAACTGACCGACCTTCTGAAGCGCATTGCCAGTGGCGACATCAGCAACAAAATTGCCAAGGATGTTTTCATGGAAGCCTTTGATGAGAATAAGGACCCTGTGGCCGTCATCAAGGAAAAGGGATTGCAACAGATTTCTGACACCAGCGCGCTAGAGCCAATGATTCAGGAAATCATCGACAACAATCCAAAATCTGTCGCCGATTACAAGGCGGGCAAGAAAAAAGCTCTCGGCTTCTTTGTTGGTCAGGTCATGAAACAGACCAAGGGTCAGGCCAATCCTGGCGTGGTCAACAAGATGATCGTCGAGCTTTTGGACAAGCAATAAACACGAAAGGAAAAATCATGGCCGATTTGAAATTTAACATCGAAAGAGAAATTGCTGTCCTCTCCACCAACACCAAGGGCTGGAGCAAGGAAATCAATCTCGTCAGCTGGAACGATCGCCCGGCAAAATATGACATCCGTGAATGGAGTCCGGATCACGATCGCATGGGCAAGGGCATCACCCTCACAGAAGAAGAGGTGCAAGCGCTTGCCGATGCCCTCAAGGAGATTGGGCTGTAAAATAAACAAAGCGCCGATGGTTGCAGAATGTTTGCAACCATCGGCGCTATTTTTTGCCCATCATTCCCAGCGAATCGTTTCCATTGCAGAGACGCTGCGGAGACGCTTGACGGGAAGCCATGCTGCGATGAGCACAGCGGCAGCAAGATAGAGGACGATGACGAGGAGATAGGCAAGGGGGAAGACGTAGCTCGCGTAGGCAAAGTGGCTCGTGATGAGCAGGGCGTAGAGGCCCTTGTGGATGACGAGACCCAGAAGAATGCCAATCGCCCCGCCCCAAGCGGCATAGGTCCAGGCTTCGGCGAGAATCATCCGGAAAAAGCCATGCATATCCATACCGACGGCGCGCATCATGCCATATTCTCTCATGCGCGCGCTGACGCTCATGGAAATGCTGTTGATGATGTTGAACACAGCCACAAGGGCGATGACGGCGAGAAAGCTGTAGACGAAAAAGCGGAACATGATGTAAGTGCCAGCGGTGCTCTGACCGCGGCGGTCTTCAAAGATAAATTGCTCGCCGACGTGGCTTTCAATGGCGCCGATGGTGGCCTCAGAAATATCCTTGCTCGTCTGGAGACAGACGAGGGCGTAGTCACGCTCGCCCGTGAGGCTGACAAAGGTTTCATCGCTGGTGATGAGGGTGAGGTTGTCGGTGGCGCCATCCTCTGAGGCGAAGGGGTCCGATTTGAGAATGCCGGCGACTTCGAGATCTTTCCCATCCACGGTGATGTGGTCGCCGATGGCAAGGGGCGACGTTTTTGACGGTGTGGCGAGGACGTAGTGGCTGTCGCCGGAAAGCTTAGAAAGATCGCTGTCGCGCCCCAAGAGATGATCCTTTTCCAGCGCGGCAAAATCTGTCTCCTCAAAAGAAATGAGATCGACGGTCATCGATGCGCCAGTCGTTACCATTTCGGCTGTTTGGTTCGGCGCGCTGCGGCGTCCGGCGACAGATTCGATACCAGCCAGTGACGAGAGGCTGTTTTTGAGGGAGGCAGGGACGGTGTTTGTGGCATCCTCTGAGGAAATCGTCAGGTCTGCTGAGGCGATGGCCGATTGGGGCATGACGACGTTGACCCAATCGATAATCACCGCAAAAATGAGCACGAGGATGATCGTCAGCGAAAAGGCGCTGGCCATCATGAAGAGATTTTTCTTTGAGGCGCGGGCGTGCCCCCTGCCGAGATTGGTTTCAATGTGGCCGTGGAGACGCCCGAGCTTTTTGCCAGCCCGTGGCAGGGGCACGTCATTTCCGGAAACAGCAGCAAGCGGCGAGGTTTTGGCAGCGGCGCGCGCTGGCGCGTGGGCGGCGATGAGCACCGTTGCAAGGCCAACGATGATGCCGCTCGCAATGCCGATGATGCTGATGCCAAAGACGGGCATGGCAGCGAATTCCTCCTGCACCAGGTAGTGGAGCACGGCGCAAAAGCCCCAGCAAGCGACAGTGCCCAAGACCACGCCTGTTGGCACTGCCCATTTGCACCAGTGCAAGGCTTCCAGCGTCACCAAATGGCTGACCTGGCGTTTGCTCATGCCGATGCAGCGCATCAGTCCAAAAAATTCCCGCCGCTGGGCCACGCTCGCGCCCAAGCTGCCAGCGATCATCAAGACGCCAGCCGCGAGAATGAAGAGACAGAGCATCGCCGCCGAGAGCAAAAGCGTCTGCCCGGTGGCGCTCGATAAAAGCGCGAGATAATCGAGGCTGCCGTGCTTTGCAGAGAGATGTGCGTCTTCCATGCGCGCGCCCATTTCCGCCATGCTGAAAATGAACGTCACCATAAACACCGAAAAGATGATGCAAAGTATTGTCATGCGATTTTGCCTGCGGTGCACCCGCGCAGAAATTGGGATGATGCCGAGATAGCTGTTCATCGTCCAACCCTCCCAAAATCTGAGACGACGCCGTCGGACACCTGAAGCAAGTGATCGGCGCTTTGGGCAATGCTCTGGTTGTGGGTGATCATGAGCACAGTTTGCTCATAAATCCGCGCTGTTTGCTTGAGGAGCGTCAGCACCTCGGCGCTGTTGGCGCTGTCCAGATTGCCCGTTGGCTCATCGGCCAAAATCAGCGTCGGCCGAGAAAAGAGGGCGCGGGCGATGGCGACGCGCTGCTGCTGGCCGCCAGAAAGCTGGCTTGGCAAATGATTGCGGCGCTCGCTGAGGCCCAGAAATTCGAGGAGCTCTGCCAAATAAGCACGGTCAGGCTTCTGGTGATCCAAGAGCACAGGGAAAAGAATATTTTGCTCGGCAGTCAGCTCTGGCACGAGGTTGAAGGACTGGAAGACAAAGCCGATGTGGCGACGGCGAAAAATCGTCAGCCGCCGCTCTTTCATTGCAAAAATATCCTGCCCCTCGATTTGCACGCGTCCGGCGGTAGGCGTTTCCAATCCGCCAATCAAATGCAAGAGGGTGCTTTTGCCCGAGCCAGAGGCGCCGACGATGGCAACAAATTCGCCTTTTGCGACAGAAAAGCTCGCGTCCTTGAGCGCCGCTACAGCGGCATCGCCTGCGCCATAGGTTTTTGAAAGATGGGTGACTTCTAAAATATTCATGGTCATTCTCCTTTCTGATTTTGCCCTGAGTATAGCGCGCGCAGCTAACACGCCTATGACAACAAGCCTACATTTTTGTAGGAATCAGAAAATGGAGGGTGAAGATGGTGCCTTCGCCAAGGGTGCTGGCGACCTCGATGGTGCCCTCGTGGGCATCGACGATGGCTTTTGTGAGGGCGAGCCCCAGCCCGGCGCCCTGGGTGCTCTGTGAAAACTGGCTGCGATAGAAGCGCTTGAAAATATGCAGGAGGTCCTCGGGATGAATGCCTGCACCATCGTCTGTGACAGTGAGCTGAACAAGGCTGCCAAGATTTTTCCAGGACACCTGAATGTGTCCGCCGGATGCGGTATGATCCAGCGCATTTTTGACGAGATTGCCCAGGGCTTCGAGCATCCAGGTGCGATCACAGAAAAGCGTGGCGTCCTCATCGCCGGAAAACGAGAGCTGTTTGCCTTCTAGTTGGGCGCGTGGACGAAATCGCTGGGCCAATTCAGCAATCAACTCAGCGAGATTTTCTGGGCGCATTTGAAAAGGAAGCGTCCCTGCATCCAGACGCGCCATGTACAGGAGATTTTGCACGAGTAGATCAATGTGATTCAAGGAATCGTTGGTCAGGGCGCAAAATTCGCTGATCGTGTCATTGTTGGCTGCTTCTGCGGCAATGATGTCGTTGTAGATATTGAGGGTGGCGAGGGGATTTTTGAGCTGGTGAGAAATATCAGCCAGGGTATCCTGGAGAAATATTTTGGCGTCGTTTTCCCTGGCAATACGCGCAGAAAGAGCGGCGTTTAACGTATTGACCTCATGAAACAGTCGGTAGAGAGCGCCCTCTTCGTCGCTTGAAATGACGACGGCTGATGTCCCCGGCGGATGGGTGCGCAAAAGCGCTGTGGCGTCGTCGACAAGTCTTTGCCAGCGCGAAAGATGGCAATAGCAGCAGAAAAGGGTCGCCACCATGCAGAGGACCATCAAAAAAAGGATGAGCCGTGCGGCAATTTCTGATGCGAATAAAATAGCGCCTAGCGATAACATCAAGACGAGCAGATCAAGAATGATAAGCGCGCGAAACAATCCTCTGCCCAAAGGATCGGCGAGGCGGTCTGATAGCGTCGTTAGGTGGTGCTTGATTGCCATTTGTATCCCATCCCTCGTACGGTGACAATATGTGTGGGCCGACTTGGATCGTCTTCGATTTTTTCGCGCAGGCGGCGAATGTAGACGCTCAACGAGCTGGCATCGATGAATTTTTCGTCGCAATCCCAGAGCTTGGCGAGAACTTGCTCAGGCGAAAGAATGCAGCCTGGATTTTCCATGAAGAGCCGCAAAAGCTTGAACTCGTTGGCAGTGAGATGCAGCAGCTGGCCGTTTTTTGCCACGCTTCCAGCCTTGAGATCGACGCGAATCTCCGCATTCTCAAGCACGGCGTCATCGCTCGAATATTCCTGGCTGCGTCTGAGCAGCGCGTGTACCCGCGAGAGCAGAACCGCCAGCTTGAAGGGCTTGGTGATGTAGTCGTCGGCGCCAATGTCGAGGCCCATGATCATGTCGGTCTCGTCATCCAGCGCTGTGAGAAATAAAATCGGCAGATGAGATTCGGCGCGCAGCTTTTTGCACACGTCAAAGCCTGAGCCATCAGGCAGCGTCACATCCAAAATCGCCAGGTCGTAGCGGCCAGCTTGCCAGAGCGCTTCTGCTTCGCGCGCCGTAGACGCCACGTCCACCTCGTAGCCCTGCTGCGAGAGGGCAAAGGAAAGCCCGCGCACCAAGCCGGGATCGTCCTCGAGAAAAAATATCCGTGTCATTATGAACGCCTCCAAAATAAATTAAGGTCAAAAAATGATAGCTCTAGCATAACGCAACAAAAAAATATTATCAACGCAGGAAAAATCGCGCGAAAAAAATAATGCAGCGAGAAGCGCCCGGCGCAAAATTCTCGCTGCATAAAAAAAGAATCGCCGAGCGATTCTTGCTTCCACGCCTGATAGGAATCGAACCTACGCTTTTGCCTCCGGAGGGCAACGCTCTATCCACTGAGCTACAGGCGTATTTTTGAAACTGTATTTCATAGTATAAGGGATTTTGAGCCATTTGTAAAATGAAATGTCGCCAATCATGTTGAAAAAAATCCTTTACTATGTTAAACTGCTACTAAATTAAAAAAGGGAGATTGATGCCAATGAAAACAAACAAACTTATTTCCATTGCATTGGTTGCAGTTTTGGCGCTGGGGATTGTCGGCTGTGGCTCCGGAAGTTCTGACAGCGGCTCGTCGGCTGCATCCTCAAGCAACGAAAACGTCACAAAAATTAACGCCGAAAATCCATGGGAAGCCACAGAAAAAGGAGACGGTTCCCTGGAACGCGTAAAAAAAGCTGGCAAGATCACTGCTGGCTTGGACGATTCCTATCCACCAATGGGTTACCACGATGCGGACACTGATGAAATTGTTGGTTTTGACGTCGATATGGCCAAGCTTATCGGCGAAAAGCTTGGCGTCGAATTTGAATTTGTGCCGGCAGAATGGAATGCTATTGTGCCTTCTCTGCAGACCGAAAAATTTGACGTGATCATTTCCGGCATGAACATGTGGGACACCCGCATCAAGGAAGTCAACTTCGTGCCATACGGCGTTGCCAGCCAGGAAATTCTCGTGAAAAAGGATGCGCCAGATCAAGACAAGATGAGGGACGTTTCCTACTTCGAAGATAAGGTCATTGGCACCCAGCTCGGCTCCACCGCTGCAAAATATTTGCAGGAGCAAGGCTTCACCGATGGCGACAATCTCAAGCTTTACAAGACCTTCCCAGAAATCACTGTGGATCTGGACAATGGTCGTATTGATGCGCTGGCCATCGATAGCTTTGGCGCAGCCGAGCTTCTCAACAGCGGCGACTATGTCTCCGTTGGCAACATCAAGAGCAGTGACGGCGCCCACGCCGACCAGATCGGTATCGCTGTCCGCAAGGACGATGGCGATCTCCAGCTGGCCATCCAGAAGGCTGTCGATGAACTGCTTGTCGACGGCGAGCTCAAGGAAGTGTCCATGAAGTGGATCGGCACAGACATCACCGAATCCCTCGTGGAGGATGCACAAAAACGTCTGGATGCAGACAATTATTAAAATAGTTTTAGCTGAATACTCACCCCGTTTTCGCGGGTGAGTATTCGTGTGTTTACAGAAAGGTTGTTATCAGATGATGAGTAGTATGTTGTTCGGAGCTGTCGATTGGGATTGGGGCGTCATCGCCCAGACCCTGCCATATTTGTTGAAGGCTTCAGTGACAACGATTGAGTTGGCGGTTATCAGTATTTTCTTTGGCCTGATCATTGGCCTTGTGGTGGCGTTGATGAAAATTAGCCACATCAAGGTATTCCAAATTTTTGGCCAGCTCTACACCTGGATTTTTCGCGGGATTCCGCTGTTGGTGCAGTTGTTCCTGATTTATTTTGGCTTGTCAGCAGCGCTGGGCATCGATTTGGACAGCTTCGTCGCGGCGATCATCGGGATCAGCATCTGTGGCGGCGCTTACATTGCAGAAATCATCCGCTCCTGCATTCTCTCCATTGATCCCGGCCAGATGGAAGCAGCCCTCTCCCTGGGTATGGACCGCCGCCTGGCGATGCGCAAAATTGTCATTCCACAGACCTATCGTCGCTTGATCCCACCGTTGGGCAACGAATTTATCAACCTCATCAAGGATACGGCGTTGGCTTCAACCATTACCGTCACCGATTTGCTCAGAACAGCGCAGATTTATTCGGGCTCTCTCTACAAGCCTTTTGAAATGTACGTGTCAGCAGCAGTGATCTATCTGATTTTAATTACGGTGATCACGCTCATTTTGAATTATGCAGAGCGTCGATTGACCAAGAAGGGATTTTGATGGACGATGCGTGGAGTTAGGGTAAATGCTTACGGCAAAATCAATCTTTTTTTGGATTGCGTAGGGAAACGCGAGGACGGCTACCACGAGGTCAAAATGATCATGCAGTCGGTGCGTCTGCACGATGAGGTCTATATCAAAAAAGCCAAGCGCAACGTGATTGTTTCAGACTCACCTTATGTGCCAAGTAATAAAAATAATTTGGCCATGCGCGCGGCCATTCTCTTGCAAGAAAAATATCGCATGCCGCGTGTGGCCATCGATATTACAAAAAATATTCCTGTGTCGGCGGGCATGGCTGGCGGCAGCGCCGATGCGGCAGCAGTGCTCGTTGGCTGTAACAAGCTCTTCAAGCTGGGCCTGTCAGAGGAGGAGCTCATGCGCGTGGCTGCAAAAATTGGCTCTGACGTACCGTTTTGCGTCAAGGGCGGCACCGCCATCGCCGAGGGCCGTGGCGAGCGCATCACGGCACTACCGGAGCTGCCAAAGATGCACGTGGTTTTGGCGCGAGCTGACTATGGTGTCTCAACGGCAGCGGTCTATCAGGCGATTCGGCCGGAAGATATTGCGCCGCGCGAGGATCTTTTTGCGCAGATGTGTGCCGCAATCGAAAAAGGTGACACCCATTTTATTGAGGCGCATGTCTACAACATGCTCGAAATCCCAAGCTTCCGCATTGAGCCGCGAACGGCAGAGCGCAAGCGGCGCATTCAGGCCAAGAGCGTGGATAATGTGCTCATGAGTGGCAGCGGGCCGACATTATTTGGCATCTACGCGACACCGGAAAAGGCCTGGGAAAGCTACAAAAAAATGAGCCAACTCTTTCCCAATGTCTATTTGACATCCACCGGAGGTTTTGATTTAATTAATAGTAGACTATTTTTTAGATAGTGGAGGTTGGCATGAAAAAATATGCTATTATTCTTGCGGCTGGCAAAGGGACGCGCATGCACTCCAGTTTGCCAAAGGTTTTGCATAAGGTCATTGGTAAGCCAATGATCAGCCGCGTGCTTGCTGCCGTTGATGGCGCAAGCGTTGAAGAAAAATATATCGTCATTGGCCACGGCGCTGAGCAGGTGAAAGAGGTGGTCGGTGACGAGGGGCATCTCGTCATCCAAGAAAAGCAGCTGGGCACAGGCCACGCCGTGCTCACAGCCCTTGAAGCCATGGAAATGGATGTGGATGATCCAGAGCAATCCTTGGTGCTTGTGACCTGTGGCGATACGCCGCTGTTGCGCGCCGAGAGCTTGAATGAAATGATGGACCAGCACACCGTTCAGGGCAGTGTGGCGACGGTCATGACCACCGTCGTCGATGCACCAACAGGCTATGGCCGCATCTTGCGCGATGGCGACAAAATTCGCGGCATTGTTGAGCAGAAAGACGCGACAGCACAAGAGCAGGCCATTTGCGAGATTAACGTCGGCACCTACTGCTTCAATCTGGATTTTCTGCTTTCAGAAATTCATCATCTGACGACAGATAACGCCCAGGGGGAATTTTATTTAACAGATCTTTTGAAGATCGCTTATGACAAGAATTTGCAGACATCGGGCTACCAGCTGGAAAACGCTGACGAAAGCCTCGGCGTCAACAACCGTGTGCAGCTGGCGCGTGCCGAAAAGCTTTTGCGTGCGCGTGTCAATGAGGCGTGGATGATGGAAGGTGTTACAATGCTAGATCCATCGTCCATCTCTATTGAGAATGAGGTGGTGCTGGAGCCGGACGTGGTGCTTGAAAGCAATATTTATTTGAGCGGCCACACGGTCATTAAAACTGGCGCCGTCATCGAAGCCGGTTCGCGCATCAAAAATTCTACCATCGAGCACGACGCGCACATCAAGCAAGCCGTCATCACCGATTCGTACGTCGGCGCGTACACGACGATTGGGCCGTTTGCGCAGCTGCGTCCAGGTACCGCCCTTGGCGAGCACGTCAAGGTGGGCAATTTCGTCGAGGTGAAAAACAGCAACATCGCCGACGAGAGCAAGGTGTCGCATCACACCTACATTGGTGATACCGACATGGGGGCGCGGGTGAATGTGGGCTGTGGGACCATCACCTGCAACTATGACGGCAAAAATAAATTTAGAACCGTCATCGGTGACGATGTCTTCATTGGCAGCAACACCAATCTCATTGCACCGATTGAAATCGGCGATGAGACCGTCATTGGTGCCGGCTCGACACTGTCGAAAAATGTTGTGAAGCAGGCCTTGGCATTTACAAGACCACCGTTGGTTGTCAAAGAGCATTGGAAAAAATAGGAGGATTTATAATGAAAGACGTTGAAATGCACAGATCTATGAACCACCTGAAAATTTTTACCGGTAATGCGAATCCACAATTGGCATCGGAAATTTGTGATTATCTCGGCATTGAAATTGGGAATTCTGTGGTTTCCAAGTTTAGCGATGGGGAGATCAATGTAGAAATTGACGAAAGCGTCCGTGGCAAGGATGTTTACATTGTGCAGCCAACCTGTGAACCAGGCAACGACAACATCATGGAGCTCTTGATTATGATCGACGCCATTCGCAGAGCCTCTGCGCGTCGCATCACGGCGGTTATTCCTTACTATGGCTATGCGCGTCAGGATCGCAAGAGCCGTGGCCGCGAACCAATCACCGCCAAGCTCATTGCCAATCTCATCACCAAGGCTGGCTGCCGCAGAATTCTCACCATGGACCTGCATGCGCAGCAAATTCAGGGCTTCTTCGATGTGCCGGTCGACCATCTCTATGCAGCACCAATCATCGCCGATTATTTCTTGAATATGGACCTCGATGATTTCGTTGTCGTTTCTCCTGATATCGGCGGTGTGGCACGCGCGCGCAAATTCGCAGGCCTTCTCCATGCGCCACTGGCCATCATTGACAAGCGCCGTCCAAAACCAAACGTCTCCGAAGTCATGAGCGTCATTGGCGATGTCCGTGACAAAAATGTCATCCTCCTTGACGACATCATCGATACTGCTGGCACCATCACCAACGCAGCGACGGCTCTCAAGGAACGTGGCGCCAAGGATGTGTACGCTTGCTGCTCACATCCGGTGCTCTCCGGTCCAGCCATCGATCGTCTCAACGCCTCCCCAATCAAGGAAATTGTCACCACCAACTCGATTCCAACCGACGCCAAAAACTGTGACAAGATTCACGTGCTCTCTGTGGCACCGCTCATTGGTGAAGCCATCATGAGAATTTATCAGGATGCGTCTGTCAGCAAAATGTTTTAATTTGGTAGGTGGAAGTCGCTCATGAAAATGATTGTTGGGCTTGGCAATCCCGGAAAGCAATACGAAAAAACGCGCCACAATGTCGGCTTTATGGCCATTGACCGGCTGAGTGAAAAATACGGCATCAGCGTCAGCAAAAAAGAATGCCAGGCCTTGACGGGCAAGGGCATGATTGATGGCCAGCAGGTGCTCTTGGTCAAACCGCAAACCTTTATGAACAACAGCGGACAAGCCGTCGGCGAGCTCATTCATTACTATGACACCATCGACGACTTTATCATCATCCACGATGACATGGATATTCCCCTGGGAAAAATCCGCTTCAAGCAAAAGGGCAGCGCTGGTGGCCACAATGGCCTCAAATCGATCATCGCGCATCTAAATAGCCAGGAATTCGATCGCTTGAAAATCGGCATTGGTCACAACGACCATAACAATGTCATTGGCCATGTGCTCTCGGGCTTTAACAAGGACGAAGCGCCGGTTTTTCAAGAGGTGCTGGCGCATGTGGATGAATGGTGCACGTATTGGCTGGCAAACGGGATTACAGCATCGATGAATCAGTTTAATTAAAATGACAAAGGCTGTTAAAATAACAGCCTTTTTTCGCGTGTTTGGATTTTTTATGAAAGGAGCGGCGATATGCAGTTCTCAATTCTTGGTAAGCTCGGGCAGATTTTTGCGTCCAAAAATCGTCAGGTGATCCTTGACGGTCTGGACGCGAGCGGGCGCCTGGCGTTTTGTGAGCTCCTGCTCAAAAATCAGCAGAGCGGGCCAGTCATCATTATTTGCGCGAACGACAAGCGCGTGCAGACCTTGTGTGGTGCGCTTAGACAGGGCGTGACCCTGCCAGTCTATGCGCTGTACGAATCTTCTATCATGCCGGTAGAGGTATTGGCAAAGGAGGAAAGTGAGGGGGATGCTGTTTGCGCGCTTCAGGCGCTGAGCAGCGATCAGTCCTGTGTGGTTGTTTGTAATGTCATGGCGCTGAGCCTCTTTTATCCACGCCGGTCGTATTTTATGGAGGCGGTTTTTTCTCTGGCAGTGGGAGAGGTGCAGACGCAGGAGGATTTTCTCGCGCGGCTCTATGCCCTCGGCTATGAGGCCTCGAGCATCTGTGATCAGCCTGGGGTTTTTGCCAAGCGTGGCGGCATTGTCGATGTCTATCCCCTCAATCAGGACTCGCCGATTCGCGTCGAATGGTTTGACGATGAAATCGATTCGATTCGTCTGTTTTCGTCGGAAACCCAGAAGTCGGAGAAAAACATCGACACGGTGACCATCGTTCCTGCAAAGCTGCATTTTTTCTCCGAGGCGTTGCAGCAAGAGCTGCATGCCTTGGTGCTTGAGGAAGCAGCAGACCTTGAGGGGAAAATTGACGCCCAGGCCTACCAAGATCTCAGAAGCCGTTTGTCGCGTATGGCCGATTCTGACGATCAGCAGCTTCTGGCTTATTATGCCTATCTCCTGGATGCGTATCGCGCCAGCATTTTTGACTATCTGCCTGCGGCGACGACGGTGGTTTTGGATGATGCGGAGTCCCTTGAGGAAACCTTGAACGAAAAGCTCATGATCCAGAGCCATCAAACAGTAGACTTATTTGAAGGCGGCTATATTTTGCCGTCCAAGCAGCAGGCGTTTGTGGATGCGACGACGATTCGTCAGGCGCTTAGCGATTTTCACAGTTTTTCTCTGTCGGAAATTGCCACCCAAGAAACGACAAAGGGCGGGGCATCGGTTTTTTATCCGATCAAGAGCAGCACCCTCAAGCCTTACCCAGTGCAAAAATTTATCCAGGACATAAAACGTCATCTCGAGGATCAATACACGCTGATTTTTTATCACGAGGATGGTGAGGTGCTCACCCTTCTGGCCAATCTTTTTGATGAATATGCCCTCGCCTATGAGCAGGTGGATGCGGCGCAAGAAAAGGTCAAGGCTTCGGCAATTTTGCTCCTGCATCAGCATTTTTCTTTTGAATGCGATTTTTCTGGCGACCGCGTCCTTTTCATGAACGCCAATATTTTTAACGTGCAGTCAAAGCATCAGGTAGAGTCCCATGCCAAGCCGGCGAAGAAACACAAAGGGCTCTTGGTCGATGATCTCCAGGTTGGCGATTATATTGTGCACGAAAATCATGGCGTCGGTTTATATTTGGGTATCGAGCATCTCAAAACCGATACCATCGAGCGCGATTATTTGCTGATCCAATACAAGGGCTCTGACCGCCTCTATGTGCCGATCGATCAGCTGCAGCTGGTGGATAAATATGTGGGCCAGGAAGGCAAGCGGCCGAAGGTCAATAAGCTCGGCGGTCCAGAATGGCTCAAAACCAAGTCGCGCATTCGTAAATCCATTGAGGAAATGGCTGAGCAGCTTTTGGAGGTTCACGCCAAGCGTGAAATGCGTCCGGGCTTTGCCTTTGCGCCTGACGATGAGCTGCAGCGAGAATTTGAGGCTGATTTCCCTTACGTAGAAACCGTTGACCAGCTGGCTGCTATTGAAGACGTGAAGCGGGACATGGAACGGCCACTGTCGATGGATCGACTGATCTGCGGGGATGTGGGCTTCGGCAAGACAGAGGTCGCCCTGCGCGCCGCCTTCAAGGCAGTTTGCAATCACAAGCAGGTGGCGGTGCTGGTGCCAACGACGATTCTCGCCATGCAGCACTACGAAACCTTTTCCGAGCGAATGAAGGAATACGGCGTAGAGGTGGCGCTGCTCACGAGATTTTGCACCACCAAGGAGCAAAATAAAATTTTCAAGGGCATCG
>JAUNGU010000117.1 GCA_030524315.1 Peptococcaceae bacterium
TTCATAAATTCCTCCTGATAAATGGCGTTTGTGAAATAGTCTGTCATTAAGCTTATGATAATATAGTCGGTTTGGGATGTAAAGGAAGGGGCCGTAACAAATTGGCGTCAATTTGTTGGCAAAAAGTCACTGGCGAAAAAATTTGTGCGGGAAAAATCCAGCCACTAAATAGGATGCAGGGCTGCAAAAATTTTTCGCTGGCAGCTTTTGCGAGTCTCAAAATAAATTTCTCGCCACCACTGGCCAAAAATTTTCGCAAGATGAAAATAAATCGCGGTGCGCCAGGGAGTTTTCGAGGATTTACGGTTCGGTAACAGGCGCTGGATTCTTGTTGACCTGGGGAAAAAATTGGCCTATAATAAATTTAGTTTAGAAAAATGTGAGGTGTTTAAAAATGGCATATGTAGTTGATGGATCTGCTTGCCTGGCATGCGGTGCATGTGAAGGCGAATGCCCAGTTGGTGCTATTTCTGATAACGGAGACGGCATCCGCGTCATTGACGCAGGCAGCTGCATTTCTTGCGGAAGTTGCGCAGGCGTTTGCCCAGCCGGCGCGATTGCTGCAGAATAAGCATTGAGTGAAAAAGGCTTATTGCCTTTGTGGTGATAGGCCTTTTTTTGCGTTTTACTATGCCAAAATTTTACGCCGTCCGTCAGGGCCGAGAGACAGGCATTTTCGAGAGCTGGGCGATTTGCGAAAAGCAGGTCAAGGGCTTTCCCGGTGCCATCTACAAAAGCTTCAAGACGCGCCAGGAGGCAGAGGCCTTTATGAATCAAGGCGCGCGCCCGCAGACGACGGATAACGCCTATCCATGTGCCTATGTGGATGGGAGCTATGACAAACACACACACAGCTTTTCTTTTGGCGCGGTGATTTTGGCCTCGCCAGATGAAGAGGCACATTTTTCTCAAGCTTTTACAGACACTGCCCTCGCCGATCTGCGCAATGTCGCCGGAGAGATGAAGGGGAGCGAATTTGCGATTCAGTACGCCCTCGACCATGGTTGGGCAGCGCTGACGATTTATTATGATTATTTAGGAATTGAACACTGGGCAACTGGGACATGGAAAAGGAATTTGCCCGAAACACAAGCGTATCACGCGTTTTGCCAAGACGCCTTTTTGCGGCTCACCGTTCATTTTGTCAAGGTGAAGAGTCATTCCGGCAATCACTACAATGACCTGGCCGACAAGCTGGCGCGTCGGGCGATCAATTTATAGAAGAATGGAGTGGAAAATTTGAACTTTACGAGAAACATTGCAAGCTCTCTTGTGCTGTCTCTTGGGATCACCTCTTTGGTGGTTTCGCCAATGTCGGCAGAATCCATTTCTGACCTGCAGGATCAACAGGCTTCTATTGATGCTTCCATCGAACAGAAAAAATCTGAGCTGGATACGAATGCCACTCAAAAAAATGCGACACTTGCAAAGATGAAGGAAATCAATGATTCCATCAACACCACGGAGCAAAAAATTGCCTCCTTTGCAACGCAGATCACCGATCAGGAAGCAGCAATCGAAAAAACCAACAAGGAAATCGCCGCCACTGAGTCCAAGCTGGAAAAGGCTCAGGGCGATTTGAACGATAGACTGGTCACCATCTACAAGGATGGACAGGTCAATTATCTGGACGCCCTGCTCCAAGCCGAGGATTTGTCAGATTTCCTGACACGCTTTGAATATTTATCGTATATCGCCAAACGCGACAAGGATCTTGTCGACAGCGTCAGCGAAACCAAGGCGCAGCTCGACAACCAAAAGGCGACCCTCGAGCAGCAGCTTAATTCTTTGAATGCGCTGAAAACCGAGGAAGAAAGTGTCAAATCCCTGCTCCAGGATCAGCAGGCGACCCAGGAGAGCGTCTATGCCGAGCTGGAAAAGGATGAGGATGCCCTCAAGGAAAATATTTCTGTCATGCAACAGACCTCCGAAGAAATTGGCGACAAAATTGTCGCTCTTCAAAAGGAAGCAGAAGAAGCGGCCAAGGCCAGTGAAGCTGCCAAGGCGGCAAAGGCAGTTTCCAACGGCAAATACGAAATCAAGAGCGCCGGCAATGGCGTTTGGCCGGCGCCAGAGAGTACCGCTGTCACCAGTTCTTATGGTGGTAGAAGTCATCCGATCGGTGGGAGCTACAACTTCCACCTCGGCACCGATATTGCCGCCCCATACGGCTCGCCGATCATCGCTTACCAGGCGGGGACGGTCATTATTGCCGAATACCATTGGAGCTACGGCAATTATGTGGTCATTGACCACGGCAACGGCTTTAGCACCCTGTATGCGCACCAGTCGGCCCTCTATGTGAAGGTTGGCGATACGGTTGCCGCTGGGCAGCAGATTGGCGCCATCGGCTCCACCGGCTCGAGCACGGGCCCACACTTGCATTTTGAAACGCGTATCAACGGCTCCGTCACCGATGCGGCGCCATATCTCGGTATTTGATCAAAAGCTCTGGAAGAATTTCTTTCAGAGCTTTTTTCTGGAAAAGAAGGAAGGAATAAGATGGCACTCACAAAGAATCAGGTAAAGGCACTCAAGTCTCAGGCGCAAACCATCAAGCCCAAGGTCATGGTTGGCAAAAGCGGCGTGGGCGACGGCGTGCTCCAATCCATTGACGAGGTCTTGGCAGCCGATGAGCTCGTCAAGGTCAAATTCCTCAACAACAGCGTCGAGGTTGACAACGCCCTGTGCGAGGACATTGCCGAAAAGCTCGGCGCAGAATTTGTGCAAAAAATCGGCCGCATGATCATTCTCTATCGCGAAAAATTAGACGACTAACTGTTCAAAGGACGGATGATGACGATGGATCAACCAAAAAGAATCGTTGTAAAGGTCGGCACCAGTTCCCTGACCCACGACAATGGGCACATCAATCTGCGTTTTGTCGACAAGCTCTGCACGATGCTCACCGACTTGAAAAACGAGGGCAAGGAGATCATTCTCGTGACCTCCGGTGCCATTGGCGTGGGCAAGTATCGCCTCAATTTGCAGGACAAGGCCCTCTCTATCGTCGAAAAGCAGGCCATGGCATCGATTGGTCAGGGGCTGCTCTTGCATATTTACGAGAAAAACTTTCTCGAGTACGGACAGATTTCGGCGCAGCTGCTCTTGACCCGCGAGGATATGAAAATTCGCAAGCGCTTTTTGAATGCGCGCAACACGATTCTCGAGCTCCTGCACCTCGGCGTCATTCCCG
>JAUNGU010000118.1 GCA_030524315.1 Peptococcaceae bacterium
GTGGCACTTGTGCGCAGATTTGCCCGCTGGATGTGTTGAAGTTTCACAGGGAAGAACGCGTTATTGAGGTGCGTTATCCGGAGGAGTGCTGGCATTGCAGGGCTTGCGCGATTGATTGTCCGAAGGATGCGATCACGATGCGCTATCCGTTGAGTCATATGATGTTGCACATGGATGCACCGGCAATTAAGAGGGAGGTTGACGAGTGATGATCAAGAGAAGAGCTGAGGTTGTGCAGAGTGATGTGCTGATCATCGGCGGCGGCATCGGTGGGATGCAGGCGGCGATTACAGCTGCAGACGAAGGGGCGAGCGTCGTCGTTGCCGAGAAGGCGGACACGCGCCGTTCGGGATCAGGCGCCACTGGCAACGACCATTTCATGTGCTACATTCCTTCCTATCATGGCGAGGATTTTGATGCAATCATCGCTGAGGTGACCGACACGCTGGTGGGGCCATTGCAGGATCTGGATCTTTTGCGGTTGATGATGCAGCGCTCCTTTGAGGTGGTGCAGAAATGGGAATCCTACGGCATCAACATGCGGCCCTTTGGCGATGACTATGTATTTCTCGGCCATGCGATGCCGGGACGTCGCCGTTATCACCTGAAATACGATGGCAAAATGCAAAAGCCGCTCCTGACCAAGGAAGCAAAAAAACGTGGCGTGCGGATCATCAACAAGACGGTCATCAACGAGCTGTTGACGGATGGTAAGGGCCGCGTGATCGGTGCCATTGGTATTTGCACGGACGAGGATGAACCGGAGGTGGTTATCTTCCAGGCGAAGGCCGTGATCATTTCGACTGGTAATGCGAGCCGCATGTATCCAAGCACCAATCCAGCCTATCTCTTTAATCAGGCCGATTGCCCGGCGACGACTGGCAGCGGGCATGCGATGGCATATCGTGCCGGTGCGCGACTGGTGAATATTGACTTGCCTTACCTCCACGCTGGCCCAAAATATTTTGCCCGCTGCGGCAAGGCGACGTGGATCGGGGTGCTGACGGATTATTATGGGCATCCGGTGGGACCGTTTGTTAATAAGCCAACTAAGGAGCTTGGCGATGCGACGTCGGATATTTGGCAGGGCGTTTTCCAGGAGAAAATGGAAAATGGCACGGGGCCAGTGTTTATGAATTGCTCAGAGAATAATCCAGAGGACACAGAATTTATGATGCATGCCTTTTTGAGCGAGGGCGACAGCTCGATTGTCGACTATCTGGATCAGTACCACATTGATTTGGACAAGAGCATGATCGAGTTTGGCACATACGATTATGCGCTCTGCGGCCGTGGCTTGGATATTCAGCTGAGTGGTCAGACCAGCCTTGAAGGGCTCTATGCCTGCGGCGATGTACTAGGCAATGTGCGCGGCGACATTACGAGCGCGGCAGTGTTTGGTGTGATTTCGGCAGAGAGTGCGGCACGTTATGCCAAGACGGTGGATTTTGAAGCCGTTTCCGAGCATCCGCTCATCGACGAATCGATGGCGCTCTACTCGGACATCATCGAGCGGAAAAATGGCGCGTATTGGAAAGAAGCCAATTCGATGCTCCAGCAGATCATGAAGGATTACGTGGGCGTCAAGGTGCGTTCCAAGACGCTCCTCAAGTCAGGGCTGAAATATCTGGGCGATCTCAAAAAATATTGCCGCGAGCAGCTCAAAGCTAACAATGCCCATGAGCTCATGCGCAGCCTCGAGGTCTTGGATCTCATTGAGCTGGCAGAGGCCATCGCTATCACCTCGGAAAATCGCAAGGAATCCCGGGGCGCCTACCATCACCGCACCGATTACACCTACACTAATCCACTCTTAGATAATAAATTCCAGACCATCGAGCGCAAAAATGGTGAGGTTGTGCTCAATTTCCGAGATAAGATTCGCTAAGGGGGAGAGAATATGTCAAATGCAACAATAAGCAGGAGCCAATCGATTTTTGCGTTGAAATGGCTCGCGGCGCTGGGTGTGCCGATGCTGGTATTCTTCCTCACGCCCTTTGATGTGATGCTACGCGCCTATCTCGCCATTTCCCTTGGCGCGATTCTTTTCTGGGCACTGCAGGTCATTCCCGAGGCGATCACAGGGCTATTGATTCCGATTCTCTTTTGTATTGTCGGTATCGTCGATGAAACAACAGCGTTTACCTCGTGGTCGATGATTTTGCCATGGCTGGTGCTTGCCGGGATCATCATGGGCAATGTCATGACGACGACGGGATTGGTCAAACGTATAGCTTACAAAATTTTGCTGCTCACTGGCTGCTCGAGTACGGGCTTGCTCATTGCCTGCATCATGATCGGCGTGTTTGTGCCGCTGCTTGTCTCGAGCACCTGGGCAAAGCTACTCATCCTTGGCCCGATTGGTATGGCCATTTGCAAGACGTGGAATTTGGCGCCAAAGAGCAAGGCGGCGACAGGTATTATGGCGATGATCATGTTTGCTTCGCTTTCAAGCTGCCATCTCTACATGTCCGGTGACGACGCGATGATTTTTATTGTCTCGCTGTTTCGCGAGGTCTCGGATGGCGCCATCAATATTGATTTCTTCCAGTGGCTCAAATATATGTGGCTGCCGGGGCTCGGTTGGCTTTTAATGTCGATTTTCACGCCGTATCTGATGTTTGTCCGTCCGAATCGAAAACTGATGCCGGACATCTCTGAATCTGTTCGCAAGGAATATCAGGCGATGGGTAAAATGAGCAAGGAAGAAATCAAGGCGCGTGTGATTGTGCTCCTGATTCTCGCCAACTTCATGCTTGAAACAAAAACGGGCTTGAATGCTGCTCACGTCATGGTGGTGCTCGTTTCGCTTTTCTTTGTGCCGGGGATCAATCTGGTCAGCGGCAAGGATTTGGCGAAGATGGATATTTGGATTATATTCTTTGTCACTGGGGCGCTCACTGTCGGCATTTGCTCGACGCCGGTGGGCTTTACGGGCATCGTCGAGGATCAGCTCCTGCCAATTCTCACCAGCGTCGGCGATCATACGCGTGTGCTTCTGAGCTATGCCTTTGGCGTGATTGTCAATTTCTTCATGACGCCGCTTGGTGCCCAGGGTGCATTTGAGCTGATGATTGGCAAAATGTGCTACGGTGTCGGCCTGGACCCTGTGAGCACGATGATGGGCTTCCAAATG
>JAUNGU010000022.1:0-9598 GCA_030524315.1 Peptococcaceae bacterium
GACTCCGTATGAAGTATATTATTCAACTATGTTGCACTTGACTTGACAATTCGCCACATAAAAAAGACTCGCATCGCCAGAAACGGTGCGAGTCTTTTTGCTTGAAAAATTATTGAGCAGCGGCAGCCACTTCGTTGAGGGCTTCCATCAGATCATCAACATCGATGCCGTGAACGACGGCGCCCTGTTCAATGTTTTCGAAGTGGGCAGCGGCGCAACCCAGGCAGCCCATGCCGAACTGCATGAAAATTGGTGCGGTGGCTGGGTATTTTCTAACGGTATCTGAAATAGGCATATCTTTGGTAATAAGCATATGATATAATCCTCCTTAGTGAAATCAGAATAAATTTATAATCACAGTATAGCAGATAAATTCTATAATGAAAACCGTCATTGACGGGAGATAGAGGGCGATCGCATGGAAAATTTTTATGACAGAACTCAACGGCTTTTGGGCGAGGATGCAGTGAGAAAATTGGCGCAGACACACATTGTCGTGGTTGGCGTGGGCGGTGTGGGCTCCTGGGCGAGTGAAGCGTTGGCGCGCGTCGGTGTGGGAAAGCTGACGCTGGTGGATTTTGATCAGATTGAGGTGAGCAATATCAATCGCCAGCTTCACGCGCTCACCTCGACGGTCGGTCAGTACAAGGTTGATGCCATGCGTGCACGGCTTTTGGATATTAATCCGGCGCTGGAAATAAAAACCTCCAAAGAGAAGCTGTCAGCGGAAAATATCCCGGCTATTTTTGCTCAGGGTGACTTTACCATCGATTGCATTGACGATGTGCGTGCCAAGGTGGCGCTGATCGCCTGGCATTTGGCCCATGACAAAGCCATTGTCTCATCGATGGGAACCGGCAATAAAATTGGCAGGGCGCCGTTTGTGATCACGGATATTTCCAAGACCAAGGTCTGTCCGCTGGCGCGGGCTGTGCGCTTGGGGCTGAGAAAGCAGGGCGTGTATGCTGGCGTGCCAGTGCTTTATTCTGAGGAGCTTCCATATAGAACGGTGGAACGCGGCGAAAAGCCAGGCACCGTTTGTTTCTCGCCAGCCGTCGCTGGTCTTCAATTGGCGCAGTTTGTGGTTGAAAAAATTCTCAATCTTTGAAACTTGAAAAGTTTTTTGCTGATAGCGGTGGTCCAAAATAAAAAACTATGTTATGATAGCCTTAAGGGAGTTTTTTATTTCTTTTTAGGAGGAAACGCAATGGCTACGGAAAACGTAATTGTTGTTGATGAAAATAATTTTCAAGAAGTGGTTCTTCAATCTGAAAAACCAGTTTTAGTAGATTTTTGGGCCGAATGGTGCGGGCCATGCAAAATGCTGAGCCCGATCATTGATGAGGTGGCCAGTGAAAATGCTGGCGGGACAAAAATTTGCAAGCTCAACGTCGACGATGCAAAAGCAATCGTCAAGCAATATGGCGTCATGAGTATTCCAACCGTCATGCTGTTCAAAAATGGCAAAGAGGTGGAGCGTGCCGTTGGCTTTAGACCAAAGCACGATATCATTCGTATCATCAATCTGTAAATCGATAAATTTCGCCACATTTCTAGCGGAGATGTGGCTTTTTTTGTTGGCTCAAAAGATTTTAAGAAAACTTTGTAAGCTTTGACCCTCTGGGGCCCGCGTGGTATACTAACAACGGAAAATGTTGCACAAAATGCGTAGTAAAATAAGGGTGATGGATTATGTTTTGTCCAGTATGTGGCGGCGATAGTAAGGTATTGGATACACGAACCAACGAAAGCACCAATTCAGTCAAACGTCGCAGAGAATGTATGCAATGCGGCAAACGTTTTACGACCTATGAAAAAATTGAGGACATGCCATTGCTTGTCCTGAAAAAATCTGGACGCACCGAGCTCTTTGATCGCTCAAAAATTCTCAAGGGCATGGCGAAGGCTTGCGAAAAGCGTCCGGTGACCATCCAAGAGCTGGAAGAGATGGTGGACGATATCGAAAAGCAGCTGAAAAATCAGTACACAGAGGTCTCGACTTCAGAAATTGGCGAAACCATCATGAAAAATCTCTTGGAGATTGATCAGGTGGCCTATATTCGTTTCGCATCGGTGTACAAGGATTTTTCGGACATCGAAAGCTTTTTCCAGGAGCTGGAAACCTTGAAAGGCGCCGAAAAATAAGGTGGCTGGCAAGGATGTACGGGAGCGCGCCATTGTCCTCAAAAAGCGTCCCTACAAGGACAATGATGCTTACGTGGATTTTTTTGGTGAACAGCTGGGAAAGTTTACAGCCCTGGCCAAGGGCATCAACAAGACGACGAGCAAGCTCGGTCCGGCACTGAGCATTGGCAACTGTGTGATGGTGCAGCTCATAGACGGAGAAAGTGGGCGGATTGTGGTATCCTGTCAGCAGGAAGCAGGCTTTGAGCAGCGCTATGAGAGCTACGAGGCCTTGTTGACGACCGTCTATCTCTGTGATCTGACAAGCCAGGCGACGGAAGAAGGATTGGCGGACGCGAGTGTTTTCTCGCTTTTGTATTTTTCGCTGGCAACGATGAATGATCAGAATTTTATTGAAGGGCGCTTGCTTTTCGAATGGAATTTCCTCATTATCCAAGGCGTGGGGATGGAAACGGCGAGTGATGTCGCTGGGCTTTTGCGAGGGGCGATGGACGCGACATTGTCACGTGCTGCAAAGCAGAGCCTTTTTGATGAGGTGCAAGGCTATTTGCAGCTGGTGGTGCCGCCGAGGGCCTGGTCGATGCAGCTAGTGCTATCAAAACCGGCGCGCCAGCTCTTGCGGCAAATTTTGAACAAGCAATACCGCGCGCAGTTGCCGCTTGCGCTTAACAGTAAAACAATTCTGAATCAAGAAACGGCAGCATTTTATAGTTGACTTTTTATTTTGCAACAGCTAATATTAAACGTATATTTATAAACGATGACGAAGAAAAAAAGCCAATGACTCGTCTCAAGCGAATCGGTGATGGTGAGAGTCCGATGACGAGCGTGGCCCATGAGGCGCTTCTGAGTTTATCCTATGAAGGTGGGCATTGTGCCAATCAGGGTGGAACCGCGGGTGAAAGCTCGTCCCTGTCTTTTGAGTAAGACAGGGGCGAGCTTTATTTTTTTAAGGAGGCTATTATGCAGTTTCAGGAAATGATTTTATCACTCAACAAATTTTGGAGCGATCAGGGATGCATTATTTTGCAGCCATACGACATTGAAAAGGGTGCCGGGACGATGAACCCTGCCACCTTTTTGAAGGCGCTGGGGCCAGAGCCATGGCATGTGGCTTACGTGGAGCCTTGCCGTCGTCCGGCTGATGGTCGTTACGGCGACAATCCAAACCGTTTGCAGCATTACTATCAGTATCAGGTTATTCTCAAGCCATCGCCAGACAACATCCAGGAGCTGTATTTGAAGAGCCTGGAAACCTTGGGCATCGATTTGCTCAAGCACGACGTGCGTTTTGTTGAGGACAACTGGGAATCGCCAACCATGGGCGCCTGGGGCCTTGGCTGGGAGGTTTGGCTCGATGGCATGGAAGTCACTCAGTTTACCTACTTCCAGCAGTGCGGCGGTATTGATTGCAATCCTGTCTCCGGTGAAATCACCTATGGCCTGGAACGTCTCGCCATGTTCATTCAGAACAAGACCAGCGTCTATGACATTGAATGGATTGGCGACATCAAGTATGGCGATGTTTTCTATCAAAACGAGGTCGAATATTCCAAGTACAACTTCGAATTCTCTGATGCAGAAATGCTCATCCAATTGTTTGATATGTACGAAAAAGAAGCGCAGAATGTTTTGGCCTGCAATGTGGTGCAGCCCGCCTACGACTACGCCCTGAAATGCTCGCACGTCTTCAATTTGCTCGATGCGCGCGGCGCCATCAGCGTCACAGAGCGTACCCACTATATTGCGCGTGTGCGCAATTTGACCAAGCAGTGCGCAGAAAAATACGTCGAAGAACGTGAAAAGCTCGGCTTCCCACTGTGCAAATAGGCTGAAAGGAGAACAACATGGCTGATTTTATTTTAGAAATTGGATTGGAAGAAATGCCGGCAGCCTACATTGATGGGGCAGTCAAGGAATTGGCAGACAACGCGCAGGCACTCTTTGACAAGGAACGCTTGGTTTATGCAGATCTCGACGTTTATTCGACGCCAAGACGCTTGGTGCTCTACGTCCAAGGCTTTGCGGAAATGCAGAAGGATCTCTCCGAAGAGGTCAAGGGGCCTTCGGTGAAGGCGGCCTACAAGGATGGCGAGGCGGCCAAGCCTTTGCAGGGATTTTTGCGCGCCAATGGCTTTACTGAAGCAGATGTCTACACAAAGACGCTCGCAAACGGCGATTACGTTTTTTGCAAACGCGAGGAAAAAGGCCAACCAACCAAAGAGATTCTGGCAAATGTCCTGGCAGATTTGATTTTGAATATGAAATTCCCAAAGAGTATGCATTGGGGCAGCTCTGAGATTCGCTACCTGCGACCAATTCGCTGGATTCTCTCCCTCTACGAGAACGAGGTGATCCCTTGCCAGGTAGAAAATATCCATGCTGATCGCTACACCAACGGCCATCGCACCTTGGGCCACGCCCATGTGGAGGTGCCAGCGGTGGCAGATTATTTCTCCATCATGGAAGCAGAATATGTCATCGTCGACCAGAAGCGTCGCCAAAAGATGATCGAAGATCAGATTGCGCAAATTTTTGCGGGCACCGACGAACACTACCAAGAAGACAAGGGCCTTCTGAACGAGATTGTCAACCTCGTTGAATATCCTACGGCTCTCAAGGGTCAGTTTGGCACCTCCTATCTGGATCTTCCTGACGAATTGGTCATCACCCCAATGAAGGAGCATCAGCGCTATTTCCCAGTGCTCAAAAACGACGGCACCCTCACCAATGGTTTCATTACCGTGCGCAACGGCAGTGAAAAATATTTGGACGTGGTGCGCCAGGGCAATGAAAATGTCTTGCGTGCGCGCCTGGCCGATGCCGAATTTTTCTATAACGAAGATTTGAAAAAGGGCCTCGAATCCGGCGAAGAAAAGCTCAAAAACATTGTCTTCCAGGAAAAGCTTGGCACCATCTACGAAAAAACACAGCGTCTGCAATACATTGCTGAAGCGCTGGCAAAGGCCGTCGGTGAAGATGCCACGGTGACTGCCGACGCCGTAACGGCAGCACGATGCACCAAAATGGACCTCGTGAGCAATGTCGTCTCTGAATTCCCAGAGCTTCAAGGCATCATGGGCGAATATTATTACGACCACGAGCATCCAGACAAGAAAAACATTGGCCAAGCCATTCGCGAGCACTACATGCCACGTTACGCTAACGACAATCTCCCAGCAAGCGAAGAGGGCAGCCTTGTGAGCGTGGCCGATAAGCTCGACACCATTGTCGGCTGCTTCTATGCAGGAATCATTCCAACTGGCTCCCAGGATCCATACGCGCTGCGTCGTCAAGCGCTGGGCCTTGCCAATATTGTGATCGCCCGTAAATGGTCTGTCTCGCTGAAAGAACTGATTCAAATCGCCTGCGCGGCCTACAAGCAGACAGGCCTAGAATTTACGGACGCAGAAACCGCTGACAAAATTGTGGCCTTCTTTGAACAACGTGTGCTCAAGGTCTTAAAGGATGCAAACGTCCCTGCAGATGTCATCCAAGCCACAATGAAGGCGGGCTATGACGATTTCTATCAAACGGTCTGCCGTGCCGATGCTCTGCAAGCCTTCATGGCTGATACCGACGCGGCTGTGCTCAAGGCCACCTTGGATAACAACGGTCGCGCTGCCAACATCACCGTCAAGCACAAGGCGCAAGCCGTCGACACTAGCTTACTGAATGCGCCAGAAGAAAAAGCGCTGTATCAAGCTGTGGAGGATTTCTCCGGTCAGCAGGCAGAGGATATCGCAAACAAAAACTATGGCCACATGCTGGAACATTACACCCAGCTCAACGATACGGTAGAAAAATTCTTCGAAAAAATTCTCGTCATGGATGAGGATGACACCATTCGTCAAAACCGCTTGTCGTTGGTCAAGGGCTATGCAGACGTCTTGGATGACTATTACAAGCTCGACGAGCTCAAGCTTTCTTGATTGACGACGAAAAGTAGGTGAGTCTATGTTAAGCATGACAGGCTATTCGTCTCTGACAAAAAAGTTGGGGCCGATGCTCTTGCAAATCGACATCAAGGCCGTCAACAGCAAATACACGGATCTGCGTTTGAACGCCAGTTTTTGCGATAACAATTATCTGGAGCGCTTGCGCAAGCAAATTCTTGAAAAAATTGGCCGTGGTCAGGTGACGGTGGATATGACCTTGCGGCGAGAGCAGGAAAGCGGCGAAGAATATGATCTGAATGTGCATCAGCTTGAGCGCTACGTCGCGGCGTATGAAGCACAGTTTGGCGCCATTGGTCGCGAAATCTCAGCCCTTCAGCCATTTTTCGTGCTGCCGAACGTCACCCAAAAGGCAGAAAACATCTTCGACCCAGAGCGTGATGGCGACTTTGTCCACGAAGCCTTGGACGAGGCGCTGGCGCAATTTTATGCAGCACGCGCCGAAGAAGGCGCGCGGCTCAAAAATGACCTCTTGCAAAAGGTGGCTGTTCTTGCCGGGGCGCGCGAAACGATTGCAGCACGCGTCCCTGACTTGGATCAACAATATGTCATGCGTCTACAAACGCGCATGCAGGAATTTATTGAGACCCTTGATGAGATTGATGAGGCGCGCATCTTAAATGAGGTGGCGATTCAGGCTGTGAAGTCCACCATTGATGAAGAGCTGGTGCGCCTGGCCTCTCATTTGGAAAAGCTGACAGCCTTGATTGAAAGCGAGGATGCTTTCATTGGTAAACGCATTGATTTTTACATGCAGGAAATGAACCGCGAGTTCAACACCATTGCGTCAAAGGTCAGTGATGTGGATGTGGCCGAAACGGTGGTGACCTGCAAGCTTGTCGTCGATCAAATTCGCGAGCAAACACAAAATATTGTATAGGTGATGGAAATGACCTTCTTAAATATTGGCTTTGAAAATATGGTGGCTATTGATAAAATTGTCGCCATTATTTTGCCAGAAAGTGCATCGGCAAAGCGTCTGGTACAATTTGCCAAAGAAAATCACCATCTGATTGATGTGACCACAGGCAGAAAAACGCGTTCAGTAGTGGTCACCTCCGATCAATTTATTTTCTTATCGGCGATTCAGCCAGATACGCTTGCTGGGCGATTGGATGATTTTGTGTGATTTTGAGGGAGGCGAAAACATGTTGAAACTTACCGATAAAGGGATTTTAATCGTTATGAGTGGTCCCTCTGGCGCAGGAAAAGGCACCATTTGCGCACACCTGAGAGAAAAAATTCCTATGGCCCTATCGATTTCGGCGACCACCCGCAAGCCAAGAAGCGGGGAAGAGGAAGGCATCAATTATTTCTTCCTCACAAAAGAACAGTTCGAAGAAAAAATCGCCGCTGATGGATTTATTGAATGGGCGCGCGTCTACGACAATTACTACGGCACGCCGCGTGCCTTTGTTGAGGAACAGCTGGCAGCCGGCAAAAATGTCATGCTCGAAATTGATCCGCAGGGCGCAAAAAATGTCAAGCAAGCGATGCCGGAGGCGGTCCTCGTCTTTGTGATGCCGCCATCCTTCAAGGAATTGGAGCGCCGTATTCGCGGCCGCGGTACAGAAACGGAAGAACAGATCACCAAGCGGCTTTCTTGCGCAGTGAGCGAAATTAATACCTTGGATGCCTACGATTATGTTATAATAAATTCGGATCTCGATCTTGCTGTCGATCAGCTGACGGCAATCATTGATGCAGAAAAATGCAAGGTGTCTAGAAATACCTCGTTACCAAATACTTTCGAACTAGAAAAGGACAGTGAATAAAATGATCCAACCAAGTATTGATGAACTGTTGACAAAAACCGACAATAAATACACCCTCGCTGTGGCCTCTGCCAAGCGCGCTCGCGAGCTCGTCGATGGTGCGCCACGTGTGACGGCTGCGCCAACCAACAAGGCCGTCTCTCTCGCACTATGCGAAATAGGTGAAGGCAAGGTCACCTATCATTTCAACGACTAAGGTGCTGCCATGAAGATCGTGGTGGGTGTAACTGCAAGTATTGCTATCTACAAGGCCCTGGATCTTGTCAACCAGCTTCGCAAGGAGCAACACGAGGTCCGCGTTGTGATGACGGCGCACGCCTGTGAATTTGTGCGTCCCTTGGCTTTTGAAACCATGTCCCACCAGCCAGTCATTTCAGCAATGTTTTCGGCGCAGATCCCTGCCCTTGAGCACATCGAATTGGCCAAGTGGGCAGATGTTTGTGTGATTGCACCGGCTGACGCCAACATCATTGCCAAGGTGGCAAATGGTTTGGCCGATGATTTTCTTTCGACATTCCTATTGGCCTTTGACGGCCCGGTGCTTTTTGCGCCGGCGATGAATACGGTGATGTTCCATCAAGACGTGGTGCAGAAAAATGTACAGAGACTGCGTGAATTGGGCTATGAAATCATTCCATCGGACAGTGGGCGTCTGGCCTGTGGGGATGTTGGCGAAGGAAAACTCGCTGAGCTTGAGACGCTGATGTTTTACATCAAAAAGGCGGTCACCAAGCAATCCCTTGCAGGTGTCAAACTCATTATCACCGCTGGTCCAACCATCGCTAAGCTGGACCCTGTGCGCTACATTACCAATTACAGCAGCGGCAAAATGGGATTTTCGTTGGCGTACGGTGCTGCCCTTCGCGGTGCCAAGGTGGTGCTCATTGCCGGACGCGTTCAGCGACAGACGCCGGTCGGCGTCTCGCGCATTGACGTAGAAACCACTGAAGAAATGCGCAATGCCATTGTACAGGTATTGCCGGAAGCGGATGGCTTGATTATGGCTGCCGCGCCTGCAGATTACGCGCCAGAGCATTACAGCGAAGAAAAAATCAAAAAGACAGGGGATAAGCTGACCCTTATCCTCGACAAAAACGTTGATATTTTGAAATCGCTCAAGCCGGTGGTTCAGCCCCATCAGGTGCTCATCGGGTTTGCGGCTGAGAGTCACAAGCTCATCGCCAATGCCCAGCGCAAATTGAGCGAGAAAAATTTAGACTTTATTGTTGCCAATAACATTGCAGGAGAGAATTCTGCATTTCAATCAGACTATGATACAGCCGTCCTGTTATTCCAGGATGGTCACCGAGAAGAATTGGAGCGCCAGTTGAAAATCAACCTGGCAGACAAAATTCTCGATGAGCTGGAACGGCTGAGAGCACTTAGGAGGGATACTCATTGAAACAATTTTTTACTTCTGAATCAGTAACAGAAGGGCATCCAGATAAAATCGCCGACCAAATTTCGGACGCCATCTTGGATGCGATCTTAGAAAAGGATCCTAATGCACGTGTTGCCTGCGAAACCTTTGTCACCACCGGTATGGCATTGATCGCAGGGGAAATCTCGACTGTGTGCTATGTCGATATGCCAAAAATCGCCCGCGGTGTCATCGAAGAAATTGGCTACAAGGATTTGACCCACGGCTTTGACTACAAGGCCTGCGCCGTGTTGACGTCGATTAGCGAACAATCTGCAGATATTGCCATGGGCGTTGACAAG
>JAUNGU010000022.1:9608-26846 GCA_030524315.1 Peptococcaceae bacterium
AAGGCGCTGGAAGCCAAAAATGGCGAAATGAGCGAAGACGACATCGAAGCCATTGGCGCTGGCGACCAGGGCATGATGTTTGGCTATGCCTGCGATGAAACGGACACCTACATGCCATTTCCTGTGTACTACGCCCACGAATTGACGCGCAAGCTGGCAGCGGTGAGAAAATCTGGCGAGGTGCCATTCCTCCTGCCAGACGGCAAGAGCCAAATCACTGTCGAATATGATGACGGCGTGCCAACGCGCATTGATACAGTCGTTATTTCTACTCAGCACACGGCAGATGTGTCGCTGGATACCGTGCGTGATGCGGTCATGGAAAAGGTCATCCGTCAAGTTTTGCCAAAGGACATGCTCGACGAAAAAACCAAGTACTACATCAACCCAACGGGCCGTTTTGTCATCGGCGGGCCACAGGGGGATACAGGTCTAACTGGCCGCAAGATTATTGTCGATACCTATGGCGGCATGGCGCGCCACGGTGGCGGTGCATTATCTGGCAAGGACGGCACCAAGGTCGACCGCTCGGCCGCTTACGCAGCACGCTATGTGGCTAAGAATATTGTGGCAGCAGGCTTGGCCAAGAAATGCGAAGTGCAGCTGGCCTATGCCATCGGCGTGGCACGTCCTATGTCGATTTTTGTCGACACCTTCGGCACTGGTGTTGTCGACGAAGAAAAGCTGGCCAATGTCATTGGTGACGTTTTCGATTTGCGTCCAGCTGCCATCATGCGTGATCTTGAAATGCGTCGACCAATTTATAAGCAGTGTGCCGCATACGGTCATTTTGGTCGCAAGGACATTGACCTCCCTTGGGAACGCACCGATCGTGTCGATGCATTGCGCAAGGCCTGTGGCGTATAATTTTTAAATCCAAAAGCAGATATCTGAGATATCTGCTTTTCATTTACCCAGAAGGAGGTGAGCCGATGCAATATTGTCGTGTGATTGTGGATGGGACGCCCTTTGTCAATGAGGAGGGCTTTGTTTATCGCGTCCCAGACTATTTAACGGGTCATGTCGCTATTGGCTCGCTGGTTTATGTGCCCTTTGGCAAAAAAAATTCCCTCAAAAAGGGCTTTGTGATTGCGGATGAAACAACTGTCGAAGAGAAGGTGCCCATCAAAGACGTTTGCATGGTGGCAAGTCTCTTTCCGGTGATCACGCCGGAGATGATGGATTTGTGCCGCTTTGTGGCAGATTATTATGCCTGCGCCCTCAATTATTGTCTCAAGCAGATTGTGCCAAAATACATGATGAACAATCCTTTTGTCGCCGTGCGCAATCGTGTGGATGGCAATTTATATCTCCTGACGTCGAGCAACAACATTCTCGCAGCGGCTGATTTATGCGCTGCGGGCGACGGAGAATTGGTGCTCTATCAGCCCTTGCAACGACACCAAGAAAAATATGTGGCCCTTGCAGACAAGGCGGATGTGTCTGTCGAGGACATGCGCCAGGCCTTGCGCAGGGCGCCAAAGCAACGCGCCTTGCTCGAGTACCTGTATGAATTTGGTGGACAGAGCGAGACGGATCTCAAGGAAAAATTTGGCGCCATGCAAGCGCCGCTGGCAGCCCTTGAAAAACGTGGATTTATCACCATTCTCGCGGAAGCGCCGGAAAAGCAACCGCTCCATCTCGAGCGCGATGAGGATTCTCCGGTAATGAATCCCGCGCAGCAGAAAATTTTTGATGCCCTGCGCGAGCAGCAGCACAGCCACACCTATCACAAAAATTTAATCAACGGTGTCACCGGCAGCGGCAAAACCTTGATTTATGAACGCCTTGCCGATGAGATTCTGGCAGCCGGTAGACAGGTGCTCATTCTTGTTCCGGAAATTACCCTGTCCTACCATCTCTTTGCAAAATTAAAGGGGCATTTTGGCGCGCGCATGGCCCTTTTGCACAGCCAGCTCTCCGAAAAGGCGCGCTATGAGATTTGGGAAGGGGTGCGGGACCGCGCCATTGATATTGTGTTGGGGCCGCGCAGCGCCTTGTTTCTGCCATTTACAGATTTGGGGCTCATTGTCATTGACGAAGAGCACGAAAGCAGCTACAAGCAGAGCGAGCCAGATCCGCGCTATCATGCCATGAAGGTGGCAGAGTATTTGGCGAACAGGGATCAGGGTATCTTGCTTTTGGGCAGTGCCACGCCATCGATTGACACCCTCTATGACGTTGTGCAAAAAAAATGCCACATTTTTAATTTAAAAGAGCGCGCCAATCATTCCAAGCTGCCCCAGACCATTTTGGTGGACATGCGAGAGGAGCGACGGGAGGGGCATTATGATATTCTGAGCCGCTCGCTGACCAGCGCAATAAAGGACGCGCTGTCAAAAAAAGAGCAGGTCATTCTGCTCATTAACAAGAAAGGCTATTCATCCTCCGTTTTTTGTCATGAATGTGGTGCTGTGCTCCATTGTCCCAAATGTGACATCCCCCTGACCTATTACAAATCAGGCAACGAGTTGAAATGCAATTATTGTGAATTTCATATGCCGATGGTCAGCGCCTGCCCTGAATGCGGCAGCCAATTTCTCGAAAAACGCGGCATTGGCACAGAGACCCTCGAGGAATCGTGCGCCCAAGCTTTTCCGGATGCCACAATCGCGCGATTGGATGCCCAGTCGTTGACGGACGCCAGCCACCGGGAAAAAATCTTTGCCGATTATGAAGCAGGCAATATCGATATTCTGGTTGGCACTCAGCTTTTGGCCAAGGGGATTGATTTTAACAACACCACCTGCATCGGTGTTGTCAACGCCGACATCACCCTCAACCTGCCGGATTATCGCAGTGCAGAGCGGTGTTTTCAGCTGATGGTGCAGGTGGCAGGGCGTGCTGGCCGCGATAAAAAAGAGGGACGCGTTTTTATTCAAACCTATCAGCCGGAGCATTACGCGCTGGTGGATGCCTGCGCGCAGAACGTGCACCAATTTTTCCTGGACGAGATGGATTTTCGTAAAAAATGGCTGTACCCGCCTGTCATCTCGTTGTGTCGCATCATCGCCTCGGATTATTCTATAAATAATGTTGAGTATTCCATGAAAACAATTTACAATTATATAGAAAATCTCTCCTGCAATAAGGAGATCATGGGCCCGGCTTTTGCGCCACTGAGCAAAAAAAATAATCGCTTTCGCATGCACCTCTTGATAAAGGCGGGGCAAATTGACGAGATTCAGTGGATGATGAAAAAGCTGCGGCAGGATATGAAGCATTTGGGCATCAAGCCGACAACGCGTGTGCTCATTGATATAGAGCCTGAAAATATTTTTTGATGGAGAAGGAGTTGGTATTATGGCTCGTTACAAAGTTGTATTGACCGGAGATCCGGTATTGAGAAAAATTTCCAAACCAGTAAAAGAAGTCAACGATCATATCAAAAGACTCATGGATAACATGGCAGAAACCATGTATCACGCCAAAGGCGTTGGCTTGGCAGCGCCTCAGGTGGGCTATAGTAAGCGTGTGATTGTCGTGGATATTGGTGACGGTCTCTATAAGCTGGCCAATCCGGAAATCATCCATTCAAGCGGTCTGCAAGATGGGCCGGAAGGCTGCTTGAGTGTGCCGGGGACCATTGGCGATGTCAAGCGCAGCGAAAACGTTACGGTCCGTGCCCTCAATGAAAACAACGAAGAGGTGACCATCGAAGCCAGCGGCTTTAAGGCACGTGCCTTTCAGCATGAGATCGATCATCTCAATGGCATCATTTTCACCGACAAGGCGACAAATATTGAGCAGGTGGTCAACCAATGAAACTGATTTATATGGGGACGCCGGAATTTTCGGTGACCGTTCTGAAAGCGCTGATGGAAAAAGGGCACGAGATTGCCATGGTCTTTACCCAGCCTGATCGCCCGAAGGGGCGTGGCAAAAAGCTGCAAGCCTCGCCGGTGGCAATTTTTGCCAAGGAGGAGGGGCTGGCGCTTTATCAGCCCCAGACACTGAGAGATGAATCCCTCGTCACACTCATCAAGGACAGTGGCGCAGAGGCTGTGATTGTCGCCGCCTACGGCCGCATCATTCCAGATGAAATGCTGACGCTGCCAAGGTATGGCTTTATCAATGTACACGCCTCCCTCCTGCCAAAATATCGCGGCGCCGCGCCGATTCAGTGGGCCTTGCGCAACGGCGATGCAGAAACGGGCGTGAGCATCATGCGAATTGAATCGGGCCTCGACGAAGGCGCCGTCTATGCGCAGCAAGCGGTGGAAATTTTGCCGTGTTGGAACAAGGCAGATTTATTCGATGCCTTGGCAGAGGTGGGGAGCGATCTGCTGGTTGATGTGCTCGATGGAATCGATGGCCTTTCGCCTGAACCGCAAAATAATGCGGCGGCAACCTACGCGCCAATGTTTGGCAAGCACGATGGCTGCATTGATTTTTCGATGGCCGCAAAGGATCTCGTCAATTTACAGCGGTCTCTCAGTCCTGACGACAGCATATACACATTTATTAACAATCAGCGTTTGTCCTTTAAGGATGTCGAAGTTTCTGATATGATAAATGATAATAAACTCCCCGGCACAATTCTTGCGCTTTCAAAAAAATGTATCACCATCGCTTGCGGAGATGGTGCCCTGGATGTGCGTGAGATTCATCCGGCTGGGAAGAAATCGATGCCAATCCACGCCTTTTTGAACGGACATCCTCTTAAAGTCGGCGACAGATTTGGCGAGAATTGAGGTAGAGAGACATGTTTTTTGATATTTCGATGATTGTCCTGATCCCTGGGATTCTCCTGGGAATGTATGCCCAAGCCAAGGTGTCATCCGCTTACAACAAATATTCGCGGGTGCTTTCTGCCAGCGGCTACACAGGGGCAGAATTTGCGCGAAAAATGCTCAACGACAACGGCCTCTACGATGTCACGATTACCCAGATCAGTGGTAAAATGAGTGACCATTACGATCCGCGTGCACGTCAGGTTCGGCTATCGGCGGAGGTGTATAATGGCACCAGCATTGCGTCCTTGGGGATTGCCTCTCACGAGGTTGGCCATGCCATTCAACATGCGACCCATTATTTTCCGCTGACGCTGCGCAATATGGTCATTCCAGCAACCAACATCAGCAGCTCGATTTATTTTCCGCTGATCTTTTTGGGGCTGATTCTCAATAGCACATCCCTTTTTGGATTAGGCATCGCCCTTTTTGCGATCATCGTTATTTTTCAGCTGATTACCTTGCCTGTAGAATTTAACGCCAGCCATCGTGCGATTGTCACCTTGGGCGATGATGCTGTGCTTGCGCCAGCTGAGCTCAAAGGTGCGAAAAAAATGCTGAGTGCTGCTGCACTCACCTATGTGGCTGCTTTGGTGACGGGTGTTTTGCAGCTCTTGCAGCTGATCATCATGTTTTCTGGACGAGATGAATAATTCCTTGTTCGACAAAATGGAGAAATTATGAAGGACAACGTTAGAAAAATTGCTTACGATGTTTTGATGGATATCGAGTTTAATGGAGCCTATGCCAACCTTGCGTTGGATAAGGCTCTTTTGCGTTCAAAATTAAATGCCACCGATAAACGATTGGTGACAGAGCTCGTTTATGGCACGACCAAAATGAAATTGCATCTGGATACGGTGCTCTCTGCTTACTGTGATCTCAAACACACAAACAAAAAAATCATCCTGCTCTTGCGTATGGCCCTGTATCAGGTTCTTTATCTCGAAAAAATTCCTGACCACGCCATTCTCAACGAAAGCGTCGAATTGGCAAAGGCTCAGGCACCACATACAGCAGGATTCGTTAATGCGGTCTTGCGCCACATCCTGCGCAGCGAGAAAACAGTCTCTTGGCCGGATAAACGTCGCAGTCGCAATCAATATTACGCCAAATGGTATAGCTTTCCCCAATGGATCATTGACAGCTGGGTCAAAGAATACGGCTTTGATAACACAGAAAAGCTGTGCGCGTATTTCAACGAGCCAGCGGCCACTTGGATTCGCGTCAATACCCTCAAGGCCTCGCCGGATGACGTTGCCGCCAAACTGGAATTCCTCGGTGTTGACTTTATGCAGCATCCCCAACTTCCAGAAGCCTTCAAAATTTCTTCCCTCCAACCGCTGCAAAATAGTGATCTCTTCAAGAAGGGACAGGTCATTGTTCAGGATCTCAGTGCCATGCTTCCGGCGGTTGTGTTAAATCCCCAAAAAAATCAGCGAATTTTGGATATGTGTGCCGCTCCAGGTGGCAAAACGACACATCTTTCTGCTATAATGAATGACAGTGGAGAAATTTTTGCCTGCGATATTCATTCTCATCGCACGGGCCTCATTGAAGAAAATGCCAAACGCTTGGGCACCAAAAATATCACCTGCCTTACAGAGGATGCAACAGCACTGCCTGTGCAATTTCATCACGCCTTTGATGGGATTTTGCTGGACGCACCTTGTAGTGGCCTTGGCGTGCTGAATCGTCGGGCTGATTTGAGATGGCGCGTGAGACGGTCGAATTTGGCAGAGATTGAAGCGCTGCAAGCAAATCTTTTAGATGCTGCTGTCAAATATCTCAAACCCAAGGGCACCTTGGTCTACAGCACCTGCACCTTAAACCCCAAGGAAAACACGATACAAGTCGAAAAATTCCTCGCCCGGCACGACGCTTTTGAACTCGAAGCCTTTACATGCCTAGGCGAACAGCACCCCTCTGGCATGACGACCATTTATCCCTTTGACAGTCATTCAGATGGATTCTTTATCGCAAAACTTGTAAGAAAGGACTAGTTTTTGTGGATATTCGCAATTTGGATTACAATGAATTGGAGAACTATCTCGTTCGCATCAAAGAGCCCACATTCCGAACCAAGCAGCTTTTTTCTTGGTTGCACGCAAGGCAGATCACAGACCTCGGGGAAGCCCACAACGTCGGCAAAAAGCTCTTGCAAAATCTGGCAGCTGATGGCTATAATTTGGAAAATCCCGAGGTGAAGCAACGCTTTGTTTCCAAGGATGGCACCGAAAAATATCTGATGGCCCTTTCTGATGGGGCCCTCATCGAATCGGTGCTCATGCGCTATCGAGGGGATTATAGCAAGCAACGCAATACCCTCTGTGTGTCAAGTCAGGTCGGCTGCGCCATGGGCTGTGTCTTTTGTGCGACAGGGCATCAGGGCTTTGAGCGGAATCTCACCACCGAAGAAATTCTCGCTGAAATTTATACGGCCAATGGCATTGTCAAAGCCAATGAGCAAAATCAGGAAATTCGCAACATCGTGTTCATGGGCATGGGCGAGCCCTTTAACAATTTCGACAACGTCATGAAGGCGATTCGAATTCTTTGCCATCCCTTTGGTATGAATCTTTCTCCAAGACGCATCACCATTTCCACCTGCGGCGTGGTACCAAAGCTCATTGAATTTGCTGATCTGGATACGGATGTCGGCCTTGCGATTTCTCTACATGCGTCTAATAATCGAGACAGAGATGCACTCATGCCGGTCAATCATGCCTATCCGCTGGAATCGTTGATAGAAGCCTGCGAATATTATGAGAAAAAAACCAAGAAGCGCATCAGTTTTGAATATGCACTTATAGAAAATGTGAACGATCAAAAGAAACATGTGGATGAATTAAAGTCCTTGCTAAAAAATCTGGACTGTCACATCAACGTCATCCCTGTGAATACGGTCTCTCATAATAAAACGCTGTTGCGGCCTGATAGGCAGCATATTCATCGTTTTATCGAGATGCTTCGTGCCGCTGGCATTGGTGCCAGTGTGCGTCAAGAAAAAGGTGCAGATATAAACGGTGCTTGTGGACAGCTCAAAACCGATTATTCCCAAGCGCATTGAAGGGAGTGAGCCCTATTGATTTATGGAAAGACCAATATCGGTCTCGTACGAGAAACCAATGAAGATGCCATCTATTATGATGCAGAAAATAAGATGCATCTGATGATTGTCGCTGATGGCATTGGTGGACACGCTCGCGGGGAGGTTGCCAGCCAAAAGGCAGTGACAACCCTCAAAAATTATTTGATTCAGCATTTTGATGCCTATAAAGACAAGGAAAAGCTTCTTGAAGATGGCTTTAGAGAAGCAAACGCTGTGGTGCATGCATTCCAAGAGCGGCTGCCGGACGACGAAATTTGTGGAACGACACTGACCTGTGCCTTTTTTGATAAGGACCATCTGTATTTTGGCCATGTAGGCGATTCCCGTATTTATGTATCAAGAAATAAGCATGACATTGAGCAGATTACACATGACCATACCTATTTATCGGAGCTGGCAAGAAATGATTTCAAAACCTTTGTCGAGCTTCAGGAAAATAACTTGTCGCGTGCAAACAATTATTTGACGCGCGCCATTGGGCCGGAAAAAACCATCAAAATCCAAGTGGGCCATTTCAGATTAAAGAAAAATGATTATATTATACTTTTAACCGATGGTATTTATCGTTATTTACGCCCGCTGGATATTCTGCGTTTACTCAAGGAAACCACTAGCATCATCCAATTTGTCAACGTCACTATGGAAAAGGTACTGGAATTGGGGGGCAAGGATAACCTCAGTATCATTATCGGTGTCCACTCGGAAAGTGAGGGAAGATCATGAAAGAATTGTTAGGTGATCGCTATCAAATCATTAAAAAAATTGGTAGTGGCGGAATGGCAATTGTCTATCTTGCAAAAGATCTTTCCCTAGATAGATATGTCGCCATTAAACTATTGAGAGACGAATATACAGAAGACAGCACCTTTAAACGCCATTTCCAGAAAGAGGCTGTTGCCATTGCCAAGCTTTCCCATAACAACATCGTTGGCATCTATGACATTCTCTCTGATGGCGAGACCATGTGTCTGGTGATGGAATATGTTGAAGGGGAAACCCTCAAGGATCAAATCAATCGCGATGGTGCTATTCCATGGCGTAAGGCTGTAAAATACGGCATTCAAATTGCCAATGCATTGGCCTATGCACACTCCAATCAAATCATTCATAAGGATGTCAAGAGTCAGAACATCATCATCAACAAAAATGACAATGTGAAAATTACCGACTTTGGTATTTCTCAGATGATGAATAACACGACCATTACACACAATAAAGGTGTACTGGGTTCGGCGCATTATTTTTCTCCTGAGCAGGCGCGCGGTGAAAAACTGTCGTATCAGACAGATATTTATTCACTGGGTGTGGTACTTTACGAAATGCTGGTTGGTGAACTGCCATTTACAGCAGATAATCCAGTGAGTGTGGCGCTGAAACATATTCAAGAGACCCCAAAGCCTGTCAATTCTCTGGTCAGTGATATTCCTGAAGGCTTGAGCCAAATCGTGGCGAAATGCCTGCAAAAAAATCCTGAGGACCGATTTGCCAACATGCAGGCTGTTGCCAATGCTTTGTCGAGCATTCCGCTAAGCAAGGATGGCACTGCTGTATTGGCGGCAGGTGCGGTTACAGGTGCCGCAGCTGCAGCCGCGGCAAAATCGGCAGCAAAGGCGGCGCCTCAGAAACTAGCCGCCAATCGTACAAAAGCAGCGGCTGCGCCAAAAGCTAGCGCCAAGAAAAAACAGCCACCAAAGAAAAAGAAGAAAACAAATTTCTTTGTTCTATTCATCATTGTTTTACTCGTCTTAGGAGCGACCATGGTCTTGGCGCAAAAAATTGCACCACCAAGCGAGATGCACGTTCCTGATTTTCGTGGAATGACCCTCAGCGATGCTGAAAGTAAGGCGCAGTCCATGGGCATCAATATTACTGAAACTGGTAGTGAATACAGTGAAGAATATGATGAGGGCGAAATTATCTCACAAACGCCAGACGCTGGTACCAATATTTCCAAAGATGAAACGGTATCCGTTGTCTTAAGCAAAGGCTCACAACAAACGACGGTGCCAAATGTGCTTGGTCAGACCTTGGATGCAGCAACGAGTTCTCTTAAGGAAGCAGACTTACAGGTCGGTAATGTGACAAAATCCTATAGCGCTTCCTATGCAGCGGGGATGGTCATCAGTCAGGCGATTCAAGCGGATACAAAAATATCCCGAGGTTCAACGGTTGATCTTGTCATCAGCCTTGGAGAAGAGCCATATGCCATTGTGCCAAATCTTGTTGGCTCAGATATCAATAGTGCAAAGCAAATGATCGAGGAAGCAGGGCTCAAGGTTGGCAGCATTTCTTACCAGTCTTCTGACAATGATAACAATACAGTTATTGAGCAAAGTCTTGCTTACGGTTCTAAGGTTGATGAAAATTCAAGCATTGATCTGGTCGTTAGCTCCGGACCTGATGAAGATGACGAAAACAATGATGGCAACTCTCCATCTTCTGAAGCAAAAACACAAAACGTGTCGATCACAGCGCCAGATTCAGGCTATCTGTCCATCATCTTGACGGATGATCGTGGTGAACAAACTGTCAATTACAGACGGGTATCAAAAGGCGAAAAGGTGGAAGGCGTGTATCAGTACTATGGTGATGCTACCTTCGAGATTAAGCTGGATGATAAGGTGATTGACACCATTAGCGCAAGTTAGGAGATAAGATGCAGGGTAAGGTTTTACAAAAACATGGTGGTTTCTACTATGTCAACACCACTGAAGGCATGTACGAATGCAAGCTCAGTGGCAAGCAAAAGCATCATCAAAAGCAGCAAATAGCTGCAGGTGATCAGGTGCTCTTTGACATCGATACCTTCAAGGACGGACGCTGTGGTTACATTACAGAGGTCTTGGCGCGCAAAAATTTTGTGCCAAGACCGGGGATCGCCAATGTGGATCAGATGGTCATTGTGGCTGCCATCAAAGAACCCACCTACGATTTTTTTCAGCTGGATAAACTCATTTGCATCGCCAGGTTTTATGGCATTGATCCATTACTTTGCTTTTCAAAAATGGACATGGCAGAGGAAGGGGATGAGACTCGCATCCATTCCTACTACAAAAATACCGGCATTGCGTTGCTGTTTATGGATGAGGCCCACACACCAGCATTTTTCTATGATCAATGTGCTGGAAAAACAACGGTGCTGACAGGAAATTCTGGCGTGGGAAAATCCTCGCTCATCAACACCCTTTTTGGCGAGCCTTTGCAGCCTGTGCAGGATATCAGCATGAAGCTCAATCGAGGCAAACACACGACTCGTACCTCTACATTTTTCTCGTATCAGGGCGGTTATATTGTTGATACGCCGGGATTTAGTGCACTTGATTTTCCAAAAGAATTTTCAAAGCTTGATCTGAAAGACCTGTTCTATGAATATCGCCAGCATGCGGACGCTTGTGGCTTCAACAACTGTGTGCACATTAATGAACCAAATTGTGAAATAAAGGCGTTTGTTAAACATGGTTTCTTTTCAAAAGAACGCTACGATAATTACAAAAAGCTTTACGAGGAGTTGGCTGAACGTGAAAGGATGCGAAGATAAAATGAAGCCTATGATATTTTCACCATCATTTTTATCAGCAGATTTTACTAATATCGAGGCAGAGCTTCATGATCTCGAAGCAGCTGGTGTCAAATGGGTGCATCTGGATGTGATGGATGGTCTTTTCGTACCAAACATTACCTTCGGTCCACCTGTGGTCAAGGCCATGCGTGCAAAGAGCGGGCTGTTTTTTGATGCCCATCTGATGATTCATGAACCTGCGCGTTACGTGGCGGCCTTTGCGGATGCTGGTGCAGATATGATTACCTTCCATGCAGAAGCCACTGGAGATATTCCGGCCACCATCGAAAAGATTCGCGAGACAGGTTGCAAGGTTGGGATTGCCATCAATCCCGGCACATCGCTGGAAACCATTCTGCCGTTTGTGCCAAAGGTGGATATGGTCCTTTTGATGAGTGTAAATCCTGGCTTTGGCGGTCAAAAATTCATCGACATTTCAGAGAAAATTTGTCGGTTGAACGACTATTGCCAAAAAGAAAATCTGGAATTGGATATTCAAGTTGATGGCGGCATCAATACAGCCACGATTCATACCGTTGTCAAAAATGGTGCGAATATCATTGTGGCAGGCAGTGCCATTCTCGGGAAAGAGGATCGCCGCGCGGCCATTGACGCATTGATAGAAGCAGTTAGAGAAGGAGAAGAAAATGATTATTGCCATTGACGCCATGGGCGGCGACAATGCACCGCAGGAAATTGTCCAGGGTGCTTGTGAAGCTCTGAGTGCCTTTAATAACATTGAAAAAATGATCCTTGTCGGCGATCAAGCGCAGCTGGAAAAACTCGTTGATCTGTCTCTCAAGGATCGTATAGAGATTGTGCACACAGCTCAGGTCATCAGTATGGATGAGCATCCGGCGCAGGCTTATCGTGAAAAAAAAGAAGCATCCATTACGGTTGCTTCACGCCTGGTCAAAGAAGGCAAGGCAGATGCTGTGGTTTCTGCCGGTAGCACTGGTGCACAGCTGGTGGCAGGGCTGTTTGAAATTGGCCGCATTCGTGGCATTAAGCGCCCAGCCATTGCCACGCCTTTGCCAACGTTGACGGGTATTAAAATCTTGACAGATGCTGGTGCCAATACGGAGGTCACAGTTAAAAATCTTGAACAATTTGCGCTTATGGGATATACCTTTGCAAAAATACTCAAAGGCAACAAAATTGACCTCCAGGTGGCCCTCGTCAATAACGGCACCGAAGAAACAAAGGGCACGACGCTCACCCAGGAAGCTTACACTGCCTTGAGAAACAATCGCAAGATTCCTTTTTATGGTAATATCGAAGGCAATGCGCTGCTGACAACACCTGTGGATGTGTTGGTCTGTGATGGCTTTACAGGAAATGTGGTGCTCAAAACCTTTGAGGGTTCCGTCAAGGGCATTTTTACACTGCTAAAAAATGAAATGATGTCCTCGCTCAGATATAAGCTCGGCGCCGTATTGCTCAAGCCTTGTCTCAAGGATATTATGAAAACCTACAATCCAAAAACCGTTGGCGGATCGCCCCTGTTGGGGCTCAACGGTGTGAGCATCGTTTGTCACGGCAACAGCGATCACACGGCATTTTTCAACGGCATTAAGCTGGCGGTTGAATGTGTGGAATATCATCTAGTGGAAGAAATAAAAAATAGTATTGTGGAGGAATAACCATGGTTTTGAATGACGTAAAAAAAATTGTTGCTGATCAGATGCACATTTCAGAGGATACAATCACAGAAAATACCACCTTCTATGATGTAGAGGCGGATTCTCTTGATGTGGTTGAAGTGATCATGGCTCTTGAGTCAAAGTTTGATATTGTTTTGCCGGATGAAGCGGTTGAGACCTTCAAAAATCTCGGAGACTTGGCAAAATACATTGATGAACAGCTAAGATAATTTGCCAACATTGTCGGTTTATGGTATGATAATTTCGTGAGAAAGAGTGGGGAGCCCCACTCTTTCGTCTTTATTAAAAGGTGGTGAAGATATGAACAACGTTGAAAAATATGTGACCGAGCACTATGAGCCAATGATTCAAGAAAATGGCTATCGTTTGTATCATGTGGAATACCAGAAGGCACATCAAGATCACATTCTGAGAATTTTTATTGAGTGTGCAGATGATGCTGTGATGGATATTGATGCCTGTGAAAAAATCAGCCGCGCTTGTAGTGACGCTTTTGACAACGACCCGCATTTCCCTGTAGCCGTTGCCTACACCCTCGAAGTATCTTCTCCAGGGATTGAAAGAGAGCTCTATACGCCAGCCCATTTCCAGCGCTATGTTGGCCAGAAAATTCGTGTGCGACTCTTCAAAGCTGTCGACGGCAAAAAAGAAATTCTGGCAATCTTGGAAAAGGCGGATGACCAGGGGATCACATTAAATGATGATGGACACATCATTGATTTGACATACAAAGAAATTTCAAAGGCGCAATTATATTGCGATTTTTAATTTGAGGTGGGTAATGAATAAAGAATTTATTTTAGCGTTAAAGCAATTGGAAAAAGAAAAGGGAATCGATGCTCAGGTCATCTTAGATGCCATTGAAGCAGCGTTGATCTCTGCTTATAAAAAGAACTATGGTTCACTGATGAATGTCAGTGTTCATATGAACCAGGAGACTGGTGAATTTGAGGTGTTTGCGACCAAGGAAGTGGTGGATGATGTGCATTCGCCACAAACAGAAATTTCCCTGGAAGATGCGAAGGCTTTCAGCCTACATGCAGAGCTAGGTGATCTCGTCGAGGTTCCGGAATATCCGAAAAACTTTGGGCGAATTGCTGCCCAGACGGCCAAACAGGTTGTTGTACAACGTATCCGCGAGGCTGAGCGTGGCGTCATCTATGATGAGTTTACCAATAAGGAATCGGAGATCATCAGCGGTGTCATTGAACGCATTGAAGCAGGCAGCTGCTATTTGAAGCTTAATAAGGCAGAAGCGGTCCTGCCACCACAAGAACAAATCCCGAACGAAGAATATTACGTGAACAAGCGCATCAAAGCTTGTATCTTAGAAGTCAAAAAAGCGCAGAAGGGACCACAGGTCATTGTTTCCAGAAGCAATCCAAAGCTTTTGGTTCGTCTCTTTGAGCTAGAGGTGCCTGAAATCAAGGATGGCTTTGTCGTGATCAAGTCTGTTGCCCGCGAAGCAGGGATGCGTTCCAAAATTGCGGTGCAATCTTTGAGCGATGAAATCGATGCGGTTGGCTCCTGCGTTGGTCCGAACGGTGCACGCGTCAAGGCCATCGTCGATGAGCTCTGCGGCGAAAAAATTGATATCATCAATTGGGACGAATCGCCAGATATTTATATTGCCGAAGCCTTGAGCCCATCTCTGGTTATCGATGTATTGATTGACGAAGAGAACAAAAAAGCGGTGGTCGTTGTTCCTGATAATCAATTGTCGCTGGCCATTGGCAAGGAAGGCCAGAATGCACGCCTTGCTGCCAAGCTGACCAATTGGAAGATTGATATCAAGAATCAATCCCAGGCCAATGAGCAGGGCATTGAATACAATTACATCTTCTGCGATGAAGATGATTGCTTAGGTGACAGTAATGCCTAAGAAACCTGTCCTACGCTCCTGCACAAGTTGCCGGGAGAAAAAAGAAAAGAAAGACCTGTTGCGCATTGTGCGCTTGCCAAGTGGTGATGTCGAAATTGACACCACCGGGAAAAAGCCTGGACGTGGTGCCTATATTTGCGCAACAGAAAAATGCATTAACCAAGCAAAGAAAACAAAAAGACTCGATGCGTCATTAAAGTGCGAGGTGCCTGAGGCGGTTTATACCGAGGCAATGAGGTATTGCACCAATGAGCAGTAATGAGCAAAAAATATATACATACTTGGGATTCGCTGCAAAATCAAAAAAAGCAAAGGCGGGAGAACAGGCCGCCCTGGCGTTTCTGAAAAAAAACGAAGTCTATCTTCTCGTGATTTCAGAATCCGCCCAAGAAAAAGCCATCCAGCGCTGGAAACGTCGAGCGGCGCAATACGAGGTTCCTTATTTGATTTTTGGAACCCAGGAGGAATTGGGCAAGGCCATCGGTTCTTCCTACAAGACGGTCATTGCCTTGACCGATCAAAAGTTAGCGGCAGCGATCCTCTCACATAGTGGAGGTGCTCTATGGGAAAAATCAGAATCTACGAATTAGCAAAGGAATTGCATCAGGATTCAAAAACAATTATTAACGAACTCAACAAAATGAATCAGAATGTGTCGAATCACATGAGTACGGTGGATGATGACGTTGCAGGAAAAATTCGTGCGACCTTCTCCAAGCAGAAAAAGGCGCCAGAAAAAAAGCAAGCTGAGTCAGCACCAGCACCAGCAAAAAAGGTCGACGAAAAGAAACGCGATAAGCAGGAAAAACGGCCACCTGCCCGTGAGCATTCTGAAAAGAAAAAGCCACAGCAGCCTGCAAGGGACAAAAAGGAACAACCTCGTAAGGAACAGCCAGCTGCAGCTGCTGCACCAAAGCAAGGTAAACAGCAGAACAAGAAGGACAACAGAAATTCTGCAAAGAATAAGAACCATGCACAAAACCAGCATGATGATTATCCGGTTTCGGGCAAGAAAAATCATAACGATCGCAACAATCGCAACCACCAGAATCGTCATCAGAAAAACCGCAACAAAAAGAACAAGAAAAACGCAGCTTTACAGCAAAAGGAAACCCACGATTTTGCAGAGGTGCAGCATCATGTCGTGATTGAGCAGACCATTACCGTTCAGGATCTGGCCAAGCAGCTCGGCAAAAAAGCGTCTGAGGTCATCATGAAACTCATGTCCATGGGTATGATGGCGACGATGAACCAGGAGCTGGATTTCGAAACGGCTGAAATCATCACTGAAGAATACGGTGCCACCATTGAGCTCAAGGCCACCATGGAAGAAAACCTTCTGAGCGCCAACGAAGAAGAGGATCGTCCAGAGGATTTGGTCAAGCGTCCGCCGGTTGTCACGATTATGTGACACGTTGACCATGGTACAACCTATCTGCTTGACCAGATTCGTAACTCCAATGTCATTTCCACCGAAGCCGGTGGGATCACTCAGCACATTGGTGCCTATCAAGTTACAGTCAACGGCCAAAAAATCACCTTCCTCGATACTCCGGGGCACGAAGCCTTTACGGCGATGCGTGCACGCGGGGCACAGGTCACAGATATTGCCATTCTCGTGGTTGCCGCCGATGACGGTGTCATGCCGCAAACCATCGAGGCCATCGACCATGCCAAGGCCGCCGGTGTGCCAATCATTGTTGCCATCAACAAAATTGACAAGCCAGATGCCAACCCAGACAATGTTAAAACGGAGCTGAGCCAGTACGGCTTGATTTCTGAAGAATGGGGCGGCGATACGATTATGGTGCCAGTGTCCGCCAAGAAAAACATCGGCATCAACGATCTCTTGGAAATGATTCTCCTGGTTGCAGAAATGGAAGACCTCAAGGCCAATCCAAAACGCAGCGCCCGTGGTAAGGTTGTTGAATCCAAGCTCGACAAGAGCAGAGGGGCAACAGCCACCCTCCTAGTTCAAAACGGGACGCTCCACAACGGTGATTTCCTCATTGTCGGTGCGACCCAGGGCCGTATTCGTGCCATGTTTGACTATCATGGCAAGCCTATCAATAGCGCAGGGCCATCGGTTCCAGCAGAAATTCTCGGCTTGAATGATGTACCGGCTGCTGGCGATGACTTCCTCGTGGTAGAAAATGAACGACTCGCCAAGCAGGTTGCTGAACAGCGTTCCCAGGAAAAACACATCAAGGAAATTTCCCGTGGCGGCAAAGTTTCTCTGGAAGATCTCTTTAGCCAAATTCAGCAGGGGGATGTACAGGAACTCAACA
>JAUNGU010000119.1 GCA_030524315.1 Peptococcaceae bacterium
AATTCTTTTTCCGTTCCTTTCAGTCTTTGAATGACTAGAAAATTTCTCGCTGGAGAGTTTTCAGCTGCCGAGAATTTTTCGCCCGGAACTTTTCACCGCGTCAAATTTTCCCGCTGCGCGCTTGCCAGCGAAAAATTCCTGGTCGCGCGAGATTTTTCGCTGGAGGTGTCGTGGCGGGGATTCTGTGCTATAATAAGACACACATGACGAAGGGAGGCGATGCTTATGTCGCTTGACGGTATGGCCATGCGGGCCTTGGCCGATGATCTTCAGCGGACGCTCGGCGGCGGTCGCATCGACAAAATATCTCAGCCTAACACGACCTCGATGACGATGATGGTGCGCGCCGGTGGCAAGAACCACCGGCTCTATGCGACGATCAGTCCGCAATGCGCGCGCGTCTCGCTGACGGATCAGCATTTTGAAAACCCACTGAAAATTTCTCAGTTTTGCACGGTGCTGCGCAAGCATATTCAGGGCGCCGTCATTGAAGATATTCACCAAATTGATTGGGAGCGCATGATTGCCTTTGAACTCAAGGGGCGCAACGAAATCGGCGAGCAGACGCAGTTCACGCTGCTGTTTGAGCTCATGGGAAAAAACAGCAACATCATGCTCCTGGATACGCAAAATACCATTCTCGACGCCATCAAGCGCGTCGGTGCTAATACGAACACCTATCGCCAGTTCCAGCCGGGAATCGCCTACGTGGCACCACCGGCGCAAAACAAAACGCCGCTAGAGGATCTGAACGAGGCGGTCCTCGCCGAAAAATTCCTCGACGCCGGCCTGCAAAAGACGGCGAGCAAGGCGCTCCTGCAAACGGTGGCAGGCCTCGGGCCGCAGACGGTGACGGAGCTTTTGGTGCGCGCCAATATTTCGCCGGATACGCGCGTGGAATATTTGGGCGACATTGACTACAGCCGTCTCTACCAGCAATGCCAGTGGCTCCTGGCGATGGTGGCGGAGCAATCCTGGCAGCCGACGCTGGTTTTTCAGGAGCGGGAGATTTTTGCCTTTGCGCCCTTCCCGCTCAAGCAATACGAAAGCTTCCGCCAGGAAGCGCGCGGCGATATGATGACGCTTCTCGAGGATTTTTACGCGACCAAGGAGCGGCAGGAAATTTTCCAGCAGAAATGCACGAGCCTCGAGCGTATTGTGCGCCGCGAGCGTGAGCGTTGCGAGAAAAAGCTCCAGCTCCAGCTGGAAAAAATCGACGAGCTCGAATTTGCCGACGAGTGGCGCATCAAGGGCGAGCTTCTCACCGCCAACCTCTATCGCATCAAGCAGGGCGCCACAGCCGAGGTGGAAAATTTCTACAAGGATGGCGCACCGACGGAAACCATCGAAATGAATCCGTCCAAGACGCCGAACGAAAACGCCCAGGCCTTCTTCAAAAAATACAACAAGGCCAAGGTCAGCGCGGACAAGGCCGCTGCCCAGGCAGAAAAAACCACCGAGGAGCTCAATTATCTGCGCACCATCGAGGACAGCATCGAACAGGCGCAAACTGAGGACGACCTCATCGACATTCGCCTGGAGCTTGAGGAAAACGACTATGTCAAGCGTCGCGCGAGCGCCGGTCGCAAAAAAACTGTCCACGCGCCCAAGCCGACCCATCTCTATATTGATGGCTACGAGCTCTACATTGGCAAAAACAACCACCAAAACGATTACGTCACCACCAAGCTCGGCCGCAACGCCGATCTCTGGCTCCACACCAAGGACATTCACGGCGCCCACGTGATCATCAAAAACGCCGGCCGCTACGACGGCTTCTCGCCGGAAATCATCGAAAAGGCCGCGATGCTCGCCGCCTGGTTTTCCAAGGCGCGTTATTCGTCGAAGGTCCCGGTGGATTACACCCTGCGCAAAAACGTCCACAAGCCGTCGGGCGCCAAGCCGGGCATGGTCATCTACACCGACCAGCAGACGTATTTTTCCACGCCGGATGAGGCGACCGTTGAGGCGCTCCTGCGCCACACCGAGGAGGCGCGCGACTGATGTACATCACCCTCCTCTGCGTCGGCAAAATCAAGGAAAAATATTGGCAGGACGCCATAGCCGAATACGCCAAGCGTCTGCGCAGCTACCATCAGTTTCAGATCATCACCGTGGCTGACGAAAAGGACCCTGCTCAGGAAAGCGACAAGGCCCTCGCGCAGCTTAAGGAGCGCGAGGGCGAGCGCCTGCTCAAGCACATTCGCGACGACGATTACGTCGTCGCCCTCGAAATTTCAGGCAAGGCCTACGACACCCTCGCCCTCGCCGATTGGCTCCAGCGCCTCGACGCCCAGGGCCACAGCCACCTCGTCTTTGTCATCGGCGGCTCCTACGGCCTGGCCGATAGCGTCTGCGCCCGCAGCAACGCCGCCTTGTCCTTTTCCAAGCTCACCTTTCCCCATCAGCTCATGCGCGTGATTTTTTGCGAACAGCTTTACCGCACCGCCCGCATTAACAGCGGTCAGAAATACCACAAATAGGAGACGATACCATGTTAAACATTGACATTTGGTCCGATTATAGCTGCCCATACTGCTACATCGGAAAAAAACAGCTCTTCCAAGTGTTAAACGAGCTCGAAATCACCGATTACAAAATCAACCACCGCGTCTACCTGCTCGATCCCGGCAAAGAAAGCCATCCTGAGCGCACCTTCCTCGAAGGGCTCAAGCTCCCCGCCAAGGAAGAGGAAGGCGTTCGCGCCAAATTTGCCCAGATCGAAGCCATGGCCGCCAAGGTCGGCCTCCATTACCACATGGACAAGATTCGCGACGTCGCCACCGAGGATGCCCATCGCCTGACCCTCTGGGCGCAAACCAAGAACAAACACGTCGCCCTCAACGACCGCCTCTACCGCGCCAATTTTGAAGACGGCGACGATATTTCAAGCTTTGATTTTCTCGCCGATTGCGCCGCCGAGGTTGGCCTCGACCGCAACGACGCCCTGGCGATTTTGAACGACGCCGACGCCTACCGCGACGAAATCTTCGAAGACTTCGCCGAAGCCGACGAAAAAGACATCGACCTCGTTCCCCACTACACCTTCAACGGCCGCGTCGACATCATGGGCATCATGACCCTCGACGCCATCCGCAAACACATCCAAATGGCCCTGTA
>JAUNGU010000023.1 GCA_030524315.1 Peptococcaceae bacterium
GGCACCTATCAGCGTTCGGCAGAGGCTACGGGGCTAGAGGCGGTGGTGCTCGATGAGGCGGAGCAAAACCTGCTCATGTCGATGATTTACGACGGCGTCAAGGCGGGCAAACCTGTGCCACGGGCGGATTTTGACCGCGTCGCCCAGGCGCTGCGCGACAAGGGCGCGCAATGTCTCATCCTCGGCTGCACAGAGCTATCGGTGCTCAAACGCGATTTACCAATTGACGATCCAGATGTACTCGATTCCATTGATGTGCTCGCATCAGAAACGGTGCGGCGCGCTGGAAAACCAATGACAGATGAATGCTTGTTAAAGGGGTAAAAAATGAAGAAAAAACGACTCTCTCTCTTGTCGATGCTGCTCATCGTCTCACTGCTCGTCACGGGATGCGTGGGTGGTAGCGAGAACACAGACACCAAGGCTGTGGCTGAAGAGCTGCCGATTTTTGAAAACGAAGGCAAGGCGGCCACAGATTACGACGTGATCGTGGTTGGCTCGGATCCAGAAGGCATCTCGGCGGCGATTTCTGCTGCTCGCAGCGGCATGAAGGTGCTCTTATTGAGCAAGGATTCGACACCGGGTGGGCTCTACACCCTGGGGGCGCTGAATTTTATTGATATTCCGGAAACCCGCGATGGTAAAACCTTGGTGGGTGGGATTTACGAAGAATTTTTCAACAAGGTCGGCGGCAGTGGCTTTGACATTGTCGAAGCGGCCAACGTTTTTGACGACATGCTCAAGAGCGAGGACAACATCACCGTGCGCTACAACAGCAAATTTGTCGAGCCTGTCATGGACGATGACACCATCACCGGCGTTGTCGTCGACGAAGATGGCCAGGAAATCACCTACTCGGCACCGTACGTCATTGATGCCACCCAGGATGGCGACGTGGCAGCGGCTGCCGGTGCGCCGTACACCTTCGCCGGTGAAGATATTGGCGAGCGCGATCGCGAAATGGGCGTGACCCTCGTCTTCCGTCTCTCGGGCGTCGATTGGGACAAGATGACCCGCTACCTCACGGTCAAGCGCGCCATCGGCGAATTTTTCAATAAATCCACGAGCATGGGCGTCAGCGGCAACACCGCCTGGGGCTTTAGCGACGAAGGCTATGGCTACGAGCCGGAGGATGAGGCCATGCGTCTGCGCGGCTTCAACATGGCGCGCCAGGACAACGGCGACATTCTCGTCAATGCGCTGTTGATTTTTGACGTGGACGTATTAGATGAAGAAAGTCGCGCGGAAGGCATCGCCCGTGCCAAGGCGGAGCTCGAAAACATCGTGCCATACCTGCAGAAAAATTGTAAGGGTTTCAAAAATTGTGAGTTGGCCGGTACCGCTGAGGATCTCTACGTGCGCGAAAGCCGCCACATTGACTGCGAATACAACCTGACCATCGACGACCTCCTGGAAAACCGCGACCAGGAGGACCGCATCGCTGTGAGCTCCTATCCTGTCGACGTGCAGCCAACGAAGACCCAAACCTACGGCACCGTCGTCGGCTATCCAGACCAGTACGCCATTGGCTACAAGAGTCTGGTGCCAAAGGATGTAGAGGGGCTATTGATTGTCGGCCGTGCGGCCGGTTACACGTCGCTAGCGGCGGGCTCAGCGCGTATCGTGCCAACGGGCATGGCCTGCGGCGAGGCGGCCGGTGTGGCTGTGGCCGTGGCCAAGTCGTTGGACAAGACGCCGCGAGAAATGGTTGACGACTCGGCGTCGATGGCTCTCATCCAGGATCTCCTGAAGGATCAGGGCGCCAAGCTTGATCATACCCAGACCAAGGAAGACGTCATGAGTCACTGGGCGTATCCGGGCGTCAAGGTCTTGCGTAGCCTCGGCGTCCTCGATGGCGGCTACGACAACGACTACGCCCTTGACGATGACGTCACCATGAACCGCTACCAGAACATGGTCAACAACGCCGTCAAGAAGGCGGGCTTTGAGCTTTCGGAAAAAATCTACGTCAACGAAAATCCACCGGCGCGTCAAATCATCGGCACTATGGCCCGCGCCTGCGTGGAAATTGAAGGCGGCGACAAGCTCGAAAACGACAACGACGTTTATCTCAAGGCCCTCGAAGAACGCGGCATCATGACCGACGAAATCAAGAAATATTTCAGTGACATGGAAGCTGTGCCAAAGGCTTCAGCGGTGACGATGCTGACGGCGCGTTTCTACAGCTATCTCCTGACCCTCGATGGCGCCCAGTCCCTTAAGGCGGCAGAATGCATCGATTTGGAATCGGAGGATAACGAGGTGGTGGCGGTACCGGATTGGGTCGCTGCCCACCAGGATGCGCAGAGTGATAGCAGTGACACTGCAGAAACTGCTGAGAATACGAGCAGCACCGAGGATGCACAGACAGATTCGGCAGCATAAGCAGCTACCTATAGAAAGGAGACGTTGATGGCAAATTCATACGGCGGCCAGGCCCTCATTGAGGGCGTGATGATGCGTGGCAAACGCTATCAGGCGATGAGCGCGCGTCTGGAGGATGGCCGCATTGTCTCAGAGGTTGAGGAATTTACACTCTTATCAGAACGCTACAAAATTTTTGGCTGGCCCTTTGTGCGCGGCGTCTTCAGCATGTTTGATTCGCTGGTCAGCGGCATGAAGGCCATCACCTGGTCGACGAATGTGTCGCTGGCGGCGGATGAGGAGGAAGAAGAGCTCACGCCGATGGAAATCGCCATTACTATGACGATTTCTCTGGGGCTGGGGATTCTCTTGTTTTTCCTCCTGCCGGTGGTCATCGCCCATTTTCTCCAGCCCCTCATTCCGGGGACCTTCTTGCAAAATCTCTTTGAAGGGCTGGTGCGCGTCGGCGTTTTCTTGCTCTACCTGGTGCTGATCACGCGCATGAAGGAAATTCGCCGCGTCTTTCAGTACCACGGTGCCGAGCACAAGACGATTCATTGCTACGAATCGGGCGAGGCGCTGACGCCGGAAAATGCCAGCCGCCACAGCCGACTCCATCCGCGCTGCGGCACGAGCTTTCTCTTTATCGTCATGGCCATTAGCATCTTCGTCTTTGCGCTGGTGGGCGTGGAAAGCTTTGTTTGGCGCTTGCTCTCGCGGGTGATTCTCCTGCCGGTGATTGCAGGCATCAGCTACGAGGTGCTGCGCTTTTGCGGCAAGCACATGGACAAGGGCTGGGTGCGCGTCATCGCCTGGCCGGGCATGCAGCTGCAACGGCTGACCACCGCCGAGCCGGATCTCTCGATGCTTGAGGTGGCAATTTATTCCCTGCAGAAGGTGCGCGCCCGTGAAGAAGATCCCGCGCTGGATCCTGAGTACCAAACGGAGGACGGCGAGAAAAAAATCGAGCCATAAATTTCTGACAGTCGCTTTTCGGCGGCTGTCTTTTTTTGCTTGCAGTCAGACGCCTACTTGAAAGCGCACAACTTATAAGATAAGATAGAAATGATGCCGAAAAGCTTGCGGCAGGCATTTTTCTACGAGGAAGGAGAGCGAAAAATGCTCGATAAATTACAGAACTTAGATGAAAAATACGAAGAGCTCGGCAACATGCTCGCGGATCCAGCGGTGCTGGGTAATCCCGAGGAGCTCCGAAAAACCGCCAAGGCCCGCGCCGATTTGGAAGACGTGGTTATGGCCTGGCGCAAATATAAGCAAACCACAGAAGAATTGGAAGAAGCCAAGCTGATGCTCGAGGAGGATCTCGACGCAGAAATGGCGCAGATGATCAAGGATGAAATCAAAACCTTGAGCGCCACTGCCGAGGATCTCGAAGCAGAAATCAACGTGCTGCTCCTGCCAAAGGATCCCAACGACGAGCGCAACGTCATTGTCGAGGTGCGCGCAGGCACCGGCGGCGACGAGGCCGCGCTTTTTGCTGCCGACCTCTACAAGATGTATGTGCGCTACGCCGAGAAAAAGGGCTGGAAGGTCGACGTCATGAACTCCAATGAAACCGACGGCGGTGGCTTCAAGGAAGTGACCTTCATGATCATCGGCAAGGGCGCATACAGCAAGCTCAAATTTGAAAGCGGCGTCCACCGCGTGCAGCGCGTGCCTGCAACGGAAGCCTCTGGCCGCATCCACACCTCGGCAGCCACCGTCGCCGTGCTGCCGGAAGCCGACGACGTCGAGGTGCACATTGAGCCAAAGGATCTGCGCATCGACGTGTTCTGCTCCAGCGGCCCTGGTGGGCAATCGGTCAACACCACGAAATCCGCGGCTCGCGTCACCCATATTCCGACGGGCCTCGTCGTCAGCTGCCAGGATGAAAAATCCCAGCAGATGAACAAGGAAAAGGCCATCAAGGTCCTCAAGAGCCGTCTCTACGAAAAAATGCAGGAGGAGCAGCACGGCGAAGAAGCGGCCCTCCGTCGCTCGATGATCGGCAGCGGCGACCGCAGTGAGCGCATCCGCACCTACAATTTCCCACAGGGGCGCATCACCGACCACCGCATCAATTTGACCACCCATCGCCTGGAGCAAACCCTCATGGGCGATCTCGATGAGCTCATCGATGCCCTCGTGAGCACCGACCAGGCGCGCAAGCTCAAGCAAGCCGCCGAAGAGGTCGAAGAATGACCGCCAGAGGATGGCTCAAGGAGGCGGTGAGAGCGCTCGATCACATGGAACGCTTTGAGCTCGAAGTGCTCTTATCCGAGCGATTGCAAATGTCCCGTGCGCACCTATTGGCGCATCTTGACGATGCCCTCAGCGCCGAGGCGCTGGCGCAACTTGCGCGTGATGTGGAGAAGCTCAGCCGCCACGTGCCGCTGCAATATGTGCTCGGCCAGGCGTATTTTATGGATGCCTGCTATTTTGTCAACGAGGATGTGCTCATTCCTCGCTTTGACACAGAATATCTGGTGCAGGCGGTGCTGGATCGGGTCACTGCGCCCCAGGCGCGGGTGCTGGATCTCTGCACAGGCAGCGGCATCATCGCCATTTCTCTGGCGCGCGCGCGAAAGGATTGGCAGCTTTCTGCCTCGGATCTCTCTGAGGCAGCGCTGGCTGTGGCGCGAAAAAATGGTGCTGCTCTCGGTGCGGCCGTCGACTGGCGCTTGGGAGATCTCTTTGCGCCGTGGACGGGCGCGCGCTTTGACGCGATTGTGAGCAACCCGCCTTACATTGCGGCAGCGGAATACGAGACGCTTTCGCCAGAGGTGCATCAGGAGCCTCAGCTGGCCCTTGTGGCGGCAGACGACGGGCTCGCATTTTACGAGCGCTTGACCAGGGAAGCACCCGCTTATTTGAGCGCTGGCGGCTGGCTGGCAGTGGAAATCGGCTGGCAGCAGGGAGAAGCCGTGCGAGCGCTCTTTATCAATGAAAAATTTAAGGAGGTGGCGTGTCTGCAGGACGGCCAGGGTCATGACCGCGTCGTCATCGGACACCTATAATGAGTACGTACTCGCAAAAAAACAACGGTCTGTTAATCGGGCTGATCATCATCGCCTGCTTTTTGTCGCTGTTTAATTCCACAGCGATGAATGCCGGGCTGCCAATGTTTATCAAAATTTTCAAGGCCTCAGTCACCGAGGTGCAGTGGATCATGATCGGTTACACGGTCATGATGGGCGTTGTGAGCCCGCTGGCCAGCTGGTTTGTGCATCGCTTTAGCCTGCGACGCTATTTTGTCTGCAGCATGCTGGCCTTTTCGGTGCTCTCGCTTTTGAGCGGCATCGGCACCAACATCTATCTCTTGATTGTCGTGCGCGCCCTCCAAGGCTTGGCTGGCGCGTCGATGGTGCCGGTGTCGATGATTGCCATCTATCGCTACATTCCGCGCCACAAGCAGCCCCTTTTCATCACCATCCAAAACATGAGTCTCTCCCTGGGGCCGGCCATTGGCCCTGTTATCGCGGGGCTCCTTCTGGTGTACGTGAGCTGGCGCTGGCTTTTCTGGCTCAATGTGCCGTTGGCCCTCTTGGCGATGGTTCTGGGTATGAAGGCCTTGCCAAAGGAGGATGGCCTCGACGGGGAGGACCTCGATTTTCTTTCGATGGTTTCAATTCTCATCGGCAGCCTTCTTGTGCTTTTAGCCTTTAGCTTGGCCAGCGACCGCGGGCTCCTGTCGCCAATGATTCTTTCGATGATTATTGGCGGCGTGATTCTCTGCGCCTTCTTTATTCGTCGCCAGGGCAAGCTCCGTGTGCCGGTGCTTTCCTTTAAGACGCTGCGCTATCGCGAATTTGCCCTGAGTCTGATTGTCAACGGGCTCTTGTCGATGGCTTTGTGTCTGGCGCCCTTTGTGCTCGCCATTTATTTGCAGACGGTGCGCGGCTATTCGGCCTTTGCTTACGGGCTGTTGCTTTTGGTGCCGGCGATTTTTTCCATCGGCGGCGCGCCAATCAGCCAGCGCCTGTATTCTCATCTCTCGTCGAAGGTGCTCATTGCCCTCGGCCTGGTCTGCTTGACGGTGGGGAATTTTCTCTGCGGGCTGGCAGCGGTGGATACGTCAATTGTGTTCTTCATCGGCGTCGTCTGCCTGCGTTATCTGGGCATCGGCATCATGGGGATGCCTGTCACCGACCACGGCATGCGCGCCCTGCCAAGTGAACTCCAGGATGACGGCTCGACCTTGATCAACTGGGTCAAGCTCATGGCCTCGAGCTTTAGCTTGAGCGTCTTTACGATGGTCTATACGATGGTCTCAAGCGACGTAGCTGGCGCGGGCAGCGAAGTGCTGGCGATGGTCAAGGGTGTCGACGAGGTTTTCGTCAGCTCGGCAGTGATGCTCGCCGCTGGGCTCGTGGTGACAGCGTTCTTGAAAAATGTCAACCCAAGAGAAAAGCTTTCAAAATAATAAGAAAAATTTGGATGAAATCATTGCAATTTGGAGTATAATGGAAGCTGTAGGAAGAAAATAAGGAAGGAATTTTACATGAAGCGACAAGCATTTATTTTTGATCTGGACGGGACGCTGCTCAACACCATCCAGGATTTGGCCAACAGCGTCAATGAAACCCTGCGCGATTTTCATCAGCCGACCTACAGCGTCGATGAGGTGCGCATGATGGTTGGCAATGGCGTGCGCAAGCTCATTGAGCGCGCCTGTGCCGAGGGCACCGATTCCCACCAGCAGGAAAAAATGTACCAGCGCTTTTTGGAAATCTACGCACGCGAGAAAGCCCATTTTACCAAGCCTTATCCCGGCATTGTGAAAACGGTGCAGGCGCTTGAGGCGCAGGGCATGCGCTGTGCGGTTTTATCAAACAAAAACGACGACGCCGTCAAGGCGTTGTGTGACCAGTTTTTTCCGGATGCGTTCGCCCTCTCGCAGGGCGTAAGCGACCACGTTCGCCCAAAACCGGCGCCCGATGGCTTGCTCAATGTTTGCAAGCGCCTGGGCGTGGACGTTGAGGCGGCCCTCTATATTGGCGACTCTGAGGTCGATATTCAGACTGGGCGCGCCGCCAAGATGGACATGGCCTCGGTGACCTGGGGCTTTCGCGAGCCAGAGACGCTCCTGCAAGCGGGGGCGACGCTGCTTGTTGATGCGCCGGAAGAGCTGCTCAAGCTTGTGTGATTGAATGAAGAGATTTGAATTGCCAGAGGAGGTGTTGTTGTGGAAGCTGCTTACTACAAAAGGCTCGAGGACGACATGGTCAAGTGCCAGCTCTGCACCTACGGCTGTCTGATAGCGCCGGGAGAAATGGGGCGCTGCAAGTGTCGCGTCAATGAAAACGGCACCCTCATTGCCAAAACCTACGGGGAAATCAGCGGGCTGACCACAGAATCCCTTTCAGAAATGGGCTTCCATTTTTATCCGGAGGCCGATTTGCAAATGCTGTCCATTTCGGGCTACGGCTGCAACATGAATTGCCCGTATTGTGCCAATGCCCACATTTCCCAGGGCCGCATCCATACCGAGCATCTGTCGCAAACGAGCCTGATTGAACGCCTGAAAAATCTCAAGCGTGCCGCAGGGGTGGAGGGTGTGTGCTACACCTTCAATGAACCCCTGATTTGGTTTGAGCATGTGCGGGATTATTCGGCGGTGGTTCATGAGGCGGGCTATTTGAACGCCATGGAAACCAACGGCATGATTCATCCCGATGCCTTTAAGGAACTTTTGCCACGGATGGACCTGGTCAATATTGACTACAAGGGCTACACCCAGGAATTTTACCGGGATTATCTTGAGGGCGATTTGGACAATGTCCTCGAAAATATTCGTACCCTCGCCGAAAGTGGCGTCTATTATGAAGTGACTTGCGTGATTGTCGCTGGTCAGAATGACGACGCAGCGGGCTTTGAGGCCGGCATGGCGCAATTGGCGGATGTTGCGCCCGAGGCACGCCTCAACCTTTTAGCTGTGGTGGCGCGCTCCGCAGAGGAAGTGGATTGGGTACCGAGCGAGGAAAAAATGAACGATCTCCTCGCCATTGCAGAAAAATATTTTGACGAGGTCAAAATTGTCGAGCGAGAGGCGGTTCCAAAATGGTAAAGGCCAGTGATCGTTACCAACAGGAGCTGATTGCCCTCAATCTTGAGATCAAGGATCAGCAACAGCGCGCAAAAAACCTTCTATATAAAGAGGGCGTTTTGAAGAAAGCCTTCAAAACCAAGACGGCGCCGTGGCAGGATAAGCTTGAGGACAAGGTGCCGGAAAAGCTCGAGGCAACCTTGAAAAGCGCGTTCAAGACGGCCTTTAAGATGGTTTTCCAGGAGGGCGCAGCCGTCATCGAAAAAACCTACAGCGATGAGGCGCTCAAGCAAGAATATGCGAATAAGCGCGCCCAGATCCAAGGCGACGGTCGCCGCAGCGTGATCCAGAGCCTCCGCGAAAAAGGCCGCAAGCGTTATTTTTCGACGCTGGGTGTGACGACAGCCGAAGGCGTTGGCCTGGGGCTTTTGGGCATCGGCCTTCCTGATGTGCCACTGCTCATTGGCAATATGATTCGCACCGCAAACGTCTCGGCCAAAAGCCACGGCCTCGATCCGGACCGCCGCGACGAGCAGTATTACACCCTCTTGCTCATTCGCCTGGTGGCGGCGCCCCAGGATGAACGGGCGGCTGTCGAGGCCCAACTCGATGCGCTGGCTGAACAAATTGACAGCGGCGAGGCGGTGCCTATCGCCCTTGATGAGGAGATTCAGCAAACAGCCGATGCGTTGGCCACAGCCATGCTCGTCAGCCGTTTTGTCATGGGTCTGCCGATTGTCGGCGTGGCCGGTGGCCTCTATAATAGTGTGATCATTTCTCAGCTGCATCAGCTGGCTGAAGTGAAATATGAAGTAAGATTATTGAAGCGTTGTCGGGCGACCCTCGTCCGACAGCATCAACAGACGAAAGGAAGCGATGAAAAATGAAGAAGCTTGTTGTCCTGGAACCCCTGAGTGTGCCAGATGCGGTGCTTGAAAAAATGTTCCAAGAGCAGTTTGGGGATCAGGTTGAATGGACCCTCTATGACAGCCGTGCCACCTCTGATGAAGAAATGATTGCCCGCGCCAAGGATGCAGAGCTGGTGGTCATTGCCAATCAGCCAATGAGCGCCAACGTCATGAAGCACCTGGAAAAAATAGAGCTCTTGGCGGTGGCCTTCACTGGCTTTGATCACATTCCAATGGATGAATGCAAAGCAAAGGGCGTCACCGTCTGCAATGCCAGTGGTTACTCCAACGAAGCGGTTACCGACCTTGTCTTCGGCATGGCGATTTCTCTCCTGCGCAACATTCGCGAATGCGACAAGGTTGTGCGTGAAGGCGGCACCATGGCGGGCCTCGTCGGCCAGGAGCTCTCGGCCCTCAAATTTGGCGTCGTTGGCGCTGGTCACATTGCCCAGCAAGTCCTCAAGGTGGCGCAAGCTTTTGGCTGCGACTGCTATGCCTACAATCGCTCTCCAAAATCCATCGAGGGCGTGACCTTTGTGGATCTCGACACCCTCATGTCGACCTGCGATGTCATCTCTGTACATTTGGCGATGAATGCCAACACCCGCGGCTTTATCGGCAAGGCGCAAATTGATCAGATGAAATCCAATGCCATCCTCATTAACTGCGCGCGCGGACCAATTGTCGACATTGACGCCTTGGCAGCGGCTCTCAACGAAGGGCGCATCGGCGGCGCCGGCATCGACGTGTTCTACACCGAGCCACCGCTGGAAGCCGATCACCCACTGTTCACCACGCCACACACGCTGCTGACGCCACACGTGGCCTTCGCCACTGACGAAGCTTTTGTCAAGCGTGCCCACATTGTCACTGGCAACATCGCGGCCTATCTTTCTGGCGCGCCAACAAATGTCGTCGGCTAAACGTACACAGAATCTATAAGCGCGAGCAGAAAATTTCATAAACAATATTTATTGAGCGACGCTTCCGGAGGGGAGCGTCGCTTTTTGCGTTTGTAAAGGCAAGGAAAATTTTTCGCCAAGAAATTCTCGCTGAAAACCGCTCAGCGCGTGGCCCATAAAGGGTAGAAATCGCCCAAAAATTAGTGTAGAATGGTGGAGAAAGGGGAAAAGTGGGGCAATTTGGATTGAAAGGGCGTGCATTTGATGTTTTTAGGAGAATATAAACACAGCATCGACAATAAATGCCGTCTGACCATTCCCGCAAAATTTCGCGAGGCATTGGAAAATCAGTGCGTGATTGCCAAGGGCCTCGACGGATGTCTCACTGTCTACCCGATGGACGAATGGGCGCTGATTTGCGAAAAAATTGACGCCCAGCCTTCCAGTGATCTCAAAGTCCGCCGTTTCAAGCGTCTGTTTTATGCCAGTGCCAGCGTGGAAGCGCTGGATAAACAGGGGCGCTTGTCGATTCCACAAGCATTGATGGAATATGCGGCCATTGAAAAGGACGTTTACATTGTTGGCGAATCCAACACCTTCGAGCTTTGGAGCGAGGCGCGTTGGATGGATCAGCAGACAGCGGAAGAGGAAGAATCCTTTGAGGATTTGGCAGGATTTTTAGGCATTTGATCAAAAGGCGGTGACCACCATGGCATTTCATCATATTCCTGTGTTGTACCAGGAGGTCTTGGATGGCTTGGCCCTCAAAAAGGGCGGCATCTATGTGGATGGCACCGTTGGTGGTGGCGGTCACTCTGCTGGCATTCTCGAAGCCATCGGAGAAAGTGGCAGACTCTTGGCCATTGATCAGGATACAGGGGCCTTGGCGGCAGCCAAGGAACATTTGCAAGCCTATGCCAACCAGGTTTCTTTTTTTCACGCGAATTTTATAGAGATGCCGCGCATCATTGATGAAAACGCCCCGGATGGGGTCGACGGCATCCTCATCGATATTGGGGTGTCCTCGCCCCAGATCGATGACGCCCAGCGCGGCTTCAGCTATATGCACGACGCCCCGCTGGACATGCGCATGAATCCAGAAGCGGCCCTTTCGGCCTATGAGGTGGTCAACACCTATGGCGAAGACGAGCTGGAACGCATTCTGCGCGACTATGGAGAGGAAAAATGGGCGCGACGCATTGCCAAGATTATTGTTGAACGACGTGCATCGGCACCGATCGCAACGACCTTTCAGCTGGTCGATTGCATTGAACGTGCCATCCCAAAAGGGGCACGAGAAAAAGGCTCTCATGTGGCAAAGCGAAGCTTCCAGGCGATTCGTATCGAAGTAAACGGTGAATTGGATGTGTTGGAGGGTGTGCTCGATCAGGCGGTAGCGCGACTCAAAATCGGCGGACGAATGGCGGTCATTACCTTCCATTCCCTCGAGGACCGCATCGTCAAGCAGCATTTCAAGTATCTCGCCAGCGATTGTATCTGCCCGCCCGAGCTCCCAATTTGCCAATGTGACAAAGAAGCAACAGTAAAAATTATTACCAGAAAACCGATCGTAGCATCAAAGGAAGAATTGGCGTCAAATTCTCGTGCAGGCAGCGCCAAACTGCGAATCGTTGAAAAAATACCGCCTTACAAAAAATCGAGAAAGTTCTAAGAAATCTGAGGATGAGAGCCATGGGCGCAGAAAAGAAGCGGGTGTTATACGACGCCCACCAAGAATCGGTAGAAGAAAAAAATGGAGCGGCAAAGATCATGTTTAGCACACATCCGAAGCGATCGGTTGCAAAAAAGCAAAACGAACGCGTCTTGAGGAAAAAATTTGAAAAAAAGAAGCCTCGGCTTTCAACTTTTCGTGCGATCATGATTGCCTTTATTTTAGGCGTATTGTGTGTTGGTCAGTATGGGATCATCCAGGACATGGGTCTGAAAATCAATGAAAAGCAAACAGCGTTAGATGATATTAACGCTAACAACGAAGCCCTGCGCAACGAAAGCGCAGCCCTCGGCAATAGAAATACGGTCAAGGAAAAGGCCGAAAAAGACCTGGGCATGCAGGAGGCTGAAAACGTCATTGTCTACACCCCGTCCGCTAGCAATACGAATGCGCAATAAGGAGTGGTCTGTTTCATGGATAAAAGGAAGGCACGGATTCTGTATATTCTAGGGATTGCGGTTTTTGCTTCCTTGCTCATATTTACCAAGCTTTTTTATGTGCAGGTCTTGGCCAGTGAAAAATACAGTGATGAATCTCTGTCCAATCGTCTGCAAAATGTTGAAGTGACGCCCAATCGTGGCATTATCTATGACCGAAACAATGAAGCGATGGCCGTCAGTGTGGAAAAAATGTCAGTCTACATCACGCCGTCTGTCATCAAAGAGGCGAAAGGGCGCGATCAAATTGTTTCGGATATTGTGAAATATCTGCACATGACAAAAAAAGAAGTCAATGACATCATCGATAATAGTAGCAGCGACTTTGCCTGGCTCAAGCGTCAATGCGACAAGTCAGATGCGGAAAAGCTCCAAAAAAAAGATTACGTGGGCATTGGCTTTACGACAGAATACAGCCGTGAATATCCAAACGACGAAGAAATGTGCCATGTGTTGGGATTTTCCGGTCTGGACAATCAGGGGCTGGCAGGCATCGAATTGCAATATGACGACGTACTAGCGGGGACCCCAGGCCGACTCGTCATCGAATACGACAAGCTGGGCAACGCCATCCCCCAATCGATTCGCGAATCGATTCCGGCCTCCGAAGGGCAAAATGTACATCTGACGCTGGATTCGACGGTGCAGTATTATGTGGAAACGGCGCTGGCAGAGGCGCAAAAGGAGCAGGATGCCAAGGCCATGACGAGCATCGTCATGGATGTAGAAACCGGAGAAATTTTGGCGATGGCCAATATCCCAGACTACGATCCAAACAGCTATGGCGATTACGAGCCGGAGGACTGGTCCAATCTTGCCATTTCCAAGCTTTATGAACCGGGCTCACCATTTAAAAGCTTATCGACTTCCATGTATTTGGAAGAGGATGTGGCAGAGCCGGAGACAGAATTCTACTGTCCGGGCTATGTGATGATAGGCAATGACCGTTTCCAGGACTGGGATTATCCAGAAGGCGACGGGTTACAAACCTTGAAGCATGCCGTTGAGCAATCCTGCAACGTCACGCAGGCAGAATGCGTGTCAAAGCTCGGCATCAACCGTTTTTACAATTACCTGGATGGCTTCGGCATGACGAAAAAAACTGGCGTTGACCTGCCATCAGAATCCTCACCACTGCTCATTGATAAGGATAATGCGGTTGATATTGACCTGGCAGCTTCTGCTATTGGTCAAGGCAATGCCTACAATGCGCTGCAAGTAATCACGGCTTTTTCGGCCGTTGTCAATGGTGGCAAGCTGATGAAGCCACAGGTCGTTTCTAAGATTACCGACAGCAAAAACAATGTCGTCGAAGAGACGGAACCAGAGGTCGTGCGTCAGGTCATTTCTAAGGAGACCTCCGATGAGATGATCGACATTCTCGAAGGGGTTGTCGAAGAAGGCCTCGGGACGCCGGCTGCTGTTGAAGGCTATCGCGTTGGTGGCAAGACCGGTACCGCAGAAATTGCCGAGAACGGGACCTACGGAAAAAATAATTACATTCTCAGCTTCATGGGCTTTGCGCCTGTGGATCATCCAAAATATGCTTGCTTGGTGGTCGTTGACAGCCCAGCAAGTGGCGGCAACAGTGGGACCCTCGCTGGTGGGATTTTCTCGGAGATCATGAGCAACGTCCTCAACTACTATCAGGTGCCACAGACAGAAGCACCAAGCGAAGACAATGATAATGTGACAGAGGCAACATCAGGTGAATACACGACTGTACCGGATCTCAACCTGCCAATGAGTGCCGAAGAAGCGCGTCAAGCTATGGTTGACGCTGGTCTTTCAGTTGAAGATATGACCACCGGTGATCAGTTGGTGGCCTATCTGCCGGCAGCAGGCACGAAGGTAGCGAAGGGCAGTACGGTCGAATTTTATAGCATCTCGGCAGGGGATGATTCTGTGACATTGCCGGATTTTGAGGGCAAAACCATCAAGGATGTCGACATGATCCTGGATGGCTTGGGATTGGATTCCAAGCTCTCTGGTAGCGGCCTCGCCTATAGGCAGGAGCCAGCGGCAGGGACTGTCGTCACAGCAGGTACTCAGGTCAAGGTTTGGTTTGCCGGGACAACGGAGCGCGCCAACATAGAAAAGGAAACGAGAAAATTAGAAGAAGCGTCTAATTCGGATAACACGTCCAAGCAAGAAAAAAGCAAATCAGACGCCTCATCAAATAACAGCGAAACGCAATGAGTCCCTTCTGGGGACGGCAAAAATGGTCGCAGAGGGCATGATGCACATCGGCCAGAATGAAGCTTCGCACGAAAAGACAAGCCGGAGATTGCGATTGCAGTTCCGGCTTGCTTGTTTTAATGGAGGGTAAAAAATGTATAATGTGTCGTTAGATAAGATTGCCCAAGAGCTGGGCTATCCGTATAAAGGAAAAAAGGATGTTGTGGTTCGTCGCGTCGTTTTTGACAGCCGCGAGGTGAAAGAAGGGGATCTCTTTGTTGCTATTCGTGGCGAGCGCGTCGATGGTCACACCTTTGTGGGCAAGGCCATCGAAAGTGGTGCCGTCGGTGTGGTGACGCGCGAGGATTTTGCGCTGGAAAATGACGCCGTTGGTCAAATCATCGCCGAAGATGGCCAAGCCTTCATCCAGGCGCTTGGGAAGTGGTGCCGCGCGCAATTTCAGGGGCCGGTCATTGCCATTACCGGTAGCCAGGGAAAAACCAGCACCAAGGACCTCATGGCGCAGGTCTGCCGCTTGCGTGGCAACGTGGTGGTCACCAAGGAAAATCAGAACAATGAGCTGGGGCTGCCACTGACCTTGACGCGATTGGATGAAATGACAGATTTCTGCATCGTGGAAATGGGGATGACGGGCTTTGGGGAAATTGATTTCCTCTGCCAAATGGCTCAGCCGACCCACGCCATCATCACCGGCATCGGCATGGTGCATGCAGAATTTCTGGGCAGCCAGCAGGGCATCGCTCGCGCAAAAACCGAGCTTTTCAAATATTTGCCGCAAGATGGTGCCGTCGCCCTGCGCAAAAAAGATGAGACGCTGCTCTCGCCGTACGTTTCGGAATGTGCTGGTCGTGTGCTCTGGTGCGATGTCGATGGTGGTGATGGGGATGTGGTTTGTACATCGAGCAATTTGCAAACCGATGCCAGCGACTATGAATGCCAGGCGATGGGAGAAACATTTTCGGTGCATCTCCCATTTGCAGGCAAGCATTATATTTCCAACGCCCTTTTGGTGACGGCCATCGCGAGAATGCTTGACATTCCAGTGGTAGACATTCAAAATGGACTCGGGTCCGCTGTGTCGCTGTCGTCCAATCGCATGGAAATGCACGAGCTGGATCGCGGCTGTCTGCTCATCAACGACTGCTACAATGCCAATCCAGATTCGATGATTGCAACCATCGATGTCTTGGCTGGCTACAAGCCACGGCCAACGGTGGCCTGTTTGGGCAATATGTATGAGCTGGGTCAATATGAAAAGGAAGGCCACGCCAGCGTCGGCCGTCATCTGGCCACCAAGGGCATTGAATCGCTCATCTGCCTAGGTGCTTTGGCCGAGGGCATTGGCGCGAGCGCCATCGAAGCGGGCATGAACCCGGCGCAGGTTTTTTATGTGGATACGACCAAGCAAATGGCGCTGCTTCTCAAGGAATATGCCCGGGACCATTCGGTGATTCTCGTCAAGGGCAGCAACAGCATGCACATGACAGAAGTGTATAAATATATTAAAAATGAGCCAACCATGGTATAATAGTATGGTTGTATAAAAGAATGGAGGGACACCATGCGAGAAATTGCCTTACAGGATATTTCGGGCTTCCGTATCGGCAGTGCAGAAAATGTGGACGCTGCCACAGGCTGCACCATCATCATTTGTCCGACAGGTGCGCCGTGTAGTGTCGATATTCGCGGTGGTGGCCCGGCCAGTCGCGAAACCGAATTGCTCAATCCGGTGGCAGCGGCAGAATTTGTTCACGCCGTCGTGCTCAGCGGCGGGAGCGCTTACGGTCTGAGTAGCGCCGATGGCGTCATGCGTTATTTGGAAGAGCATGACATTGGCCTTCCGGTAGGCGATGCCCTTGTGCCCCTTGTTGTGGCGTCCTGTATTTTTGATTTAGAATGTGGGAAAAATGTGCGCCCAGATGCGGCCATGGGCTACGCCGCCTGTGTGGCAGCCGAAAAAAATTTACCACTTGTAGAAGGCAATTATGGCGTCGGCACCGGTGCCACAGTCGGCAAGCTCCTCGGCGAGGAGTGGATGATGAAAGCCGGTCTCGGCACCTATGCCCTGGCGGTCGGTGATTTGCAGGTTGGCGCCGTGGTCGCTGTCAATGCCTTGGGAGATGTCCTTGATGAAGAGGGAAAGGTTCTCTGCGGTTTGCGCGATCCATCCGGAGGTGGATTGGCTGATACGCGCAAGCTTTTACTTGAAAAGGGCGAGGCCTTGGCGCAAATCATGCAGGGGGCAGTCACCAACACCACCATCGGTGCGGTCATCACCAATGGCAAATTTAACAAAGCGCAGCTCAAAAAAATTGCCGCCTTAGCATCCAATGGAATGGTGCGCGCCGTCTGTCCGGTCAATACCACCGCTGATGGCGACGCCATCTATGCGCTGAGTGTGGGTGAGGTGGCAGCCGATTTGGATTACACAGGCGTGCTTGCGGCCTATGCCGTAGAGCAGGCGATTAGACGAGCGGTGCGTGCGGCCGAGACGGCGTATGGCGTGCCGGCATTGGATCAATTTTGTAAATAAAGCGGAGGGAATAGCGCATGTGGGCGATAGGATTTATTATTAGCTTGGTGATTGGACTCGTTGTCGGACGGTTCATGATCCCAATCTTGCATAATCTCAAATTTGGCCAATCCATTCGTGAGGAAGGACCAAAGAGCCACCAGAAAAAGCAGGGAACGCCAACGATGGGTGGCATTCTCTTTATGATCACAGTGGTTGTGACGCTCCTGGTGACAGGCCAATTCTATAGCATTACCTGGTTTGTTGTTGGCAGTGCTTTTCTCTTTGGTGGGATTGGGCTTTTGGATGACGCCATCAAGATTGTCATGCACCACAATGAGGGGCTGACCCCGTGGCAAAAAATCGGCCTGCAGCTTTTGGCGGCTGTGATTATTATTTTCTGGGCATCCAGACTGGATATGAACATCAGCGATTTTTGGGTGCCACTGTTTAATATCGTCTTGCCTCTGGGCATTCTCTACTGGCCAATCATGGTGTTCATCATCCTTGGCACCACCAACAGTGCCAACCTCACCGATGGCTTGGATGGGCTCTTGACGACGGTTAGCATTATTATTTTCCTGGCGTTTTTCGCTGTGGTCAAGCTCTACAACGAGCCCCATTCCCTTGTCGTAATCGCGGTGATGCTGGGGGCATGCCTGGCGTTCCTCTATTACAATCGCAACCCGGCGCGCGTTTTTATGGGAGATACAGGGAGCTTCTTTATTGGTGGCATGGTGGTGGCTCTATCGATGGTTACAAAAACAGAGCTGCTGTTGCCACTGATTTGCTTTACCTATATGATCGAGTCCTGTTCGGATATCATTCAGGTATTAGTCTACAAAAAAACAAAGCGCCGCGTTTTTCGCATGGCGCCATTGCATCATCATTTTGAACTTGGTGGTCGCACAGAAAATCAGGTGGTGCTGCTCTTTAGCATCATCACCTTGGTGACGAGCGCCCTTGGCGTACTGCTTTTCTGGACGGCGCTGCTTTAATAGCAAAGGAGGATCAAGTTGGAAGGACGTATTTTAATTATTGGTGCTGCACGGAGCGGCATTGCCAGTGCAGAATACTTGCTTTCTGCTGGAAAAGAGATCATTGTCAGCGATATGAATACCAAGATTGCCGCAGATGTTGAGACAAAGCTTGGGCAAGATTCTGTGACCTATATTTGGGGTGCGCAGCCTGATGTGGAAGCCCTGAAGCCAGAGATGATCGTCATGAGCCCGGGGATTCCGCTGACCATTCCGCCGGTGGTGCAAGCCCGTGCACTGGGCATCCCTGTGATCAGTGAGCCAGAGCTGGCGTTTTGCCACAGCAAGGCGCCCTTTGTTGCCATCACCGGCACCAATGGCAAGACAACGACCACAACCCTGACGGCTTTTCTCCTGGAGCAGGAGGGACGCAAGGTCTTGGCAGGTGGCAACATTGGCTTGCCGCTTATCAGCCAGTGCCCAGACATGCGCGCCGAGGATATCGTCGTGGCAGAAATGAGCAGTTTCCAGCTTGAAAGTGTGCACACCTTCCGACCAAAGGTCGCCGTGATTATGAATCTGACACCAGATCACTTGGACCGGCACAAAACCATGGAAGCCTATGCCCAAGCAAAGGCGAATATTTTCACAAACCAGACAAGTGATGACTTCCTGCTTTTGAACAAGGATGATAAAATGGTTTCTGCGATGGCTGCGCAGGCGCACAGCCACGTCTACTATTTCACACAAAAAGATATTTTGGACGAAGGCATCTGGCTTGAAGACGGCCAGGTGCGCTTTAGCTTGCATGCAGATGAGGCGCCAGAAACCTTGATCAACGCTGATGAAATTGGTATTGTCGGCGCCCATAACCTGCAAAATGCCATGGCGGCCTCCTTGGCGGCGCTGCTCATGGGGCAGTCGCCAGCAGTCATCGCTGAGCGCTTGCGCGAATTTAAGGGTGTGGCGCATAGAATGGAGCCTGTGGCGACCATTGACGATGTGCTCTATGTCAACGATTCCAAGGGCACCAATCCAGATTCGACCGAAAAAGCCCTGGGCTCCTATGGCAAGCGGCCAATCGTCCTCATTGCCGGCGGCAAAAACAAGGGTAGCGATTTTATTGATCTGGTACCGCTCATGCGTGCTCACTGCCGTGGCGTGGTGCTTGTTGGCGCAGCCACAGGTGATTTTATCGATGCCTTTGAGCGAGCCGATTACACCGATTATGTATGTGCGGACAGCTTTGAAGAAGCAGTGGACAAGGCTCACGTTTGGGCACAGCCGGGCGATGTGGTACTGCTTTCTCCAGCCTGCGCCAGCTGGGACATGTTTGATAACTTCGAACAGCGGGGCGATCTCTTTAAGAAGCTGGTGAAAGATTATGAAGGAAAATAATCGCAATAGAACGTCACAGCAAATAACGCGAAATGGCGAACGTCGCGTTCGTTCGGGACAATCTGCAGATACAAGAAAACGTTCATATGAAGAAATCCCTGCACCATCGCTTGGCCACAAAAAGACGGGGCCGACCATTCAGGAACGTGCACAGCAGCACCGACAGGCTGCCCAACCTGGCAATAAAAATAATGCCAATGAGAACAAAAAACGTGTCAAGAAACAACCTGAAGTACAAAAACAAGCGACATCACCGAGTCTGTTGTCGAAAATTTTGAACCATGATAAGCAGGCGGGGCCACCAGATTTTTTGATTGTAGAGCTGGTGACGATCCTCTTGGTGATTGGACTGATCATGGTCTTTTCGGCCAGTAGCTACCGCTCCTTGCTAGAATCAAGCAACGCCTTTTCCTACTTTATCAGGCAGCTTGTCATGGCAACGGCAGGCGTGGTGGCGATGATTGTGATTATGTTTCTGTCGCCAAAAATATTTGCCAAGGTGGCACCAATTGCCTTGCTCTTTGTCACGGGCCTCATTGTGTATACCCTTTTTAATGGGGAAGAAACCCTTGGCGCGACGCGTTGGGTCACCATCGCTGGGATGCGCTTTACACCGTCGGAGCTGGCAAAGCCTTTAATGATCATTTGTGCAGCGGATCTGGTTAAAGACGATTGGCGAGATATGTATAGATCTCGAGAAAATCTTTGTATGCTTGGCTTGCTCCTGGTCAATTTGGTGCTTATTGCCTCTGAAGACTTAGGATCGGCTTTGGCCATTTTTGGTGGATGCTTTGCCCTCTTTATCGTTGCTGGCATTTCCAAACGCGTGATTTTGGGCACCATTGCGGCAGGCCTTCTGGGCGTCGTCGCTGCGTGCATCCAGGAACCTTATCGTGTACACCGTATCTTGGGCTTTTTGAATCAAACAGAGGCAGACGCTGCCAGTGGGTCAGCCTACCAGCTGGTGCAGAGCCTTTATGCCTTTGGCTCCGGCGGCCTCTTTGGCGTGGGTCTGGGCAATAGTGGACAAAAGCTTTTGTACCTGCCGGGGATGCACACCGACTTTATCTACTCGGTTATTGGTGAAGAGCTGGGCATTGTCGGCGCACTCTGGGTTCTGGGGCTGTTTATTGCTCTCGGCTGGCGTGGCTTTTGGATCGCCACGCGCATTGAGGATGCCTACAAATCCTATCTGGCATTTGGTGCGACAGCCATCATCCTCGTGCAGGCGCTTATTAATATGGGCGTTGCCGTTGGAGTGTTGCCGGTGACGGGGATTACGTTGCCTTTCATCAGCTATGGTGGGACATCCGTATTCGTCAGCTTGACGCTCGTGGGTATTCTTCTCAATATGTCCCGCTACGCAGATAAAAAATCGAGCCAGGAAAAGAGAAGAAAACGTCAACATACAACATTAAATAAGCAAGAATCATAGGCTGAGTAATGATGGGGGTATTTTTTGATGAGAGTGATTGTTTCCGGTGGTGGCACTGGGGGGCATATTTATCCGGCATTGGCCATTGCAGAGCGCATTGTCGAGGATATGCCGGGCAGCGAGGTTTTATATATCGGCTGCGACAATGGTTTGGAGAATAACATTGTGCCAAAAACGGCCATTCCATTTAAGACGATTTCCGCAAAAGGTTTACCGAGAAAGCTGTCCTTGGGCTTGTTCAAGTCGCTCTTTGTGAATGTCAAAGGCGTATTTGAAGCCAAGCGCTATATCAAGGATTTTAAGCCGGATCTGGTGATTGGCACAGGCGGCTTCGTCTGTGGCCCGACAGTGCTGATGGCCTGCCTCAATCATATTCCCGCCATGATTCATGAGCAAAATGCTTATCCGGGTATGACCAATCGCCTGCTCTCTTCGCGGGTCAATAAGGTCATGGTCAATTATCCAGAGGCGGCTAAGTTTTTTGTCAAGGCCAAGGAAACGGTGTTGACAGGCTTGCCGGTGCGTGAGGACATTGGCAAAATTAGCAAAGAAGAGGGCTGTGCCAAATTCTCCTTGGATCCAGCCAAGAAAACAGTGTTGATCACCGGTGGTAGCCGTGGTGCACGCACCATTAACCGTGTGAGTGCGTTGGCGCTTCCTGGAATTCTCGCCAACGAAAATGTGCAGGTGATTTTCATCACAGGTAAGGCGGGTTATGTGGATACAAGCCTCATGCTTAAGGAAAATGACATGAGTGTCCTCAACAATGAACGCCTGCGCTTCCTTGAATACAGCCACGAGATGCCATATGCCTTGGCGGCGGCAGATGTGGTGGTTGGGCGCGCAGGGGCGACCTTCCTGGCAGAAATCGCGGCCTGTGGCCTACCAGGCATTCTGGTGCCTTATCCTTATGCCAGTGATAATCATCAGCAGTTTAATGCCCAAGCAGTGGTAGATGCCAATGCCGGAGAGATGATTCTGGATGGCGAGATGACAGTGCCAAAGCTCACGGCGACCCTCAATCGTTTCATTACAGATGATGCCTACTACCAGGAAAAGAAAGGGAATATGCAAAAGCTTGCAAGACCAACGGCAATGGATGATATCATGATGCTGGTGAAATCCTTTAGCAAATCAATCAAGAGGTGAAACTGATGGATAATACTATGAAATTTAAACGTGTTCATTTTATCGGTGTTGGTGGGATTGGTATGAGCGCTGTGGCAGAAGTCATGCTTGAGCGTGGCTTCCTTGTCAGTGGCTCGGATTTGAGCGAGTCGAACCAGGTGCAAATGCTTCGCGGACGCGGAGCGACGATCAATATCCCTCAGAAGGCAGAAGCCATCACCGATGACATTGACGTCGTTGTGCGATCTACCGCCATTGGAGAAAACAATGTCGAATATCGTGCTGCCAAAGAAAAGGGCATTCCTGTGGTGCATCGCTCAGAAATGCTTGGCTATCTGATGCAGCATCAAAAGGCGATTTGTGTCGCTGGCTCTCATGGCAAGACAACGACCTCCTCGATGATTGCCCTTTGCCTGGAAAAATGCGGCCTGGATCCAACCATCGTTGTTGGTGGCGTCATCAGTGATATTGGCAGTAATGCCAAAAATGGCAACGGCGAATGGTTCGTTGCAGAAGCTGACGAAAGCGATGGCAGCTTCATCAACCTCATGCCTTGGTACACGGTCATTACCAATATTGAAGAGGACCATCTGGACCACTACAAGGACATTGTGGAAATTCGTGAGACCTTCAAGCGATTCCTACACAAAACCAATCCTCAAGGACGTTGCCTTCTTTGTGCCGACAATGATGAATCCTATGGTATTTCAACCCAATCGCCTGTGCCAATGAAAACCTACGGCTTTAGCGAACGTTCCCAATATCGTATCAAAAATCACGTGCAGCGTGGCATCAAAAACGAAGCGGATATTTACAATGGGGATAGCTTCCTTGGCCATCTCGAGCTTCAGGTGCCAGGCAAGCACAATATCAGCAATGCCACAGCGGCCATTGTGGTGGGCCTGGATGTGGGTCTGAGCTTTGAACAAATTGCCGAGGTCCTGAAGGGTTATAAGGGCACCCGTCGCCGCTTTCAGCATCAGGGGACGGTCAATAATATTGCTGTCTATGATGATTACGCCCATCATCCAACAGAAATTGCCGCCACTCTTGAAGCGGCGCGTGCCATGCATGATGGACGCATCGTTGCTGTTTTCCAGCCACATCGCTATTCTCGTACACAATTTCTCGCCAAGGATTTTGCCAAGGCCCTTTCCCAGGCTGATGAAGTGGTGCTTTTGGATGTCTATCCAGCTGGTGAAGCCCCAATCGAAGGGGTATCCAGTCATCTCATTAGTGAGCAGATGGCGGATGGAAAATCTGCGCAGGTTGTCAGTGATGAATATCTGACAAGCGGGTTTATTTCGACTCTTAAAGAAGGGGATCTTGTACTTGTGCTGGGTGCAGGCTCTATTTGGAAGCAGGCACCACTCATCGTCAAGGCTTTAGAAGAACAGCGCAAATAATCAAGCATATCTGAAGTGTTAATAGATAAGGTTGATGACCATTGAAGCTATTTAGAAAAAAGAATAGAGGACCAAAGACCAAGAGTGAGGACGTGGTCATTCCTGAGGAATATTTGGCCTATGAGCGTCAAGCGGAGGAAAAAAAGTACCGCGAGGAACGCTTGAAGGAGATTCTCAATCAGGATGCTGACATAAAGTCCCTTGAGGCGCGTGTCAGTGATGAGGCGACTGCGACGGAGGCTGAGGAAGATCCCTTTTCCAGAAGAATAGAAGAAATCCTCAATGAAAAACGCCAATCCTTTGCTGACGAGCTGCCTCCTGAAGAGGCGCCGACCCAGGCGGAGAAAGACGTCGCATCTGAGAAAAAGCCTCAAGTGAAGCGCCAGCGCATGAAAAAAGAAAGGACATCGAAACCAGAAAAGTCGACAAAAGACAACAAAATGGCAGGTCAAAAGACAGTGCCAGCAGCTTTTGTCGTCTTTCTAGTAGTGTTGGTTTTTGCGACGGCGTTTTTTGCGGTGCTTTTGGGGCCGATGATGAAAATTGATCACGTCGAGGTGACTGGTGTCAATCACATTGATGAACAGAAGATTATAGAAATGGCGGGCAATCCCGTTGGGCAAAATCTGTTACTCTATCACGTAGGCGATGCCAAGACGACCATTGAGGATTATCCATATGTGCGGGAGGTAAAGATTAAACGCCATCTTCCACATTGGTTGGAGATTGATGTCACAGAACGCACGCCTGCAGGTGTCATGCTCAACAATGGCAGTTACCTGCAATTTAGCAAGGACGGGGTGCTTTTGGATAGTGCAAAAAGCCTCAGTAGCTATAATTTGCCAGTGGTGACAGGATTTTCCATGAAGGATGTGCCATCTCCTGGTGAACATTTTAAGGACAATGCACGTTTTGAAGATGTCCTCAAAATTGTCAATGCTTGTTCGGATGAGTTATTGACCATGATTCAAGAAATCAATGTCAAGGACCGCAACAATATTCTGGCCTACACGAGTCAGGGGCTGGAGGTTCGCATTGGCAATGTGGATCAGATTCGCACGCGTATGCGAACCCTCGAAGACATCATGAACCAGGTGATTTTGAGTAACGTGATTGAGGAGCCGATTGAGGCCATTGACATTCGTTTTGAAAAATCGCCAGTGATTGTGCTGGAGGGCTACGATGACATTGATGCCTCTGAGCTGGTCAAGGATGATAAAGATACAGGCCATCAGACCACAGATACACAGGATGGCCAGAACCAGCAACAAAACAATGATTCATCGGCTACCAATCGCGCAACAACAGATGGTAATGTGACTGGGCAAATGGATCAGGACCAAACGACGGAGTCTGGCAACACGATGACCACAGGTCAGAATACGAGCAGCCAATACCAAACAACCGCCCAGCAAGGACAAAATACCACTGACAGTTCAACAGTGAATAATTGAGAAACAGAGACAATCAGACAAAGAAAACACAAAAAATAGAAAAATATTTGCAAGAGCATCAAAGATGCGTTATTATTAGACTAATAATGCTAGAAATATGTGTGGAGGGATCGTGGATGTTCCAACTCGATGATAAGAATAATAACGTCGCCGTTATCAAAGTAATCGGCGTCGGTGGCGGCGGCGGTAATGCCGTAGAGCGCATGATTGCGACAAGTGTAGATAATGTAGAATTTATCGTTGCCAACACAGATGCCCAGGTATTGGCTCAGTCCAATGCCGATACCAAGATTCAAATCGGCATCAAGCTGACCCGTGGCCTCGGCGCAGGCGGCAACCCTGAAATCGGCCAAAAGGCTGCTGAAGAAAGCCGCGAAGAAATTGCTGGCGCCCTCGAAGGGGCAGACCTCGTGTTTGTCACGGCAGGGATGGGTGGCGGTACCGGTACCGGTGCAGCCTCTGTTGTTGCAGAAATCGCTAAGAGCCAAGGAGCACTCACGATTGGCGTTGTCACCAAGCCTTTCAAATTTGAAGGCCGCAAGCGCCAGAAAAATGCCGTCGATGGCATCAATGAATTGATCGACAAGGTTGACTCTCTGGTCACCATTCCAAATGACCGCTTGCTTGAAATCGCCAGCAAGGAAATGACCATGAAGGAAGCCTTCGAATATGCAGACGATGTCCTGCGCCAAGGTGTTCAGGGGATTGCCGATACCATCACCAAGAATGCAATGATCAACCTCGACTTTGCCGATGTGCGTTCCACCATGCAAAACACTGGTACTGCGCTCATGGGTGTCGGTGTTGGTAAGGGTGAGGATCGTGCTGTTGCAGCTGCAAAGGCGGCCATTTCTTCGCCACTGTTGGAAACCTCTATCGAAGGGGCTTCGGCACTGCTCATCAATATTTCCGGGCAAAACCCAACCCTCATGGAAACCCAGGAGGCTGTCGACTATATCAATGATGCGACAGGTGGTGAACCGGATGTCATCTTTGGTGTGATCGATGATCCGGGTGCGAAGGATGACATCAGAGTGACGGTCATTGCGACGGGGTTTGGTAAGGTGGTCGATGATGAACCTGCTTACAGACCTTCTGCTGCGACGAGCACACATCAGGCAACACGTAGCAGCGCAAATACGACGTCTTCCCGTAGAAGTAGTAGCAGCAGTGCTGGCGACTACGGCGAAGTAAGGATTCCGGATTTACTCAAGCATCGTAATCGCTAAATGACAATCCCGGATCGAAGGATCCGGGATTTTTTTATGGTTTGGTAGCGCTAACAGAAGGAGGCTTTGTAAAGACATTGAGTAGTAGAAGAGAGAAGACGACGAATTTACAGGGAATTTTTTTGGGGGCTATTTCCTTTTTGATCATCGGCGTGTGGCATCCGATTGTCATCAAAGGAGAATATTATCTTGGTAAGAAAATCTGTATGCCAATTTTTGCAGCCATTGGCGTTTTCTGCGTGGCAAAATCGATGCGTATCAAGAGCACGATTCTGCACGCATCGATGGCATTGTTTGGTTTCTCTGCCCTGTGGGGGATTTTAGAGGTGCAGGAGCAGGAGGAACGGGTGCAGAAGGGTTGGTTTCCAGCCAATCCAAAGCGCGTAGCCAAAAAGGCGCAAAAAATGCAGGCCGCTCAGCAAGCGGCGTCTGCAGAAACATTGTGAATAGATGCAGCGAGGGCAACCATCGGTCGTTTGGCGATCGGTGGTTGCCCTCTTTTTGTGCGGCGAATTGTCAAGTCAAGTGCAACATAGTTGAATAATATACTTCATACGGA
>JAUNGU010000024.1 GCA_030524315.1 Peptococcaceae bacterium
CATGAAAAGCCCTCCTTAGAAAAGAGTGAGGTAGCGTGTAGCGCTGGGGCCGTTGGTGACACCCATTGTCCCGCCTTGATGCCAGTATAGTACGCCAAAAATGCGCTGTATGTGACCATTGCAACATTTTTAGAAGAATCTTATACTAATATTATTGAAGGGAGGATACGCCATGAGTGTCAAAGCGGAACAGCTAAAGACGCTGCCGATTTTTTATGGCATCGATGAACAAGATTTGCCGACGATGCTTCATTGTCTTGGCAGCTTTGAAAGGACCTATCAAAAAAATGAGATGATCTTTCTTGAAAACGATGATATACGCAATGTTGGCATTCTCCTGTCTGGGAAGGTGCATATGGTCAAGGAAGACGCGCACGGCCATAGCACCCTCTTAGTTAGCATGTCCAGAGGGGAGCTCTTTGGTGAAAGCTTTGCTTGCGGTACAATGACTGACTCTAAAGTGTGTTTCATTGCTGCCGAGCCGTGTCACATTCTTTTTTTGCCCTTTCACAAGGTGCTGCATACCTGTCGCTTGACCTGCAATTTTCATCATCGGCTGATCGAAAACATGGTCACATTGATCAGTGAAAAAAATGTGCAGCTGATGGTCAAGATGGACATCATCTCTAGAAAAAACCTTCAAGAAAAAATTCTTGCCTATCTATATACGCAAGCACCGAATCCTCCGCACCAGCCGTTCACCATCCCCCTTGGCCGCATCGCGCTCGCCGATTATTTGTGTGCGGATCGCAGCGCGCTGACGCGGGCGCTTGCGCAAATGAAAAAAGAAGGCCTCATTGATTATGAAAAAAATACCTTTCGTTTGTTGGATACAATGTAGCATTTTTATCGACACATTCTGAGCGAGAGAAAACAAACAGTGGCAGACCGATTTTCCTGGGTGTTTTTTCTTGCAAGTGGCGTGCCGATATGCTAAAATATATGACTGTAATCCCTGCTCTGCAAAGCAGAGCCGTTAGTCCGGGGGGAGGAGGTGCAAAGAATGCGCGATTATGAACTTCTTTATATCATTAAGACTGAAGTAGGCGAAGAACAGACCCAGGCTGTCATCGACCGTTACAACGGCATCCTCGAAAACGAAGGTGCAGAAGTAGCCAAGGTTGACAAGTGGGGCAAGAGAAAGCTCGCTTACACCATCGACAAGAAGTACACCGATGGTTTCTACGTTTTAGTGACATTTAAAGGCGAAGCGAACGCTGTCAACGAAGTTGACCGTTTGATGAAGATTGACGAAAATCTTATCCGCCACATGATCACCCGTATCGGCGAATAAGTCTCGTTATAAGAAAGAAGGTCCTGATACATGAATAAGGTTATTCTCATTGGGCGTCTGGTTGCTGATCCTGAGCTGCGTTATACGCCAAGCGGTGCAGCGGTATGCAATTTCCGTATTGCGGTAGACCGTCCATTTAACTCACAGAGCGGTGAACGCGAAGCAGATTTCATCGACATCGTCGTTTGGAACAAATCTGCAGAAAACGTCGCCAAATACATGAGCAAGGGCCGTCAGATTGCGGTGGATGGTCGCCTGCAAATCCGTAGCTACGAAGGCAATGACGGACAGCGCCGTTGGCGCACCGAGGTTGTTGCCGACCGCGTCGAATTCCTCGGCGGTGGTAATGGTGGCGGCGGAAACAACGGCGGCTATGCACAGCCACAGCATAATGAGTCAATCGCACAGCCAGCACCAAGAGCAGCCAACAACAACGACGCTCTTGGGTCCTTTGGCACTGAGGTCAGCTTCAGTGACGAGGATTTGCCATTTTAAATATTGAAAGGAGTCACTAACCATGGCAAGAAGAGAACGTAGCAGACGTTCACGCAAAAAAGTTTGCCAGTTCTGTGTTGACAAGGTTGAACACATCGACTACAAAGACACGAACCGTCTGAGAAAATACATGACCGAACGTGGTAAGATCCTGCCACGCCGCATCACCGGCAACTGCGCAAAGCATCAGCGCGCCCTGACCGTTGCCATCAAGCGTGCAAGAGCAATGGCCCTGCTGCCATACTCCAACGACTGATTGGTCATTCATATGACATCCAAGCCCTGTTCCAATGGAGCAGGGTTTTTTGTTACGCATTTTCACAACATCGGAAGTCAAACGCCAACATTTTCGGAAGTAAAACCGTCACAAATTCGGAAGTGAAACGGCGATATTTTCGAAAGTCGACAATTGCACACATGAGAAAAGCCTACGCGAGCGCTGCTTGCGTAGGCTTTTTTAATAGCGTGAATCATTTATCAGAAAGGGATTGCAGGAAAACCGACAGCAGCCGGAGGGCCGTCTCTCGATCCTTTGGCGCGCAGGTGCGCAGACGCTGGAAGATTTCTTCCTCTCGGGCATCCAGCTTGCTCGTGTCATCGGTGGTGATTTCGTCAGGCGTGATGTGCAGTGCCGCGCAAATTGCCAGAAGCGTCTGCAAGCGCATATTCACGCTCCCGCGCTCAATATCCGCATACGTCCGGTCCGACAGCCCTGCCGCCTCTGCCACCTGCGCCTGCGTCAAGCCCATCCCCTTGCGAATCGCAAGCAGTCGATTGCCGATGACGCGATAGTCATTGATAAGCATTTTGTATCCTCCTATGTGTGCCATATAGGAATCTTACTTCCTATATATATTGAAAAATAGGAAGAATAATAGTAGAATAATAGGAAGAAAACTTCTTGTTGCATATTGCTAACGAAAAAATAAGGGAGGAAAAACATGAGTTACAACGGACTGCAAGATTTTTTTGAGATGTTTTTTTCAAATATAGGAGGCAAAATTAAGCTGCTTGCGAAAATTGAGTTGGTATTGTATTTGATATGTAGTGCCCTCTATTTTCTTCTTTGGATCTTCGACAAATTAACCGGCGCGGATATCTTTGATGGGATACTTGAGATGCCTCTTCTGTTCAGCATTGCGATGTTTTTTGGTGGAATAGCATCCTCATGGATTACTTATGCATTTGGCCAGATAGTAGAAGATATTCATGCGCTTCGTCAGGGAGACAATCAGATTGTATCGATAAATAGTTCACCGGGGTATACTGCGCCACGCTTTGATGATTTGCCAAGATTGTAATGGAGGCGCTTGATGAGTAACAGATATCGAACATTATGTACTCTGCCGGGAAACCTTTATATTGATGACGCGCCGGTGATTATTTTGGCCGGTGTATTATTGGCAGACGATAAGATAGGAAAAATTCTTGTTCAGCTGAAATTTACCAATATCCAGAACAAACGCATTAAAGCTTTGACAGTGGCTGTGTTGCCGGGCGATGTGCAGGGTCAGCCTCTGGGGCAAGTGCTGTCTCATCAATATTTGGATTTTTCGGCGGCGCGTGGAGAGAACTTTGGCGATAATACACCAATTGTGTTACCAGATGTGACCACGCGCACCTTTTCTGTGGCAGTGACCAAGGTCGTCTTCGAGGACAACAGCGTTTGGGAGCATCCATCTACTGAATGGACGTCGATTTTTGGCGCACCAAACATCCGCGACTATTTCCAGGATGCGCAATTACAGCAGCAATACCTGATCACCTATGGCTCAGGTGCACGTTTCATCTATCGCCAGGAGAGGGATCTGTGGCATTGCGTTTGTGGTGCGGTTAACCATCAATCAGAAAATCATTGCTATCGTTGTCATGTTGCGAGAGCAGATATTGCCGTTATTAATATGGAGCGTCTTAAAGAGGACTGTGCAGAAAGGATGGAAGAAGAAGCTAGAGTTGCCGCAGAAAGGCAACACCTTGCTCAGGAACGGAAAGCAGCTGGTAAGCGTGCGGCAATTGTTGGAATTGCTATTCTGTTTTTTTTGATTGTAGCAGGCAATCTCCTCAATGACTATGCCAATGATCGGGCAGAAAAAAATAGAACTTACAATGAAGCGCAAGAACTCTTTGATAACAAATCCTATGATGAAGCAGAGGAAAAATTTGCCAGCCTCGGAGATTTTAAGGATAGTCAAGATAAGCGTAAGGAAGCCAAGAAGCTTTACGATAAAGCGGTGGAAAAGGAAAATCAGGCAGATTACAAGACAGCTGAAAATCTTCTGGCCGAAGGCAATTCTGCACGTGCTTATGATGCCTTTGTTGCACTAGGTGATTATAAAGACAGTAAAGCACGTAGTGAAGAAGCCAAGCTGCAGAATCAATTGGAAACCTTCTCAGAGAGCCAGTCTGAATTTGGCGGTAAGAGATTACAATACACATTGATGGATACAGAACAAATCAAATCGGTGATCACGAGTAGACAATGGATTGTGCCCTTGTCCTATAAAGAAGCCTATACCATGATCACCTTTGCCGGCGATGGCACAGGCACTACCGACAAAGGCGACAGCTATGCTTGGAAAGTGGACGATCACGGCTTCCATTATCAATACGTGAGAAAAAACAAGGGCGTTCAATTTTCAGAAACCAAAAGAACGCAGTTCCGAAAAATCAACGATTCAGTGTATGTGGTCTATGACGTTGAAAATGAAGACAACAATCAGGTCTTCATTGACGCTTCATCAAAATGGGGTAAGCGTTTCATCAAAGCGTACAAGCTATATGTAGATAATGACTGATCGAAGGAGGAGAGTCGATGAGTGAAAGGTATTCAAAAATATTTTCATTGCTACCGCAAGAAAAAGAAGCGGAAATCCCTGTGAGCATTCTTGCTGGAGCCCTGCTCAGAGAAAATGCCAGTGGGCAGCTACTGGCTCAAGTCAAGTATCAGAACAACGACTCACGTATAGTCGTGCAGATGACCGTAGCAGTGACCCTTTTAGATGCGGACGGTAAACCTATCGGCGAATACGTGCCCTTTTGCTACAAAGGGCTTGACGTGCAAACCGATACGACCTTTGGCGATGATGTTCCAATTGTAGTAGAAAATCCGTCTGCAGGTGGATTTGAAGTATGCGTTGAACAGATCGTCTTTGCCGACGACTCAAGATGGTCAGCGGATGGGAACGAGACTATAATCTTAGCAGATAACGCTAAAAACAGCCAAAAGAATCCGCAAATAAATAATGACAGTTCAAATTTCAATTCTATTAATGAAAACCTACCGTCGTTTTATGGATCTAATTTATCAAATTTGAACCAGCCATCTGGACAACAGCAGTCATTTGATATCCGCGAGAAGATATTGAATAAAACCCTTTTAGAAAAAAATAGGCGCCTCTTGGCAGGCATCGGCATTGTGGTGCTGATACTCGCTCTGGCAGTTGGTGTGAAATCACTCCGAGAGAAAGCTGAGGCAGATGATTATACTAATGATTATGGAACCTATGATGATGACTATGATTATGGGGATACCGATGATGATTATACGTACACAAGTGATGAGGTCTATAAACAGATGGCAGCCACTGCGGTGTATTCAGAGATAGAAGAGCAATATCCTCGTGCAGATGCTGGGAGTTCAAGATGGTCAGTGAATAAGGTGACACACACTGGTGACAATGTCTATGTTTATGGAACTATCAGTCTTTATGATAAATATGGGAAATTGACAAGTGATTTCTCTAAAACATTTGAAGTTGTTATTAAAGATGATGGTAGCGATATTACTTGTACTATTAATAGTTAAATGGGGAGAGATATTTATGAAAAAAATATTATTGGGAATTTTAGCGGTGTTGCTCGTTATTGGTATGATCTCCTGCGGGAGTGCGAATCCTGACAAGAGCGTAGATGATCGTAGTAACACATCGGTGAAGGAAACAGAAATGGAAACAACGGAAACAGAAACAGTGACCCTTGATGGAATTGCTGTCGATGACAGTTATGTGGATGACGAAGAGGACGCGAGCTCGCTCAAACGAGTCTATCTCTTTTTAACTCTACACCCAGAGAATGAGAATCTTTCTGTATCTAGTGTGGGGGTTGAAATGACCATCGATGATAACAATACTTATTCGACGGAACATCATTTTAACGATGATGTTTGTAAATTGGCACATAGTTATTATTACAGCTCTTATCTTGAAGATGTGTATATGGGCGATACCAAAAAACTCCTTGTGGTCTTTGAAGTGCCAGAAGCAGATTTGGAGAAAGGACGTTCCCTGTCGTTCTATGATTCTTCAGTCCCAACGATGGATGAGCTAAGCATTTCCACAGACGATATCCAACATTTTGAGACAGCAGAGGCGTTGGTACAGGCCATGGATCCAGACGGCTATGCCGTTGAGCAGGATGCGCGTACGGATGCAGATGCGGAGACCACCGCCCTGGTTAAATCTCTGATAAATGGCTACCAGTGGTCTTTTTATATCAATACCGTTTCCTATGAGCTGGAATTTTGGGAAGATAATAATTTCGAATTGCGAGCCACCATTGGAAGCTCCTCGCCGGAGCCAAACCAGGGGACCTATGCTGTCAAAAAAGGCTACATTTTCTGTACCTATCCAAGCAATAATTACACGGTAGAAATACCATACACGCTTGAAGATGGCGATATAGACTTGGATGTGACAACTGCTTTTGATGTGAAAGAATAATGAAAAAAATGTAGCAATAGAAAGGAGGGCGGTTATGAGCCAAAATAACGGAAGTGGCTGTGGATGCATCATCTTCGTTTTGATCCTCTTTATGATTATTGGTGGTTTGAGCGAATGTACTGGATCGAGCCATAATAAATATGATGGTGTCTTCGAAAAAGATCCAAATACGTGGACAGACGATGAGAAAAGGTACGTCGACGATTTTTTTGAATGGCAAGAAGATACCTATCATCGAGATTGATCCTGTTATCAAAGATCCACTACGGACTGTAGTGGATCTTTTTTTATCTGAAACAATCTCATCATGGATATTTATGAAAAATTTACCGCTATTCGTGAATTTTTATTTGCAGAAAGGTGCTGATGGAGATTATACTAATCATGAACAATTTCAGCTCAAGTTAAGTTTGAAAAAGAGGGGATATCATGGCTAGGAAGTTATTTTGTGAGTTGCATCCGGCGTTTTATCATGCGTCGGTGGCCAAGGAGCGGGGCAAGCGGCATGTGCAGAATCTGCGGCGGCGGACGCTGTTGGCGACGGAGCGGAGGGAGGCGCCGCTGCCGAATTTGGTCAAGGGGCACACGTCGCTGATTTTGCGCAAGCTCCACAATGTGGATATGCGTTTGCAGGAGAACAAGAAGGTGAATCTGGCGCTTGCGGTGGCGAGAATTAACGGGCTGGTGATTCATCCGGGGGAGACGTTTTCCTTTTGGTATTTGGTGGGCAAGCCTTCGCGCAGGCGGGGCTACAAGGATGGGCTGGTGATTGCCAGCGATGCCTTTCGCGCCGATGCAGGCGGCGGACTCTGTCAGCTGGCGAATATGATTCACTATCTCGTGCTCAATAGCCCGCTAGAGGTGACGGAGCTGCATCATCACAGCGATGCGCTGTTTCCGGATGATCGCCGTCGTGTGCCTTTTGGCACGGGGACGAGCGTGTTCTACAATTATGTGGATTACCGCTTCCGCAACAACAGCGATCAGGATGTGCAGCTCTTGGTGTGGATTCAGGACGACATGCTCTACGGCGAGTTGCGCAGCGAGGTGCCATTTCCCCATCGCTACAAGCTGAGCGAGGAGAACCACCATTTTCGCAAGGAGGGCGGCAGCTATTATCGCATCAGCCAGGTGTACAAAATCGCCGTCAACCGCCAGACGCGCAAGGAGATGCAGCGCTGGCTGATTCTCGACAACCATTCGCGCGTGATGTATGATCCAAGCCTGATCCCACCCGAGGAGATTCGCCCATGAGGGCGGCGCTGCTCGAGGCCTTGGCCGCTGGCGGCGGGCGCGTGCTTTACGAAACCGACGGCGAGAAGCTGCGCTATGATGAAGCTTTGGACCAAGTCCAGCGGCTGGCAGCGGCGTTGGCGCGCCAGGGCACGGGGCCGGTGGTGGTTTATGGGCACAAAAGTGTGGGGCAGCTCGTCTCGATCCTCGCTTGCGTGGTGGCGGGGCGCTGCTATGTGCCGTTGGATACCTACCTGCCCCAGGCACGGCTAGCGGAGATCGTCCGCCAGAGCGAGGCTGAGCTGATCCTCGCCAACGCATTCTTGGCGCTGGATGCGCCCTGCGCGCGCCTGACGCCGCGGGGGCTCATGGCGGCCTACAGAGAGGGCGCGCCGCTGGCAAACGACAACAGGATTTGCTACACGATTTTCACCAGCGGCTCCACGGGCAAGAGCAAGGGCGTGCCTATCAGCTATGACAACCTCGCCCACTTCATTCGCTGGATCACGACGGTGCCGCCACTAGCAGGCGAGGGCGGGCACCGGCTCCTCAGCGTGTCGAGCTTTAGCTTTGATCTGAGCGTGATGGATCTCTACTATGCCATCTTCACCCAGAGCACCATTGTGGCGCCGGGTTACGGTGTGCGCGAGGAAATGGCGCGGCTCTTTGACGAGATGGCAGAGACGGCGGTGGATTTCATCGTGCTCACGCCGACTTTGGCCAAGCTGCTGCTCTTGGATGCCGATTTTGACGCGGCGGCGCTGCCGGCGGTCCGCTGGTTTTTCTTCTGCGGTGAGGTGCTCGAGGTGGCCACGGCGCGCAAGCTGGCGTGGCGCTTCCCTGATGCACGCATCATCAATGCCTACGGCCCGACAGAATGCACCTGCTGCGTGAGCCTGGCCGAGATCACGCCCGAGCTGCTCGCGCTGCCGACCCTCCCGGTGGGACGCATCGAGACGGCAGCTGTGGATATCGCCCTCGAGGATGACGAGATCATCCTCTGCGGCGCGAGCGTCTTTGAGGGCTATCTGGGCGTGGCGACAGACGCTTGCTTTGAGTCAAGGGGCAGGCGCTGCTTTGCCACCAGCGACATTGGCGCGACGGAAGACGGCTGGCTCTATTGCCTCGGGCGCAAGGATGACCTCGTCAAATACCAGGGCTACCGCATCGCCCTGGGCGACATCGAGCACAATCTGCTGGCAATTCCCGGCGTGGGCGAGGCCGTCGCCATTGCACAGCGGCGTGAGGGCGTCGTGCGCAAGCTCAAGGCCTTCGTCGTACTGGGCGATCACGCACTCACAGAGGCCGATCTCAAGGCGCAGCTCGCAAAGCTCTTGCCCGCCTACATGGTGCCACGTTGCATCATCATCATGGAGACGCTTCCCGTCAACGCCAACGGCAAATACGATAGAAAGAGGTTAGAAAGCCTATGATCAACGTCTGTGATTTACTCTATGAGATTTGCGAGGACCAGCTGGTCTACGACAAGGACGCCGACCTCGTCGAAAGTGGCCTCCTCGATTCCCTCGGGATGATCGAGCTCTTTGAAGCCCTGGCCGACGAAGGCATCGAGCTCTCACCGACCCGCGTCGATCCCGCCCTCCTGCGCACTGCTCGCGGCATCGAGCAGCTTGTCGCAGGCGCCGAGCAATAAAAAACGCACTGCCGGAGCAGTGCGTGGTGCTTAGCGCTTGATGAGACGGTAGAGGCCGTAGGGGATCCATTCGACGGCGAGGAGGCCGAGGTAGAAGCCGCCCCAGATGGCGAGGGTTTGGAGCTTGATGGAGAGGGTTTGCACGGTGTCGTGGCCGTCGATGCCGCGCATACAGATAAAGACGGCCATCAGCGCAAAGAGGACGAGCTGAACGAGCTGAAAAATCGTAAATTTATTCATTTTCTTCTCCTTATAGCAAAAAAGCAGCGACAAAACATCGCTGCTTTTTTTTTAGCGTTGTGGGTCGATGAGACCGTAGGTGCCATCCTTGCGGCGGTAAACGACGCCGATGTGGTCAGTGTCCACATTGAGGAAGACGTAGAAGTCGTGGTCGACGAGTTCCATCTGCATGATGGCTTCTTCGGCGTCCATTGGCTTGACGGTGAAGGTTTTAGTGCGACTGATCTTGTCGTGAAGCTCAGGCTCTGCCGCTTCTTCTTCAGGCGCTGGGGTGAAGATTGGTTCTGCCTTGGCCTGTTTGCCCTTGCGGTTCATGCGGGTCTTGTATTTGCGAACCTGACGCTCGATCTTATCGCAAATGGCATCGATGGATGCGTACATGTCGTCGGAGGATTCTTCGGCGCGGAGAATGTAGCGTCCCAGAGGAATGGTGGCTTCGGCGCGATGATCGTCCTTTTCGACAATCAGGGTGACAGTGCCCTGCATTTCGTTGTAGAAATATTTTTCAAGCTTGGAAAAACGTTTTTCCACGTAATCTTTGAGTGCGCCGGTGATTTCGATGTTGCGTCCTTTAATCGTGATGTTCATAGTGACCATCCTTTCAGCAGTTACTTTATTTTCTGAGAATATAAAACAATTCCTTAATTTTAATTATATTCTCATTATTTAATATTTCAAGGGGAATTAGACATTTATTTCCCGTAGCATCCGAATCAAATCCAAAAACCGCTCGTCCGAAATGCTGTAGATGGACATTTGGCCGGTTTTTTTGAAGGATACGATTTTGTGGGCACGGAGTAGGGCCAAATGCTGGGACAGCGAGCTGTGAGAAATATTTGAGGCTTGGGCAAGAATGTCGTGAATCTCATTGACCGAGCGAGGGGCGAGGGACAAGATGTAGAGAATCATGAGCCTGTTTGGATTGCTGAGGAGTTTCAACATGGATGCAGTTTTGGTAAAGCGTTCGTTATCTTCCGCCAGATTCTGTAAAGCCGATGCTTCTTGTGTAGACATTTTTGGATACCTCCTTCAATTCGTGCTCAAAGAAAAATTTATGGAAAAGATAATTTAATTTATGATTATATTATAATCGACCATCACACAAAATACAATGTTGGATTTTTATAATATTCAATTATTTTTCACAAACCGTCGTTGACAAGCGCCTGCTGTTCATCAAGAATTGGTGACGATGCGCTGTGCGCGCCATAATTATTTGAGATTTTGACGCCCTGTGGTATAATATACGAGTTAAAGACTGTATAAAAATAAGCCGCTGATTTTTCTCAGCGCAATATTTCTCAACAGAAAAGAGTGAAACATTTGGGTATCGATACATGGTTGAAAAAAATCTTAGATGATAATAAAAAAGACGTCAAAAAGCTCGAGAAATTTGCCGCCAAGGTCAACGAATACGACAAGCCCTTCCGCGACTTGTCCGACGACGACCTCAAGGCCAAAACTGACGAGTTCAAGGCGCGCCTGGAAAAGGGCGAAACCCTCGACGACATTATGGCCGAGGCCTTTGCCGTTGTGCGCGAGGCCTCAGACCGCGTGCTGGGGCTGAGACATTTTGACGTGCAGATCATGGGTGGTCATGTGCTCCATGAGGGGCGCATCGCCGAAATGAAAACTGGTGAAGGGAAGACCCTCGTGGCGACTGCACCGGTTTATCTTAATGCGCTGGCTGGTAAGGGTGTGCACGTTGTCACCGTCAACGATTATCTGGCGCGTCGTGACGCTGAGCAGCTCTCGCCGCTGTACAACTTCCTGGGCCTGAGCGTCGGCCTCATTGTCCATGGCCTCAACTATATGGAGCGCAAGGAAGCCTACGCCTGCGACATCACCTACGGCACCAACAACGAATTCGGCTTTGACTATTTGCGTGACAACATGGTCATGCATGTGCAAAACATGGTGCAGCGTCCGCTGAATTTTGCCATCGTCGACGAAGTGGACTCGATCCTCATTGACGAGGCGCGCACGCCGCTGATTATTTCCGGCCCTGCTGCCAAGGCCGACGACCTCTACACGCCGATGGTCGGCGTGGTGCGTCAGCTCGAAGCCGAGACCGATTACACCTTTGACGAAAAGCTCAAAACCGTCGCCCTCACCGAAGAGGGGAGCAAGAAGGTCGAAAAGATCCTCGGTATCGACAACCTCACTGACGATGCCAATGTGGAATTGGCCCACCACGTCAACCAGGCCCTCAAGGCGCGCGTGCTCATGAAGCGCGACCGTGACTATGTGGTGCAGGATGGCGAGGTCATCATCGTCGATGAATTCACCGGCCGTCTCATGTATGGCCGTCGCTACAGCGAAGGGCTGCATCAGGCCATCGAAGCCAAGGAAGGTGTGAAAATCGAAAAGGAAAGCCAGACTCTGGCGACCATCACCTTCCAGAATTATTTCCGTATGTACAAAAAGCTCGCCGGTATGACCGGTACCGCCAAAACCGAGGAAGACGAATTCCGCGCCATCTACAACATGGACGTGGTTATTGTCCCAACCAACAAGCCAATCGCCCGGGTGGATGCGCCGGACATTGTCTATCGCACCGAAAATGGCAAGTTTGAAGCCGTTGCTGACAAGGTTGCTGAGCTCTACGCCAAGGGCGAGCCGGTGCTCGTTGGTACTGTCTCCATCGAAAAGAGTGAGCGCCTGAGCAACATTCTCAAGAAACGCCAGGTCCCTCACAAGGTCCTCAACGCCAAGTACCACGAGCAGGAAGCGATGATCATCGCCCAGGCCGGTAAGGAAAAGAGCGTTACCATCGCCACCAACATGGCCGGTCGTGGGACCGACATCATCCTCGGCGGCAATGCCGCCCTCATTAGCGAGGACATTCTGCGCGGTCAGCACATCAAGGAAGAGGACATCACCGATGAAGCTCGCGCCGAAGCCCTGGCCAAGGCCAAGGAAATCTGCGAGGCCGACAAGGAAAAGGTCGTCGCCGAAGGTGGTCTCTACATCATCGGCACTGAGCGCCACGAATCCCGCCGTATCGACAACCAGCTGCGTGGTCGTAGTGGGCGTCAGGGCGACCCTGGGCACACCCAGTTCTATATTTCCTTGGAAGACGATTTGATGCGTCGATTCGGCGCCGAAAGCCTGCCATCGATTATGGACCGCGTCGGCATGAACGATGAGATGCCAATCGAAAACCGCATGGTCAGCCGCACCATCGAAAACGCTCAGAAGCGCGTCGAAGCGCGCAACTTTGAAACCCGTAAGAACATCCTCGAATACGACGATGTCATGAACAAGCAGCGTGAGATCATTTACAACCAGCGCCGTCAGGTGCTCGAAGGCCGCAACATGGCCGAGAGCATCGCTGCCATGATCGACAAGCTCGTCGATGTGGTCTGCGACGAAGCCGCCCACGGCGAAACCTATCCGGAGGCCTGGAATCTCGAGCAGCTCGAGCAGCGTCTCATGGAAATCTTCAACTTCCCGGATGGCGTCGACACCTCCAACTTCCCAAATCTCGACAGCGTCGAGGTGCGTGAGCTGCTCAAGGAAAAGGCCCACGCCCGCTACAAGGAAAAGGAAGAGGAAATCGGCGAGCTCATCTTCCACGATTTTGAGCGCAACATTCTCCTGCGCAACGTCGACACCAACTGGATGGACCACCTCGACGCCATGGACCAGATGCGTCAGGGCATCGGCCTGCGCGCCTATGGCCAGCACAAGCCAATCGACGAATACCGCAACGAATCCTACGACATGTTCAACGAAATGACCTACAACATTCAGTACAACACGATTCGTATGCTCTTTGCGGTGACCATCAAGCGTCAGGAAGCCGAAGAGCAGAAGGAGGCCCGTGAGCCGGAACGCGTCGATATTTTGAACGCGCGTCACGGCAACGAGGAGCCAACCAAAAAGCAGCCAGTGCATGTGCAAAAGGTCGGCCGCAACGACCCATGCCCATGCGGCAGCGGCAAAAAATACAAAAACTGCTGCGGCAAAAACGCGTAAACCAACGAGGACAAAGCCAGCCATCGGCTTTGTCCTTTTGACGAGTAAAAAGGAGTAGAATATGGACTACGAAGTGCATAAAGCCTTTGAAGAAGCAAAACAAACCTTGAAGGATTTGAGTGAATCCCTCGACCTCGAAGGGCGAAAAAAGCGCATCGCCGAAATCGACGAGATCATCTCGGCGCCGGATTTTTGGAACGATCCGGAGGCGGGCCAGGGCATCATGCAGGAAAAGAAGCGCCTGGAAAGCAAGGTCACCCATTACAACAGCCTCGCCGGCAAAATCGAGGATTTGGACGTGATGTTTGAGCTGGCCAAGGAAGAAAACGATCCCGACCTGGAGCAGGACATTATCACCAGCCTTGCCGACCTCAACAAGGAGCTCGACGCCTTTGAGCTTGAAACCATCATGAACGGCGAATACGACGACAACAACGCCATCGTCTCGATCCATCCGGGCGCCGGTGGCACCGAAAGTCAGGACTGGGCAGAAATGCTCTACCGCATGTACATGCGCTGGGCCGAGCGCCACGGCTATAAGGTCGAGGTCCTCGATTATCTCGACGGCGACGAAGCCGGGATCAAGAGCGCGACCCTGCTCATCAGCGGCGACAACGCCTACGGCTATCTCAAGAGCGAAAAGGGCGTGCATCGCATGGTGCGCATCTCGCCATTTGACGCCTCGGGCCGTCGCCACACCTCCTTCTGCGCCGTCGAAGTCATGCCGGAGGTTGAAAACGACACGACGATTGAAATCGACGACAAGGATCTCAAGGTCGACACCTACCGCTCCAGCGGCGCCGGTGGCCAGCACGTCAACAAAACCTCCTCGGCGGTGCGCATCACCCACCTGCCAACGGGCATCGTCGTGCAGTGCCAGAATGAGCGCTCTCAGATTCAGAATCGCGCCACAGCCATGAAGATGCTGACCTCTCGCCTCGTCGAAGAAAAAATCAAGGCCCAGGAAGCAGAAATGGCCCGCCTCCAGGGCGAGCAGCAGGAAATCGGCTGGGGCTCCCAGATCCGTTCCTACGTCTTCCATCCATACACCATGGTCAAGGACCATCGCACCAACTTCGAAAAGGGCAACGTGAACGCCGTCATGGATGGCGATATTGACGAATTCATCAACGCCTGGCTCAAGCAACAGGCTGCCAAACAGCAGGCCTTCAACCAGAGCCAGAAAAACTGACCCCTCATGCGGCTGCACAGGCAGCCGCATTTTTTGTGGCAGAAAATTCTTATGCATGCTATTATAGATGTATAGAATAACGCTTCTCGACGTTTCTGGGGAGAGGGTTTGTATGAATATGTTCAAAATCATCCGCCGCATTCTCGTCCTCGATATTGCCACCAACAAGCGCCACGACGCCGGGCTCATGCGCAATTCCCTGTGGGATGGCGTGTATGACCGCTCGGGACAGACCAAGGATGGCTATGGCGCAGTGCCAGGAAAAAAGGCGCCCGAGGGCAGTCATCGCTAATCTTTTTTCGCGCCGCATCCGCAAGGGTGCGGATTTTTTGTGGCTGTAAATATGTATCCGAAAAAAATCCCTGTCTTGTGGTCGGCCCGTCCAGAGGATACAATGGTAAGACAAAAAAAGGAAGGAGTTTTACAATGCTTAGTGATATGTGGACGGTTTTTTCTGAGAACCAAGACTTTTATGCAAGGCTCTTGCTGCAACACATTGAGATTTCTCTGGCGGCGATTCTCATCGCCCTGGTCTTTGGCGGGCTGGCAGGGATTCTCATCAGCGAATGGCAGCGCGCCGCCAAGCCGACCCTGGGTGTGATCAATTTTCTCTACACGATCCCGTCAATTTCGATGCTCGGCTTTCTCATTCCCTTCTCGGGCGTGGGCAATGTCACGGCGATCATCGCCCTGACGATTTACGCGCTCTTGCCAATGGTGCGCAACACCCACACCGGCCTCACCAACGTCTCGCCAGCCATCATCGAGGCGGCCAAGGGCATGGGCAGCACGCGCTTTCAGATTCTCTATAAGATTTCCCTGCCGCTGGCGATGCCGGTGATCATGTCGGGGATTCGCAGCATGGTGACCATGACCATCGCCCTCGGCGGTATTGCGTCATTCATCGGTGCGGGCGGTCTCGGCGTGGCGATTTATCGCGGCATCACCACCAATAACGCCGCGATGACCATGGTCGGGAGTCTCTTGATTGCGATTCTCGCGCTGGTCGTCGACGCAGCGCTGGGGATTGTTGAAAAACGCATCGGCGTGCGTTCGCTCAAGGCCAAGCGCCACAATCGCATTGCCGCGGCCGTGGCGGCGGTGCTCTGCGTGGCGATTGTCGGCGTGGCCTTTGTGGGCGGCGGCACCAAGGACACGATTCACATTGCCACCAAGCCGATGACCGAGCAATACATTCTCGGCGAAATGCTCGACATTCTCATCGAGCAGGACACGAACCTCGATGTCGAGCTGACGACCGGCGTCGGCGGTGGCACCTCCAACATTCAGCCGGGGATGGTCAAGGGCGATTTTGACCTCTATCCGGAATACACGGGCACCGGTTGGAACATGGTCCTCAAGCAAAAGGGCGCGTACACCGAGGACGATTTCGATACCCTGCAGAAGGACTACGAAAAGCGCTACAATATGAAGTGGGTCGGCATGTACGGCTTTGAAAACACCTACGCCCTGGCGGTCCGCCGCGAGGTCGCAGAAAAGTATGACCTCAAAACCTGCAGTGACCTCGCCAAGGTCGCCGACGAGCTCACCTTTGGCGCCAACTACGATTATTTCGAGCGCGAGGATGGCTACAAGGCCTTCTGCAAGGCCTACGGCCTGAATTTTGGCAACACCATGGACATTGATATTGGCCTGCGCTACCAGGCCATCGACGAGGGCAAGATTGACGCCACCGTGGGTTACACCACCGATGCCCAGCTGGCCTCGGACGATGTCGTCGTGCTCAAGGACGACAAGGGCTTTTTTCCATCGTATATGTGCAGCAACGTGGTGCGCCAGGAGGTCCTTGACCTGCATCCGGAGCTGGCGGACGTTCTCGAAAAGCTCGACGGTAAAATCAGCAACAGCGACATGGTCAAGATGAACGCCGCCGTCGAAATCGACAAAAAGGCGCCGCGAGATGTCGCCGAGGATTTCCTGCGCAGTCGCGATCTTTTGAAGTGAGGTGAGAGTCATGCATCCAGCAATTCAATTTAACCACGTCGCCAAATCCTACGACGGGCACACAGTCATCGAGGATCTGAATTTTTCGGTGGAAAAGGGCGACTTTGTCACCATCATCGGCGCCTCTGGCTGCGGCAAGACGACGGTGCTCAAGATGGTCAACGGCCTCATTCAGCCATCCTTCGGAGAGATCATTGTCGACGGCAAAAACATTGCCGAGGTTGATCAGACCCAGCTCAGACGCAACATTGGCTATGCCATTCAGGGGAGCGTCCTCTTTCCACACATGACCGTCGAGGAAAACATCGCCTACGTGCCAAACCTGCTCAACAAGCACAACAAGGATAAGACCCGCCGCGCCATCAGCAAATGGATGGCCATTGTCGGCCTCGCCGACGACCTCAGAGAGCGCTATCCTGCCGAGCTCTCGGGTGGCCAGCAGCAGCGCGTTGGCATCGCCCGGGCGCTGGCGGCTTCGCCGGAGATCCTGCTCATGGACGAGCCCTTTGGTGCGGTGGATGCCATCACCCGCCATCAGCTGCAAACAGAGCTCAAGCACATCCATGCAGAAACAGGCATCACCGTGCTTTTCGTCACCCACGACATCCACGAAGCCCTGCTCCTTGGCACGCGCGTCATGGTCATGAAGGACGGCGCCATCGAGCAATTCGCGCCACCGGCAGAATTGCAAGCCCATCCAGCGACCGATTTTGTCCAAGCCCTCATTGGCAGCGAAAATCTATAACCACAAGAATTTGCGAGCGCCCAGAAAAGCGCTCGCATTATTTTTTGCACGAGGAGCGATCAGCCAAAAATTTTCAGCGAACCAGCATTTTTCAGCGCGCAGCGGCAGTGGTCGCTGTTTTTTTGCGCTCTTATTTAAGAGCTGTCAATTTTTCAATACAAAATATTTGCGAGCAATTTATTGACAAATCAACAAAGTGGCCGTATAATGCGAGAAGTTGTTGAAAAATCAATAAGAGGCGCGAGGTTTGCGCCGGAAAATTTGGAGGAAATGATTATGATCTTTGAAGCAGTTGTAGAACTTTTGGCAGACCGTTTGGAATGTGATCCATCTGAAATTACTATGGACAGCACCTTCCATGATTTGGGCATCGACTCTCTGGACACCGTCGATTTGCTCATGGAGCTCGAGGACAAGCTGGACATTAGCATTGAGCTCAACGAAAAGGTTGAAACCGTCGGCGATCTCGTGCATTTCATCGAAAAAATCAAGTAAGCGAGGGCTCCTATGATCAAGACGCCAATTACAGAAATGCTGGGCATTGACTACCCGGTGTTTCAGGGCGGCATGGCGTGGGTGGCTGATGGCAAATTGGCAGCAGCAGTGTCAAACGGCGGTGGGCTCGGCATCATCGCCGCGGGCAATGCGCCGGCAGAGGTGGTGCGGCAGGAAATCGCCGTGGCAAAATCTCTGACCGACCGGCCTTTTGGCGTCAACATCATGCTCATGAGCCCCTATGTGGAAGAAGTCGCCAAGCTTGTCTGTGAGGAGCAGGTGGCAGTGGTGACCACAGGCGCGGGCAATCCGTCCAAATTCATTGCTGATTGGAAGGCCGCTGGCATTCGCATTATTCCTGTGGTGGCTTCGGTGGCCATGGCCAAGCTCATGGCGCGGTTGGGCGCTGATGCCCTGATTGCCGAGGGCGGCGAAAGTGGCGGCCACGTCGGTGAGCTGACGACGATGGTGCTTGTGCCGCTGGTGTGCGACGCCGTCGATTTGCCGGTGATCGCGGCTGGCGGCATTGCCGATGGTCGTGGCTTTGCAGCGGCCTTCATGCTCGGTGCCTGCGGCGTGCAAATGGGCACGCGGTTTTTGAGCGCTGAGGAATGCGGCATTTCTGATGTGTACAAGCAAAAAATTCTCAAGGCTGGCGATTTGGCGACGGCCGTCACCGGCAAGCGCCTCGGCCATCCGGTACGCAGCCTGCGTACGCCGTTTGTGCGCCAATATATGAAGGCGGAGTACACAGATATTTCTGATGAGGCGCTGGAAGGCATGGGCGCTGGCCGTTTGCGCATGGCCGTCAAGGATGGCGATAGCGAAAACGGCTGCTTCATGTCGGGGCAGACGGCGGCGCTCGTGAACAAGGAGCAGCCAGCGGCGGACATCATTCGCGAGGTTGTGAGCGCTGGTGAAGCGCTCCTTAAGGGAGGAAGCCCATGGGTAAAATAGCCTTTGTTTTCGCTGGTCAAGGCGCCCAGCACGCTGGCATGGGGCGCGATTTTTACGAGCGCTCTCAAAAGGCACGAGCGCTCTTTGATGCCGCCGAAACGCTCCAATCTGGCATTCTCGACTGTTGCTTTGGCGAGGACGAGGCGCGCTTGCAAGAGACGCGCAACACTCAGCCCTGCCTCTTTGCGGTAGAGATGGCCATCTGCGCCGAGCTTGAGGCGCGCAGCCTGGCCGCAGACGTCTGCGCTGGTTTTTCCCTTGGTGAGCTGGCGGCCCTGTGCTACAGCGGTGCGGCAGATTTTCAGACGATGTCTTCATTGGTAAGCCAGCGCGGCGCGCTGATGCAAGACGCCAGCGAGAAGCATCCCGCGAAAATGGCGGCGGTCGTCAAGCTCTCGGATGACGAGGTCATCGCCATTGCCGAGCAATTTGACCACATCTATCCGGTCAATTTCAATTGCCCGGGTCAGGTGTCAGTGTCTGGTCTTGCAGAGGAGATGGACGATTTTGCGGCGGCAGTCAAGGCTGCTGGCGGTCGCGCCCTGCCGCTCAAGGTGGCAGGCGGCTTCCACAGCCCCTTCATGGCCGAGGCGGGTGCCGCCTTTGCCGATGCGCTCGAGCAAATCGACTGGCAGGCGCCACGCATCCCCGTCATTGCCAACGTCAGCGGCGCGGCCTATCCGGCTGAGATTGCACCGACCCTCGCCAGACAGATGACGTCGCCGGTGCAGTGGGAAAAAAGCGTGCGCCAGATGCTCTCGGGTGGCGTCGATACCTTCATTGAAATCGGCCCCGGCGAAAGCCTTTGCGGCATGATTCGCCGCATCAGCCGTGACGCCAAGGTTTATAGCGCCGCCACCCTCGACGGGGTCGAGGCGCTCATCAAGGAGGTTCAATCATGCTAAAGAATCAAGTAGCCCTCATCACCGGCGGCTCGCGCGGCATTGGCGCGGCGACGGCGAAAAAATTCGCCAGCGCCGGTGCGGACGTGGCGATTATCTATGCGGGCAATCAGGCGGCTGCCGAGGCGGTCTGCACCGAGTGCCGAGACACATACGGCGTGCGCGCCGAGGCCTTTCAGTGCGACGTGGCAGATTTTGACGCCGTCAAGGAAACGGTGGCTGCCGTCAAAGAATCATTCGGTACCATCGATATTCTCGTCAACAGCGCCGGCATCACCCGCGATGGGCTCGTGGCGCGCATGAAGGCTGAGGATTTTGAGGCGGTTATCGACACCAATCTCGTGGGGACCTTCAATATGATTCGCCACGTCAGCGGTATTTTCATTCGCAACAAGGGCGGCGCCATCGTCAATCTTTCGTCGGTGGTGGGGCTGTCGGGCAACGCCGGTCAGGCCAACTATGCAGCGTCCAAGGCGGGTGTCATCGGCCTGACGAAATCTGTCGCCAAGGAGCTCAGCAGTCGTGGCATTCGCTGCAACGCCGTGGCACCGGGCTTCATCGATACGGACATGACCAAGGCGCTGGGTGACGCGACCGCCTCCTGGATGGATCAGATTCCGTTGGGCCGCGCGGGCAGTGCCGACGAAGTCGCCGACGCCATTCTCTTTTTAGCAACGGCGTCCTACATCACCGGCACCGTCCTGAACGTCGATGGCGGCATGGCAATATAAGGAGATTATTATGAACGAACAACTTCGCAGAGTCGTTGTCACAGGCATGGGCGCCGTGTCGCCAGTGGGCAATACCCTCGCCGACACCTGGGACAACCTCATCAAGGGCGTGCACGGCATCGGGCCGATCACCCTCTTTGACGCCACAGATTATAAGGCAACGCTGGCCGCCGAGGTCAAGGATTTCAATCCGCGCGATTACATGGACAAGCAGGAAATTTTGCGCAGCGACCGCTACAGCCAGCTCGCCATTGCCGCTGCCACCCAGGCGGTGGAAGAAAGTGGCGTTCTCGGCAGCGCCGCACCGGAGCGCATGGCGGTGTATTTTGGTACGGGCATCGGCGGCGTGACGACCATCACCCGCGAGCACCACAAGCTCTTTGAAAAAGGGCCGGGGCGCGTCTCGCCGTATCTCGTGCCGATGATGATCGCCAACATGGCTGCCGGCATGATTGCCATTCGCTACAATTGCCAGGGCGCAGCGATGCCATCGGTGACGGCGTGCGACTCGGGTGCCAACGCCATAGGCGAGGCGGTGCGGGCGATTCGCCACGGCTACGCCGACGTCGTCATTTCCGGCGGCAGCGACGCGGCCGTCAACGAATGCGGCGTGGCGGGCTTTATCAACATGCACGCCCTTTCCACGTCCAAGGACCCGGAAGCGGCATCGCTGCCCTTTGACGCGCGCCGTGCAGGCTTCGTCATTGGCGAAGGCGCGGCGGCGCTGGTGCTCGAGGATTATGAGCACGCTGTCAGCCGCGGCGCCAAGATCATCGGCGAAATTTCCGGCTACGGTGTCACCTGCGACGCCTACCACATCACCTCGCCGCGTCCGGATGCCTCCGGCGGCGCGCGGGCAATGACCCAGGCCCTGGAGGAAAGCGGCTACCGTGGCGATGAGCGCATCTACGTCAACGCCCACGGCACAGGCACGCCCCTCAACGACAAGGGCGAAACCATCGCCATCAAGACGGCCCTCGGCGAGGAAAAGGCGCACGCGAGCCTCGTCAGCTCGACCAAGTCGATGACGGGCCACATGCTCGGCGCCGCTGGTGCGCTGGAAGCAGTCGTCTGCCTCAAGGTCCTTGAGACGGGCTGGATTCCGCCGACGATTCATCTCCTCGAAGCCGATCCCGATTGCGATCTCAACTACGTGCCAAATCAGGCGGTGCAGGCCGAGGTGGATCTCTGCATTTCCAACTCGCTGGGATTTGGCGGCCACAACGCGTCGCTGGCATTTAGAAAGGTGAAAGCATGAACGAAGGAGAAATCAGAAAATACGCCGCCCTCATGAAGGAGCTTGGCCTGACGGGCATCGAAATCGACGAAGAGCGTGGCTATTTCCGTCTGGAATGCGCCCAGCCCAAGGTCGTCATGGCAGATGCACCTGTGATGCAGCAGCCTGCCTGTGCGCCGCAAGCCGCCGCCAGCTACAAGACCGTGACCTTCCGCTCGCCGATGGTTGGCGTCTATTACGCCCAGCCAACAGAGGACGGCGAGCCATTTATTCGCGTGGGCGATTCGGTGCGCAAGGGCGATGTCCTCTGCATCGTCGAATCAATGAAACTCATGAATGAAATCGTCGCCGAAAACGACGGCGTCATCGAAGAAATCTGCGTGGAAAACGGCGCCCTCATCGAATATGGCACGGCCCTTTTCCGCATCAAGGAGTTGGACGTATGAACCAGGAAGCCATCAAAGACATCTTGCCCCATCGCGACAATATGCTCCTCCTCGACAGCGTCGAGCAGGACGGCGAGTGGGCCGTCGGCAGCTACACGGTGCGCGGCGACGAGTGGTTTTTGCAGGGGCATTTTCCAGGCCGCCCAGTGGTGCCGGGAGTTATTCTCTGCGAAATCCTCGCCCAGTCGAGCTGCATTCTCCTCAAGGATGAGATGGCAGCAGGCAAGCTCCCCATGTATACGGGCATGAACAACGTCAAGTTTCGCGCGCCGGTGACGCCCGGCGATACGTTCACGACCCGCTGCCGCATCAAGCGGCGCATGGGCCAGTTTTATTTTGCAGAAGGGAGCGGCTCTGTAGGAGAGACCCTCTGTGTCAAGGGCGAGTTCTCCTTTGCCATTGTGGAGGCCTAGATGTTTACAAAAATTCTCATTGCCAATCGTGGCGAAATCGCCGTGCGCATCATTCGCGCCTGCAAGGAAATGGGCATTGCCACCGTCGCTGTCTATTCCGAAGCAGACCGCGATTGTCTGCATGTGGCGCTGGCTGACGAGGCCGTCTGCATTGGCCCGGCGGCGTCAGCAGGGAGCTATCTCAACGAAGAACGCATCATCAGCGCCGCCCTTGCCACCGGCGCCGTGGCCATTCATCCGGGCTACGGTTTCCTCTCGGAAAATGATCACTTTGCCGCCCTCTGCGAGGCCAACGATTTGGCCTTCATCGGCGCGCCAGCCCAGACGATGCAGGCGTTGAGCGACAAGGCGAAGATCAAGGCGATGATGCAGACGGCAGGCCTGCCGACAATTCCTGGCACCGAGGCGCTGGCAGATGTCAGTGAAGCCGTGCGCGCTGCCGAGGAGATCGGCTATCCTGTCATGCTCAAGGCGCGCTCCGGCGGCGGTGGTCGCGGCATTCGCATGGTCACCACGCCTGCGGAGCTGCGCCAGGTCTATGACACCGCTGTCGCCGAGAGCCAGGCGGCCTTTGGCGATGGGGCCCTCTATCTCGAAAAATGCGTCTATCCGGCGCGCCACGTCGAATTTCAGATCATCGCCGACGAAGCGGGGCAATGTCTCTGCCTGGGCGAGCGCGATTGCTCGGTGCAGCTGCGCCACCAAAAGCTCATCGAGGAGGGCCCGTCGCCAGCTGTGGATGCTGCCGCACGCGACGCTCTCATGGCAAAAATCAACGCCGCCGTCGCCAGCCTCGGTTATGTAGGCCTGGGGACGCTGGAATTTCTCCTCGATGGCGAGGGGCATTTCTGGTTTATGGAAATGAACCTGCGCCTCCAGGTCGAGCACGCGGTCACAGAAATGCTCAGCGGCATTGATCTCGTCAAATGGCAGATTCGCACCGTTTGCGGCATCCCTCTGTCGATGCAGCAGGCAGACGTGGCAATTAACGGCGCGAGCCTCGAGTGTCGCATCAACGCCCGCTCGACCGGACGCATCACCGCCTTTCATGCGCCGGGCGGTCCCTTTGTGCGTTTTGACACCTTCATCACCCAGGAGGCGCTGGTGACGCCCTACTACGATTCCCTCCTCGGCAAGCTCATCGTCTGGGCGGCAGACCGCGAGGAGGCGGTGCGGAAAATGCGCGCCGCCCTCTGCGAGCTCGTCATCGAAGGCGTCGAGACGAACATTGAGGAGCAGCTGGCATTGATCAGCGCCCAGGATTTTGTGCTGGGCACCTACGATTTGAGATTTATGGAAGGAAGATGATGGCATGGCCTTTTTGAATTTTCGCAGACGACCGGACAACGCCCTGGAAAGCGGCGGTCGCAAAAAATACGCAGCCGCTGCCGAGGAGGTCAGCTGTCCCAACTGCCACCGCACCTACAAGCGCGCGGAGCTGGCGTTGGCGGCGCGCTGCTGCCCAAACTGCGGCCATCACTTCAGCATGACCGCCCGCGAGCGCGTGGACCTCATCTGTGACAAGGCGAGCTTTGCGCCCCTCTTTGAGACGCTGGTTTCTGCCGATCCGTTGGATTTTCCCTACTATCAGGACAAGCTCGCCAAGGCGCGCGCGGCGTCTGGCGAAAATGAAGCGGTCATTTGTGGCACAGCGAGCATCGGTGGCGCAGACTGCGCCCTCTTTATTATGGAAGGAAAATTCATGATGGGGAGCATGAGCGCTGCCGTCGGCGAGCGCCTCACGCGTCTTTTTGAATACGCCACCGCGCACCGACTGCCCGTCGTCGGCTATACAGTTTCGGGCGGCGCGCGCATGCAGGAGGGGCTCTATTCCCTCATGCAGATGGCCAAGGTCAGCGGTGCCGTGGCGCGCCATAGCGCCGCTGGGCTTTTCTACCTGCCGATTCTCACCAGCCCCACCACCGGCGGCGTGACGGCGAGCTTTGCCATGGAGGGCGACATCATCCTCGCCGAGCCGGGCGCCATCGTCGGCTTTGCCGGGGCGCGGGTCATCGAGCAGACGACGCGCAAAAGCCTGCCCAAGGGCTTTCAGACGGCAGAATTTTTGCTCGCCCACGGCTTTGTCGATGCCATCGTGCCCCGCGCTGAGCAGCGCATCACCCTGGCGCGGCTCCTCAGCCTTCACGCAGAAAGGACCCATTCATGAAAACCATTGCACTCGATCATGTGAAAATTGCTCGCGACAGCAAGCGGCCGACGAGCCTGGATTATATTCACGCCATTTTTCCCGACTTTTTCGAGCTCCACGGCGACCGCCTCTATGCCGATGATGCAGCCATTGTCGGTGGCGTGGCGACCCTCGCCGGACAGCCTGTGACCATCATCGGCATCGAGAAGGGCAAGAGCATCAAGGAGCGCAACCGCCGCAATTTTGGCGCGCCCCATCCCGAAGGCTACCGCAAAGCCCTGCGCCTCATGCGCCAGGCCGACAAATTCCACCGCCCGATCATCACCTTCATCGACACCTCCGGCGCTTATTGCGGCATTGGTGCCGAGGAACGTGGCCAGGGCGAGGCGATTGCCCAAAACCTGGTGGAAATGATGGGCCTTTCGGTGCCGATCATCGCCATTCTCATTGGCGAGGGCGGCAGCGGCGGAGCCCTCGCTTTGGGCGTGGCCAACCGCGTGTGGATGCTCGAGCACGCCATCTATTCGGTGATTTCGCCCGAGGGCTGCGCGAGCATTCTCTGGAAGGATGCTGCCAAGGCCAACGTCGCCGCCGACAGCCTCAAGCTCACCGCCGCCGACGCCCTGAGCCACGGCTTCATCGACAAAATCATTCCCGAGAAGGATCTCGGCAGCCGCGTCTTCTACAAGGATCTCGAAAAGCTGCTACGCCAGGAATTGGTGCAGCTGGCAGCGGTGGACGATCCGGCAGCGGCGCGCTACGCGCGATTCCGCGCCTTTGGTCGGGACGCGATAAAGGAGCAGGTATGAGGATTTACGAACAGTTTTACAATGAAACCTTTGATGCTGCGGGCAAGCTCGTGGACATCGACATTCACTATCCCGACAATTTCAACTTCGGCTACGACGTCGTCGATGCCATCGCTGCGCACACGCCAGCGGCCCGTGCCCTCGTCTGGTGCAACACCGAGGATGAGGAACACATTTTTACCTTCGCGGATATTTCGCGCGCCTCCAACCGCGCCGCCAATGTTTTTCTCGCAGCTGGCATTGGGCGCGGTGATCGCGTCATCCTCGCCCTCAAGCGCCACTACGAATACTGGATGGCGGCCATCGCCCTGCACAAAATCGGCGCCGTGATGATTCCTGTGACCCATATGCTCACCACCGATGACCTCGTCTATCGCATTCAGGCGTCGGGCGCCAAGGCGATTTTTTGCACGGCGCAAAACGGCGTGCCGGAACGGGTGCGCGCGGCTGTTGCCCAAAGCGGCGCAACCTGCAGACTCTGGAGCACGGTGGGGGAGCTCGAGGGCTTTGCCGATTTTGGCGCAGCCATGAAGGCGGCGTCAGAGGAGCTCGCGCGCCAGGAAACGCGCGCCACAGATCCGATGGTGATTTATTTTACCTCCGGCACCTCCGGCTATCCCAAGGGCGTCATCCACGATTTTACTTATCCTTTGGCGCATTATGTCACCGCCAAATATTGGCAGGGCGTCAAGGCGGGGGGCCTGCATTTTACCGTCTCCGAGACAGGCTGGGCCAAGGCCTCCTGGGGCAAGCTCTACGGCCAGTGGCTCAACGAATGCGCCGTCATGGTCTACGATTTCGACAATTTTGAGCCCAAGCAGATGGCTGCCATCATCAATCGCTATGGCGTGACGTCCTTTTGCGCGCCGCCGACCATCTATCGCTAC
>JAUNGU010000025.1 GCA_030524315.1 Peptococcaceae bacterium
TGCCTGCATCGAAGGTAGACGTCGCCGTCTCCTTTAAGGCAGCGAGCGTGGATCCTCAACCACAGCCAACGCCGGAAAATCCTTTCGCCGACGTGGCTGATGGTGACTATTACTACGACGCCGTGCTCTGGGCCGTCGATAACAAGATCACCAACGGCACCAGCGCCACGACCTTCAGCCCAGCGCTTGCCTGCACCCGCGCGCAGATGATCTGCTTCCTCTGGAACCAGGCCGGTCAGCCAGCGCCAAAGGGCGAAGAAATGCCATTCACGGATGTTGCCGAAGGGACGTATTACCACGACGCGGTACAGTGGGCGGTAGAAGAAGGCCTCGCTGCTGGCACCTCCAGCACGACCTTCTCGCCAAATGCGACGCTGACCCGTGGCCAGACCGTCACCTTCCTCTGGCGCGCTGCCGGCGAGCCAGCCGTGAACGCAGATAGCAGCTTCACCGATGTGGCAGATGGCGCCTACTACGCCGACGCTGTCGCCTGGGCTGTGCAGAACGGCGTGACCAACGGCACCAGCGCGACGACCTTCAGCCCGGATGCCGATTGCACCCGTGGCCAGATTGTGACCTTCCTCTGGCGCGCTGCAAAATAATCCACGCTGAAATCCTCAGACTTTCTGAGACTGCTTGCAACTATTGCGGCAGTCTCTTTTTATTTGCTTGCGAGTTTTGGGCCAGGGTCGTTATAATAGAGTCAACCATTTTCCATGCAAAAGGAGCAATCTGAGATGATCACCTACACCTACGAAAAAATTTTTGACCAAGCTGCTGTACAGGATTTATTTCTCTCCGTCGACTGGGAGTCTGGCAACTATCCGACGCGCTTGTACAAGGCGCTGATGCAGTCGTCCACGGTGCTGACGGCCTGGGACGGCGACGAGCTGGTGGGTTTGGCGCGGCTGTTGGATGACGGCGGCATGCTGGCCTATATGCACTATGTGCTCGTGCGGCCAAGTCACCAGGGCCAGGGCATTGCCGGGACGATGGTGGAAATGATCAAGGAAAAATACAAGGACTATCTCTATCTGGAGCTCATGCCCGACGAGCGCAAAAACGCCCTCTTTTACGAACGCCACGGCTTCAAGGTCGTCGCGGAGGGCACACCGATGCAAATCTGCCACTTCCCCGACCACGACTAACGACCCATCACAAAAGCGCTGGCTTTGGAGTTTCCAAGCCAGCGCTTTTTGCGTATAGAAAAAGGATTGCCCGCGTGGAGCAATCCTTTGGATGTGTGATTATTGTGCCGCTTCATCTGTGGCGGCGTCACCTTCTGCCGCAGCGTCGCCCTCGGCTTGTGCGTCAGCTTGCTGCTCTGGGAAGAGCTTGGTGTAGAGCTTTTCGAAGCTTTCGGCGTCCTTGCCAGCCTTCTTGACGTCCATGCCGCAGAGGTCACCGGCGTATTCGGTGCCAATGTAGCCAGCCTCAAGCCCTTCGGCGCCCGGGAAGCTCCAGTTGATTTGCTCACAGTCATCAATGAGGGCCAAGAGGGCGATGGAGACGTTGTTCATATAGGCGGTCAGGGCCGCTTCGTCCACGCCGCTGTTGAGATACATGAAGCGGATGCTCAAGGTGTAAGGATGGCGCTCATCCTGCACGTCGAGGGTATATTTGCCGTAGGAATGCACCTTGAGATTTTTGATCAGGTCGTTGTTGGCCTTGGTATTTTCAAGGTAAGGATTTTTGATGGCGTAGAGATTGTCGGCTGCCGTCTTTTCCTCGTCGACTTTCTGACTGCCGCATCCGGCAAAGGCCACCGTCATCACTGCAAAAATGGCGATGAACGCCACAAGTTTTCTTATCATTGAAAACACCTCTATCCTTCATCATATTTGTAAATAATGTCATTTGATTTTGGCTATGGGTTTATTATACGAAATCCCGCCCACATAAACAACAAAATGTTATTATTTTGTGACGAAAAGATAGACAATAATGACAATTGTCGGCAATAGCAGCCCGTAAGACAGGGGCACGGTTTTTTTGTAACGATTCATGCGTGTCTCTGCCGGGATTTTCTGATTGGCGAGAATCGCCATGCCGTAAAATTTGATGCCGAGGCCAATCGCCAAGAGAATCACAGCGACGGCCACGAGAATGGTATGCAGGTCCATTTATATCCCCCCTCCTCTGCCAAAAAACGCCAGCACAAGCCACAGCACCATCGCCAGCCACTGGGCGCCAAAAAACGCCTGCCACGTGCCCCAGCGCCGCCAGCGGCTGTCGTCGAGAGCGTCGGCCAGATGCTTAAAGAGGGCCGCCTGGCTCTCGGCACGCATTGGCTCAAGGAGCAGGACGCCCTCGTAGCGCAGGATCACCGCCGCTGGCGCGAGGCGCTCGCTCTGCAGGGTTTCGACGATGGCGCGGGCGACGGTCTCGTAGGCGTCGAGATCGCGGTAAAAGCTGCCGCCGCGAAAAAGGTAGCAGCGACGGCGGCCAAAGCTCTGCCAAATCAGCGCGCAGCCCACGAGCACAAAGCCCGCGAGCCACTGGCCATAGACGGCCGTCGTCCAGCCGCCCTGGATGCACCATTGCACGACACCAATCTCCGCCAGGAGAAAGGCCAGCGGCAGCACCAGCGGCACGACGACCTGCTTGCGGCCCAAAAGCGGCACCGCCAGCCCCGTCAACAGCGCAAAAAAGGCCAGATACCAGATTTTTGCCCCGAGCATGGCTTATTCCATGTAGTCAAAGACCATCGGCCCGACGACGACGGTGTCGCCGTCCTCGATGCCCGCCTTGCGCAGTTCTTTTTCGATGCCCATGTTGTCGAGGATTTTCATGAAGCGTTCCACGCCCTCGTCGCGCTCAAATTGGGTGCGGCGACAGAGGCCGTCGATTTCCGGACCGACAACCTCGTAGACGTCCTCGCCATGTTTTTCGACCCAGAACGGACGCGTCTCTTCCTTTTCAGCTGGGAGGGCTTCTGCCTCGTCCTCTTCCTCGTAGCTGACGGGACCGATGGCGTCGAGAATGTCTGCCAGATGATAGACCAGCGCGTCAAGGTTGGAGTCACTGGCGGCGCTCATCGGAAAGATCTCTACGTCGGGATAGGCCTCGCGCAGACGCGCCAGGGCAGCGTCGAGGTCGTCTTCGGTGAGCAGGTCTTTTTTGTTGGCGACGATAACCATCGGCTTGTCGTTGAGGTGGGGCGCATAGCGCTCGAGCTCGCCGCGGATCACGGCCATGTCCTCCAGGGGATCGCGGCCCTCAGAGCCAGCAATGTCGACGACGTGAACAATCACGCGGGTGCGCTCGACATGGCGCAGGAAGCGATGGCCTAGGCCTGCGCCTTCGGCAGCGCCTTCGACGAGCCCCGGCACATCGGCGACGACAAAGCTGCGGCCCGCATCGACGCGGACCATGCCGAGGTTTGGCTCGATGGTGGTGAAGTGATAGTTGGCAATTTTTGGCTTGGCAGCAGAAATGCGGCTGATGATCGTCGACTTGCCGACGTTTGGAAAGCCCACGAGGCCCACATCTGCCAAGAGCTTGAGCTCGAGGGTAATCCAGCGCTCCTCGCCGCTCTCGCCGTTTTCGGCGAAGGCCGGGGCGCGGTGGGTCGAGCTCACAAAGCGCGCGTTGCCACGGCCGCCGCGGCCGCCCTGGGCGACGACGAGCTCCTGACCGTTGGTGCGCAAATCGCCCATGAGGCGGCCGCTGTCGGCGTCACGGACGACGGTGCCCACCGGCACACGCAGCACCACGTCCTCGGCGCTGCGGCCGTTTTGCTTGGCGCCGGAGCCGTGGGCGCCGCGCTTGCCCTTGTAATGGGTCTGGTAGCGAAAATCGATGAGGGTGCGCAGGCCTTCGTCGGCGCGCAGGATGATCGAGCCACCCTTGCCACCGTCGCCGCCAGCCGGGCCGCCCTTTGGCACGTATTTTTCGCGGCGGAAGGCGACAATGCCATTGCCGCCGTCACCGGCCTTGACATTGACCTTTGCGTAATCATAAAACATGGCGTTCCTCCCTTTCTGTCATGTCCTCGGCGTCCAGGAGCCCTGCAATGCGCATCAAATGCTGGGCATTGGTCGTCTTGCAGCGGCCCGGACGAATCTTGTAATCAAAGAGGATCTGGTCCCCGTCGTAATGTTCTTCGAAGTGGAAATTTTTGCCGTGCACGTCGGGCGCTTCGGCCAGGGCGCAAAGCTCAAAATCGTGGGTCGTGACCACCGTCATCATCCACGGACGCGTGAGCTTGCGAATCGCCGCCTGAGCACCGATGATGCGGTCGGCTGAGTTGGTGCCCTTGAAAATCTCGTCGACGAGCACAAGCATTGGCAGCTCGCGCTGGGCGTAGCTGACCATGTGCTTGATGCGCAGAATTTCACCGTAGAAGGACGAAATCCCCTCGCTGACGTCATCGCGCACGCGCATCGAGGTAAAGATGCGCATCGGGCTGATGCGAAAATCCTTGGCGCAGACGGTGCCACCGGCGTAAGCGAGAACCGCGTTCATGGCGATGGTGCGCATGAAGGTGGATTTGCCGCTCATGTTGCTGCCGGTGATGATGACCGTGTCGGCGCCCTGGTGGTAGTCGTTTCCGACGACACTGCGTGGATCAAGGAGCGGATGCTTGCCGTCGGTCATCGCAAGGCTTGGCGCAGAGGTGTCGAGAATCGTTGGCATTGAGGTTTCATCGCCACGCACCCGCGAGAGGGTGCCGAGGGAATAGAGGGCCTCGGCCTCGCCGAGCCAATCGAGCCAGAGGCAGAACGCCTCGCCGTAGGTCTTGCGCCAGCGATCCAGGGCCAGGCAGCAGTTGAAATCCCAGGCGAGAAAGCCCACCAGGGGAAAATAGAGCACGAAATTTTCGCGCCACTGCCAGGCGGCAGCGATGCGATTGAGGCTCGCGATGCCCTTGTCGGCGTTGGCCAGGGCCTGCTGCATGTCCTTGAGATAGGCGCTCTGAAAATCAGGCGCGCACATGACCTGGATGCGGGCCTGGGCGCGGTCGAGCTTGCGGCTGAGGACGCTGATGCTGTTCTTTTCGTTCTGGATGCTACCGCCAAGGAGCATCGCCGCAATCAGCTGCAAGAAAAAGCAGTACATCACCGAAAGCCACGAGCTCACACCTACTAGCGCCGCCACAGCCGCCGCCAGTGTGAGCACCGGCAGGCCATAGGCCAGCGCCGTCAAGCGCGGAATGCGCGCCTCCTCGCCGCGGGTGGCGTAGGTGCGCAGCCGCGCCTCGGCGTCGCGCTCGTCCTTTTCGCGGCGGCGATCCTTTTGCAACCCCAGGGCTTCAAATTCGATGGCCAGATCGTCGTCGGCCAAGAGCTCCGCCACCGAGGCTTGACGCTCTGCAATGTGCTTGAGATTCGGCTTGGTGAGCAGACGCTTCAAGGCGTCGCGCCCGCCAATGGTGTGCGCCACAGAAATGTATTGATAGAGGGAGCGCGGCCCGAAAAGATCGAGGTCGCTGCTCAAAAAATCGTCCTTAGAGACAAAGCGCGCGCCATCGTCGGGAAAATCGTACCAGCGGCCATCGGTGCGCGCCTCGTAGCGCTCGAGAACCGTCTTGCGGTTTTGCGCCAGCTCCACCGCCCGCTGCGCCTTGTTGAAGCGCCAGACAAAGTAGCAAAAGCCCACGAGTCCCACTGCCGCCAGCGCGTAGCCCGGCAGAAAATCCTGGCGAATGCCGACCACCAGCCCCACGAGCACGAGAAATGCCGTCAAAAGGCGGCAATTGCTCCAGAGAATCAGACGCCGCTTTTGGGCGGCAATATGTGCAGTGGCATCCTCGAGCCGTTTTTGAATGTCATGTTGGTTCATAGCTGTTCTCTTTCTGTATATAACAAAAAAGGGGATGACACAATGGTCATCCCCCAACATAACTCTTATTCAGCAGCATATACGCTGACCAGGGTCTTGTCCTTGCCCTTGTGTTCGTAACGAACGACGCCGTCGATCTTTGCGAACAGGGTGTCATCGCCGCCCTTGCCAACATTCGCGCCTGGATGAATCTTGGTTCCTCTCTGACGATAAAGGATGTTGCCGGCCTTGACAGTCTGGCCATCACCTTTTTTCGCGCCAAGACGCTTAGAGTGGGAATCACGACCGTTCTTGGTACTACCTACCCCTTTTTTAGACGCAAATAATTGTAAATCTAACTGGAACATGTGTCCACCTCCTCAAATAAGAACAGAGTCTACTTTGATATATCGTGGATAGGTCTGCGCCAAGGCATTGGCGCCAACCTCGAATGTCTTTAATACCGCTTGGGCCACAGGATCCTCCTGCGCCGGGTCGGGCATTTTCAACATCACCTTCACGTAGCCTTCATCCATCTCACCCTCTATCGCCACGCCCTGAACACAGAGACTGTTCTCAATGACAATCGCCAGTGTCGAGGCCGCCGCACAGACGAGATCCTCACCATGAGGCGCTGAATCTGCGTGACCACGCATGTCGTAGCCGCAGAGCACGCCATCCGGTTGATGAAATACCTGCACTCGGATCATTAGCCGTTGATTTTTTCGACGGTCACGCGAGTGTATGGCTGACGATGACCTTTTTTGCGACGATAGTTCTTTTTAGGCTTGTACTTGAAGACGACAATCTTTGGTGCCTTGCCGTTTTCTACAACCTTGAGACTCACCTTCGCGCCTTCCACATAAGGCTTGCCGGTCACGATCTGGCCATCCTTGTTGAGCATCAGCACAGAATCAATGTCTACGACTTCTCCAGCTTCTGCATGCAACAGTTCAACGTCGAGGGTCATGCCTTCTTCAACCTTGTATTGCTTGCCGCCGGTTTCGATAATAGCGTACATTATTTTTAATACACCTCCCTGAGAATACTCGCTGCCACCAGGTGACAGTGCCATCACTGTCTTGACAACCCGCAGCATGCGGTTTCGATCTGGGAAAATACCCATATCCGAATATTAATTATACAGAAACACTCATCCAGCGTCAAGAAAAATCTCCCCCAATATTTTTCGCTGACCGCCAGCGCCCAGAAATTTTCGCCAACAAAAAACCGGAGAGCGCTGGCTCTCCGGTGGGAAAATTTTATAGCATTTTTGACAGATAGGCGACGCGTTCTGCGCTTTCTTTAGTGAATGGCACCTGGCCGGCTTCCTGATTTTTGAGGACGTCCAAGATGATTTCGCAGAGGTTGTATTTGGTGGTGACGTGGTCGACGCGGTTGTTGTATTTTTCGCGATATTTTTTCATGCGCGCTTCTTCGTCATCGCTCAGGCCTTCATCCTTGAAGGCGGCGTAGAGCTTGCCGTTAACGTATTTGTCAATGTCGAGGTCTGTGACCTCGTCGAGATCGACGACGACCACCGGCAGGGCGGCGCGTTCGTCGGTGATGGCGTGGCTCTTGGTGTAGGCCACTTCCTTGGCGCTCTGGGCGGAGGTCATGGAGTGCTCGCTCAGATAGAAGAACATGCCCTTGCAATTGTGGTCGGCAATGGCGTTAAAAATCGTGCTGTTGTAGCCGTCGCCGGTCATGTTGGCTTGGACGTCGATCCAGAGATTTTTGCCCGCCTCTTGCAGGGCGATGACATCCTCGTAGACGGCGGCACCGTCGCGGGTGGAATAGCTCACATAAATATATGGCTGGGTGGTATCGCAGGCCTTGATTTGCGCTGCGAGTGCTTGCAGGTTTTCGTTTTCTGACACGCTTACATCATCCTCTCATTTCTGTTTGTCGAACAGTGATAGTGTCATTCATTATATCATAAGATGGGGCGTAAAAAAAGTGATGGGCGCATTTTACGCCAGATCGTCGTTTGCCTGAGTTTCCATGGCGCGGAATTTTTCGGCGCTGGCGTCCATGGCGTCGATGAGGGCGGCCTTGAAGCCGTCGCGCTCGAGGCTCGCCACACCGGCGATGGTCGTGCCCCCGGCGGAGCAGACGGCATCGCGCAGCGCGGCGGGATGGGTGCCGGTTTCAAGCACGAGCGCCGCAGCGCCAAGCACCGATTGGGCAGCGAAGGTGTAGGCGTCCTTGGCGGGAATGCCGAGCTTGATGGCGCCTTCGGCCATGGCTTCGATGGCCATGTAGACGAAGGCTGGCGAGGAGCCGCTGACCGATCCGACGGCGGCCATGACGTCCTCGCGCACGAGCGCCACCTTGCCGAAGCTGGCGAAGAGCGCCTCGACGCGATCCCGCGCATCCTCGCGCATATTCGCCGAAAAGCACAGTCCCGCCATGCCCTGGCCGATTTGCGCCGGGGTGTTTGGCATGGCGCGAGCGACGGCGACCTGGGGATTGTCCACGAGCGTCTCTATTGCAGCGATGCTGTAGGCAGGCGCGATGGCGATGAGCGTCTGGCCGTCGCCGAGGGCGTCGCGAATGTCGAGGAGCACGTCCTTGTAGACGTTTGGCTTGACGGCGAGGACGATGATGGCGCTCTCCTCTGCCAGGGCGCGGTTGCTTGCGCCGGCGTGCACGCCGTAGACCTCGCAGACGGCCTCCATCGAGGCCTGAGAGTGGGTGTGGACGCAGGCTTTATCCGGCGTCGTCCAGCCCTTGTCCAAGGCCCCGGCGAGCATGGCGCGGCCCATATTGCCGCAGCCGATAAATCCGATGTCGTATTTTTTCATGATGACTCCTTTCAGTGGCCCAGGGGAATCTGGGCACGCACACTGTCAATTTCATCCAAATCCAACGTGACGACCTCTGTCACCGCCTCGGTGCCGAGGTCCCGCTGCACCCGGCCCCAAGGATCTGCCACAATGCTGTGGGCCCAGGAGACATAGCTTGCGGCGGTATTGCGCGCTGGTGCACAGCCGACGGCAAAGCACTGGCCGTCGTTGGCGCGAGCGCGGAAGAGCAGCTCCCAATGGCGCGGGCCCGTGGACATGTTGAAGGCCGCAGGATAGATGAGGAGCCGCGCGCCCGCGTCGACCATCGCCGCCGCCATGTCGGCAAAGCGAATGTCAAAGCAGATGCCCACGCCAATGTTGCCCCAAGGGCTCTCGAAAACGGTCAGCGACTGGCCCGGCGAGAGAATGTCGCTCTCCTTGAAATATTGGCCGCCCTTGATGTCAATGTCAAAGAGGTGAGCCTTGCGATGCTTGGCGACAAAGCGCCCCGCATCGTCGTAAATATAGCAGGTATTGTAATAGCGGCCGTCCTCAACCTCGCAAATCGAGCCGCCAATGAGCCAGACGTGGTTCTCACACGCGGCAGCGCTGAGCATTTCTTGGGCCTCGCCGCCAGTTGCTTCGGCGTAATCGGGAAAGCGCGCTGTCTCATAGGGCACGCAAAACATTTCCGGCAGCACCACAAGCTCAGCGCCTGCCGCAGCGGCGCGGTCGATTTCCTGGCGCGCGCGGCGCAAATTGGCTGCCTTGTCGTCGGTGACGGGCATCTGTACCAAACCCACCCTACACTTCATCTGCATCCATCCTTTCCTAATAAAAAACCTCGCCGAGCCAAGGGCCAGCGAGGTTCGATGTTAATTGTCTTCCATAATAATTGGCAATATCATTGGGCGGCGCCGTGTGCGTTCGTAGAGGAATTTCCCTGTGACGTCACGCAGGCTTTGTTTGATATTGGTCCAATCGGTCACGCCGTCCTTCATGCACTGGTTCAGCGCCTTTTCGACGCGGGCGCGCGCCTCGGTCATGAGATCATCGGCCTCGCGCACATAGACAAAGCCGCGAGAGACGAGATCCGGGCCAGCGACGACGCGCTTGTTTTTGCGGTCGATGGTGACCACGACGATGAAGATCCCATCCTGGGAAAGCTGCTTGCGGTCGCGCAGGACAATATTGCCCACATCGCCAATGCCCAGCCCGTCGATGAGGACGCGGCCAGCCGGTACCTTGCCAGCGACATTCACGCGGTGACGCGTCGCCAGCACCACATTGCCGTTTTCCGTGACAATGATGTTTTCCTTTGGAATGCCGACCTCCTTGGCCAAATTGGCATGGCTCAGGAGCATGCGGTACTCGCCGTGAACAGGCATGAAATACTTTGGCTTAACGAGGTTGAGCATCATTTTCAGCTCTTCGCGAGAGGCGTGGCCAGACACGTGGACGCGCTGGTCGTTGTTGTCAATGACGGTGGCCCCCAGCTTAAAGAGCATGTCGATGACCTTGCTGACGAGCTTCTCGTTGCCAGGAATTGGGTTGGCCGAAAAAATGACCGTGTCCCCAGGGCCGATGTGCACCTGACGGTGCTCGCTCATGGCCATGCGCGACAGCGCTGCCATTGGCTCGCCCTGGCTCCCTGTGCAGAGAATCACCAGCTGGTTGTCAGGATATTGACGCATCTCATCCATTTCGATGAGGGTATGCGGTGGAATATTGAGAAAGCCACTCTCACTGGCAACGCCAATCGTATTGAGCATGCTGCGGCCGGTGACCACCACCTTGCGACGGTTGGCATAGGCCACATCCAGCACCTGCTGCAGGCGATGCACATTCGAGGCAAAGGTCGCAATGAGAATGCGCCCCTTGATGTGTGGAAAGATTTTCTCAAAGGTGTCCCCAATATTCGACTCGCTCATACTGAAGCCCGGTCGCATCGCATTGGTCGAATCGCTCATCATCAAGAGCACGCCGCGGGCACTGATTTCGGCAATGCGCTGAAAATCGGTGGTGACGCCATCCACCGGGGTCTGGTCAAATTTGAAGTCCCCCGTATGAAAAATGACGCCCAGTGGCGTATGCACAGCAATCGCGCTCGCATCCGGAATGCTGTGACAGGTTTTGATGAGCTCGATTTCGAGATGTCCCACACGGAACGGCTCCCCATGCTTGACGACAACCAGGCGTTGCTTCCCAATATTGCGCGCTTCCTTCAATTTGGACTCCAAGAGCCCAATCGTCAACCGTGTGCCATACACCGGCACATGAAGCTCACGCAGCACATATGGCAACGCACCAATATGGTCCTCGTGACCGTGGGTGAGAACAATGCCCTTGACCTTGTCTTGGTTGCTGGTCAAATAGGTGATGTCCGGAATGACACAGTCGACCCCGAGCAAATCCTCGCTCGGGAAGGACATCCCAGCATCAATAACGATAATCTCATCCTTATATTCGATGGCCGTCATGTTTTTCCCGATTTCTTCCAATCCGCCCAACGGGATAATCTTGACACCATCTTTTGGTTTTTGCTTAGAAATAATGATTTCCTCCTTCTCTATATATTTGCCGATCCATTATACTCAGCTTTTATCATTATAATAAATCTTCTATTCATGTGCAAGCGCGCAGACGTTTCCTCGCTGCGCAAAAAAATTTCCAGCGGCCGCTGATCACTGACTGGCGCGCGCTGGAAATATTTCGCGCAACAAAAAATCTCCATCCGCAAGGCTGCAGATGGAGATCAATTTTTGCTTATTGAGCAACGGTTGTGGTATTTTCCGTGGACTGGTCAGCAGTCATCGTGGTGCTCTGATCGGTGGTGTTTTCAACCGCGCCGCTGTCAGTGCTGCCATTGTCGGTAGACTGGGCCGAGGTGTCGGCGCTACTGTCATAGGCCGCGTCGCCGCCAGTTGTTGCAGACTGGTCGGTGGTGCCGCTGTCAGCCGTCGACTGGTTAGTAGCGGTATCCGGCTTGGTGCCGATGCCGCTGTCGCTATTGTCGGTGGTCTGAGTGCTTTGGTCGGTGCTCTGATCGGTGGCATTGGCATCGCCGCCAAAGATGCCGCGGATCCAATCAAAGAAGTTGTTGACGATGGCCTGGAGCTTGGTCAGGAAATTCTGGCCTTCATCGGTTTTGAGATAGTCGCTCGCCTTGTCAACGAGGCCGGAGACGTTGTCGGCCAACTGATCCCAGTTGATATCGAGCTTGGACAGCTGGTCAATCATGTCAAGAAGCTGTTGGTATTGCTCATCGGTCAGGGTGATGCCGGACTGGTTGAGGGCGTCGTCGACAATTTGCTTGACCTCTTCTGAGTTTTGTGGCTTTTTGTCAGCGATTTGCTGCTTAATACCGTTGATTAGGCTGTTGGCCTGGTCGTCGCCGATGGCATCGCCGAGCTCAGCGTTCGTGACGAGCTCGTTGGTGGCCGCCTGCTTGACGTCCTCGCTGATGGTATTACCGGTGGAAACCTCGTAGGCCTTCATGATACCGGTGAGGGCACCGGTGCCGCTGACCTCCATTGGCGCGGTGATCTGCACATCGGCATCGTTGATGCCGGCGGTGAGAATGGCGCTCTTGTAAGCATCCGGGGTGACGTAGTTAATATTGTGGGTGGTGACGTTGACGCCGCTGCCCTTGGTGGTGTAGGTGATCATCGCACAGGAATTGGTGCTGTTGCCAATCTGTGCATCCGGCACCTTGCCGCTGAGGTATTGGCGCTCTTCGGAAATATCGACATCAATAATTTGCGCGTTGTCCTTGGCACCAAAGTAGGAGAGCACCTCTTGGCGCTGCGCCTGGTTGAGATTGGTACCGATGGTGACGATTTCGTCACCGACTGCAGCATCCGCATACGCCGCCATTGGGGAGGCGAGGATGCCCATTGCCAAAATGGCAGAGATAATTTTCTTTTTCATTGTTATCCTCCATGTCAAAACAGTGCTTCTTGACGTCGCTAATATATCACATCGCGCACAATAAAACGTATGAAATTGGTAACAAAACCTTAGGCTTTGTCTCGGTATTTTTTCGGGAGGCGACGGATAATCGTGGTGACAATCATCAAAATAATAAGCTTGTCCACAAAATCTGTAAACACCTGCACAATGAAAACGCTCGCCACCATCGAGAGCTGAAAGACCCCGTGCAGGAGCTGCACCATGTAGGTGATGTTGGATCCCGTGATGCCGCCGAAAATATAGGCGCTGATCAGGGCGCTCACAATGGACGTCGGCAGGGAAATGAAAAACGCCCGCAGAATCACAGGTTTGCCTGCGAGGACGCCGCGAGCCAAGAGTGTCGCAAAAAGCGCCACCGTCTGTCCCGCCGGAATGAAGGGCAGGGCAAAGGGATCAAAGCTCGCGTTGATGAGGCTCGAGAGCAGCGCACACGGGAAGGCGTACCAGCCGCCGCAAAAAAAAGCGACGAAGACGGTGCCGAGGTTGTCCATGAGAATCGGCAGATTGAGGGCGACGACAATAAAGCTGCCCACCACATTCAGACAAGCGCCCAGGGCTGTGAGCACGAGGGCAGAAATTTGCCGAGATTTCATGCGACCACCTCTTTTCCAAAAAAGCGCGCACAAAATGCCTGCAAATAACAATACATCGGTAGAAGCATACCATTGACCTCCTTACGCTTGCCTGCATCACACAGCAAAAACAGCTGTGACAAGCACAGCTGTAACTCTTGCTATATTGCTTCATGCAGACAACGTCTTTAGTTTTTTATACTGGGAAGATTTCGAACCAGTGCCTTCTATTATAAACGAATTTCCTCCTGAATGCCATCGGTAATCAGCGGATCGTCGAGGGCAATTCGGTGCTTGTTGAGCATGCCGTGAACAATTTCCGAGAACAGGTAGTAGAGAATCGCCACCAGCGGCACAAAGAGCATCATCCCAACGAGGCCCAACAGCGAGCCGCCGATGGTGATGGCAAAGAGCGTCCACATGGCCGGCAGCCCCACCGAGCCGCCGACGACGCGGGGATAAATGAGATTGCCCTCGACCTGCTGCAAAATGACGAGGAAGATGATGAAGGTCAGCGCCTTGATTGGGCTCACCGTCAAAATCAAGAGCGCGCCGACAGCCCCGCCGATGAAGGCCCCAAAAATTGGAATCAAGGCGCAGAAACCGGTGAGCACGCCGATCATGCCCGAATATGGCAGGCGCAGCACCATCATGCCGATGGTACAGAGGCTGCCGAGGATGACGGCTTCGGTGAGCTGGCCGGTGATGAAGCTGTAGAGCTTGGCAAAGCTCACCTGGGCCACATGCACCACATAGGACGCGCGGTCCTTGGAAAGGAAGGCGAAGCAGATTTTGCGCGCCTGCACCGCCAGCTTTTCCTTGCTGACGAGAATATAGATACCAAAGACAAAGGCCACGACCAGATTAAAGAGGCTCGAAGCCACCGAGGAAATGACGCCGACGGTGGACATGACCGCCGAGCCGATGGTGTTTTTGACAGTCAGCTGGTCGCCGAGGAAGGTCGTGAGATATTTTTCCAGGGCCGATGGCGAAATCGTCTCGATTTGCTTGATGGCGTCCTTGATGATTTGGCTGTCGCCGCCGTTGGTCCGCAGAAAATCGATGAGGATGTCGATATAATTTGGCAGCGCCGAAATAAAGAGGGTCGTCGATTCGACGAGCTGTGGCAGCACGACGCTCACGACAATGCCGACCACCGCCCAGACAATGAGAATCGACAAAAGCACCGAGAGCCCGCGCTCAAATTTGCGAAAGCGCGCGTTGTCGATGTGGCTGAACACCCGTCGCTCAAAAAACCGCAGCGGCACGTTGAGCACAAAGGCGATGACCGCGCCCAAAAGAAACGGCTTGATCAAATTCACCGAGCCGCCGATGAATTCGCCCACCTGCTTGAGATTAAAGACGGCGTAAATAATCAGCGCCATCGCAAAAACGACGAGCAATAATTTTGGAATGGATATTTTTGGAAATTCCATCGCTGATCTCCCTTCGAAAAAATTTTTCTTGAATGATGTCATCATACCATATTATAGCAAGTCCCACATAATTATTTGAAAAAATGTTGAAGAATCAAAAGGAATGGCGGATTTTACAGGATTTTATCTTTTTTTCTCATGGCCATCTGGTAGAATGAACGGAGAGACTAAAAACAAGGGACCATTGTATAGAAAGATTGGAGTGGATTGTTATGGGCTACACACCGGAGGATTGGAAAAAACGCGCCGCCGCTTGCCAAGAAGCGCTGCTCGCTGACCTCGCGCCCCTCATTGCCATTGAGAGCGTACGCGACGACAGCCAGCGCTCAGAGGAGGCGCCCTTTGGGCCGGGGCCTCGGGCGGCACTGGACCATATGCTGGCGCTGGCGGCAAAGGACAGCTTTGAGACAGAGGACGTCGACCATTATGCGGGTGTGATCCGCTGGGGCGAGGGTGACAAAATCCTCGGCCTCCTCTGCCATCTGGATGTGGTGCCTGCCACAGGCACGTGGGACACGCCGCCCTTTGAAGCGACGCGCAAGGATGGGCGTCTCTACGGCCGCGGCACCAGCGACGACAAGGGCCCTGCCATGGCTTGCTACTACGCGCTGAAGCTCTTGCGCGAGGCGGGCATCACCCCCCACTGCCAGATCTACTTCATTCTCGGCACCGACGAGGAAAGCACCTGGCAGTGTCTGGCCCATTATTTTGAGAAAATGCCGATGCCCGATTTTGCCTTCTCGCCAGATGCGGATTTTCCGATCATCAACGGCGAAAAGGGCATGTTCGACATTGATTTTCGCTGGTCGGGCCGCGCCACGGGCAGCGACGGCACCGTCGTCGATTTCCACGGCGGCACGCGCTCTAACATTGTGCCCGACCACGCCAGCTGCACCATTCGCACGCCCCACGGCGAAAGCCTGGCGCGGGAATGGCAGTCCTTCCTCGACGCCCATCCGAAAATCACCGCCAGCCTCGATCAGGCAGATGACCTTGTCACCATCCTCGTTCACGGCCAGTCGGCCCACGCCATGGAGCCGGAATGCGGCGTCAACGCCGGGACCTATCTGGCGCGTTTCCTGAGCCACTACGATTTTTCTGATGCCGACGCCTATTTCAACCTCCTCGGCCAATACCTCTATCAGGACCATTTTGGCGAGAGCCTGGGCATCGCCTCCGAGGATCCTGTCATGGGCACCGTCAGCGTCAACCCGGGGATTTTCTCCTTTGACGGCGAGCGCGGACAGATCACGCTGAACATTCGCTATCCGCGCAGCACCGATCTCAACACCATCCTTCGCAAACTGCGCCGCGCCGCCCACAAAATGAAGCTCCAGCTCGGCATGGATCGTAACGCCAAGGGCGTCCACTACGTACCGGCTGACGATCCGCTGGTCGCCACGCTCCTAGAAACCTACCGCGACCACACCGGCCGCGAGGCTGCCGAGCGCAGCATTGGCGGCGGCACCTACGCCCGCCTCGTGCCGCGCGGCGTGGCCTACGGCATGACCATGCCCGACAGCGACGTCGTCATCCACCAGCCAAACGAAAGCCTCATGCTCGCCGATCTCGAGGCGGCCACGGCCATCTACGCCGACGCCATCTATCGCCTGACAAAATAATCGCTTTCTAATGAAGCTCGCGTGCAAACGCGGGCTTTTTTACATTCTGCGGATTTTGTCAAGACAACAAAAAAATAATGATAGTGGCAGTCTTTTTTATTGAGTGCTATCTTTATAGGACAGGATTTTTGAGCCGTTGCGATCCCCTCAAAAATCATCAATGACAAAATCACAGCAAAGGAGAAGAACATGCTCAGTCTATTAAAAAACATGCAGAAAAAAGACGTGCTGCTCCTCATTCCCGCCCTGGCGTTCATTGTTTTCCAGGTTTGGCTCGATTTGAAGCTGCCGGATTATATGTCCGAAATCACGCGCCTGGTCGAAACCGAGGGCAGCGCCATGAACGACATTCTCACCGCCGGCGGCAAAATGCTCGGCTGCGCGTTGGGGAGTCTCGTCTCGGCGGTGACGGTGGCGGTGATTTCTGCCCGCCTCGGCACGAATTTTTCGGCGGTGCTGCGCGAGCGGATTTTCCGCAAGGTCCAGGATTTTTCGATGGAAGAAATCGCCGATTTTTCCACCGCCAGCCTCATTACCCGCACCACCAATGACATTCAGCAGGTGCAGATGCTCATCATCATGGGCCTGCAGGCCATCGTCAAGGCGCCAATCATGGCCGTCTGGGCGATCATCAAAATCTACAACAAGAACCTCGAGTGGACGCTGACCACCGGCGCGGCAATTGTGCTCTTGCTCATCATCGTCATCATTAGCCTTGCCCTCGTCGGGCCAAAATTCCGCCAGATGCAGCGCCTGACCGATGATCTCAACCGCGTCACTCGCGAAAACATCACCGGGCTCAACGTCGTCCGCGCCTACAACGCCGAGGGCTACCAGGGCAAAAAATTCCACGACGCCAACGTCGCCCTCACCGACACCAACCTCTTTGCCTTTCGCACCATGGCCTTCATGATGCCGAGTATTGCGCTGGTCATGAACGGGCTGACCCTCTCGATTTATTGGATCGGCGCCCTGCTCATTGCGAACGCGACGCTCTCGGGCAAACTCACGCTGTTTTCCAACATGGTCGTCTTTTCCGCTTACGCCATGCAGATCATCATGGCCTTCTTCATGCTGGTCATGATCTTCATGCTCTGGCCGCGCGCTTCTGTGGCTGGCAAGCGCATTCTCGCTGTGCTCAACACGGTGGTGCACATCACCGACGGCCACAAGGACACCTCGGCTGTCACAGCCCGCGGCGAGCTCCAATTTGACGACGTCTCCTTCCGCTATCCTGATGCAGAAAAAGCCGTCGTCGAGCACATCAGCTTTTCGGCCAAACGCGGCCAGACCGTCGCCCTCATTGGCGCCACTGGCTGCGGCAAGAGCACGATTCTCAATTTGATCCCGCGCTTCTACGATGTCACCGAGGGCGCCATCCTCGTCGACGGCGTCGACGTGCGCGACTACACCCAGCACGCGCTGCGCAGCAAAATGGGCTACGTCGCTCAAAAGGCGGTGCTCTTTAGCGGCGACATCGCCTCCAACATCGCCTTTGGCGATAACGGCGGTGCGCCACCGAGCGAGGACGACATCAAGGAAGCCATCGCCATCGCCCAGTCCACCGACTTTGTCGAGGCTCAGGAGGGCCAATACCACGGCAACGTCGCCCAGGGCGGCAGCAATTTTTCTGGCGGCCAAAAGCAGCGCCTGTCCATCGCCCGCGCCATCGCCAAAAAGCCGGAATTTCTGCTCTTTGACGATTCCTTCTCGGCGCTGGATTACAAAACCGACGCCGAGCTCCGCGAGGCCCTGCGCACCCACCTGGCCGACGTCACTAAGATCATCGTCGCCCAGCGCATCGGCACCATCCGCGATGCCGACCTGATCCTCGTCCTTGACGAGGGGCGCGTCGTCGGCGAAGGCACCCACGACGATCTCATGGCAAGCTGCGAGGTTTATCAGCAGATCGCCTACTCTCAGCTCTCAAAGGAGGAATTGGCATAATGGCACCACGAAAAACGACCGCCCAGCAAACCTCCTCCCAAAAAATCAAAGGCAGCTGGGGCAAGCTTTTGCGTTACTCCAAAAAATACTATGCAGCAGTGGTCATCGCCATGCTCTGCGCCATCTTTGGCTGCGTCGGCACCCTGGTGGGACCACATCAGCTGTCGACTATCACCAACATCATCACCGATGGGATTTCGCCGAACACCGACCGTCTCGAAGAAATCACCACCAAGATGACCGACAACAGCAAGGCCAACATGGCCGAGGTCTCAAAGGCGCTCTCGGCCAACGTGCAAAAATCCCTCGCCGACCAAACGGCCCTGCGCCAAAAAATCACCACCCTCCTCGCCGGTGACAAGCTCTCGGCCAGCGACAAAAAGGCGCTCCAGAGCGCCATGACAAGCCTCGCCCAAAAGCCAGAGAACGCGACGGCCACCCTCGCCGCACTGCCTGCATCGGTGCAGGATGCGCTGATTGCCGATATTTCGGCTAACGGCCAGACCCTCTCGGGCAGCGACCAGCTTCAGGCGACGCAGGTCCTGGCAAACATGGACCAGAAGCACCCGCAAGAATCCCTCGAAAAACTCCCCGAGAATTTCCAGAAAGCCCTCTATAGCGACATCACCGTTGCAGGCACGAAAATTTCTGCCGCCGACCAGGAAAAAATGGCGAATATTATGAGCGGCGTCGACACCAAGGACACCGACGCCATGAAGGCGGCCCTCGACAAGCTCCCGGATACCATCGCCAAGGTCATCACGCCGTCCATTGATTTGGCGCGCATCGCCCGCATCGGCGGCCTCCTCGTTGGCCTCTACGCCCTGGGCTGGCTGCTCTCATCGAGCCAGGGCTTCATTATGGCGACGGTCACGCAAAAGCTCTCCCGCGAGCTGCGCGAGGACATCAGCAAAAAAATCAATCGCCTACCGATGCGCTACTATCACGAGCACACCACCGGCGACGTCCTCTCGCGCGTGACCAACGACGTCGACCTCATCGGCATGACCCTCAACATGAGCGTCGGCACCATGGTCACCGCCGTCACCCAATTTATCGGCTCCTTGGTGATGATGCTCGTCACCAACGTCACCATGACCCTGACGGGGCTGGCCGCGACGTTCATCGGCTTCTTCCTGATGGCGCTCATCATGAAGCGCTCCCAGGGCTACTTCCTCGCCCAGCAGCAAAACCTCGGCGCCCTCGAAGGCCAAATCGAAGAGGTCTACACGGGCCACAACGTCATCAAGGCCTTTAACGGCGAGAAGGCGACCACAGACGAATTTGTCCGCTTGAACGGCAATTTGCGCCACAGCGCCTTCCGCGCCCAGGCCCTTTCGGGGCTGATGATGCCAATCATGACCTTCATCGGCAATTTTGGCTATGTGGCCGTCTGCATTGTCGGCGCCGTCCTCGTCATGAACGACCAGATTCAATTTGGCGTCATCGTCTCCTTCATGATGTACATCCGCATCTTTACCCAGCCGCTGGCGCAAATCGCCCAGGCCAACCAATCCCTGCAATCGGCAGGCGCTGCCTCCCACCGCGTCTTCGAATTTCTCGAGGCCGAGGAAATGCGCGACGAAAGCGACAAGCCCGCGCTGGATCACAGCGTCCGCGGCGACGTCACCTTCTCTCACGTGAAGTTTGGCTACGACGCCGACAAGCCGATCATCAAGGATTTCTCCTGTGACGTCAAAGCCGGGCAAAAAATTGCCATCGTCGGGCCGACCGGCGCCGGCAAGACGACGCTGGTCAATCTGCTCATGCGCTTCTACGAAATCGACGGCGGCGAAATCGACATCGACGGCATCTCGACCCAATCCATGCGCCGCGAGGATGTCCACCGCCAATTCTGCATGGTGCTCCAGGACACCTGGCTCTTTGAAGGCACCATCCGCGAAAACCTCGTCTACTCGACGCCGAACGTCAGCGACGAAAAAATGCGCCAGGCCTGCGCGTCTGTGGGCCTTGACCACTTCATTCGCACCCTGCCTCAGGGCTACGACACGGTTCTCAACGACCAGGTCAGCCTCTCCCAGGGCCAGAAGCAGCAGATCACCATCGCCCGCGCCATCATCGCCGATAAGCCGATCCTCATTCTCGATGAGGCGACCTCGTCCATCGACACGCGCACCGAGCTGCAAATCCAGCAGGCCATGGACGCCCTCATGGAGGGCCGCACCTCCTTTGTCATCGCCCACCGTCTCTCGACCATCAAAAACGCCGACCTCATCCTCGTCATCCGCGAGGGCAACATTGTCGAAAGCGGCACCCACGAGGCGCTGCTCGCCCAGGGCGGCTTTTACGCCGAGCTCTACAACAGCCAGTTTGACGAAGGCGAGGAGGAATAAATATCTGCCAGCGCTTGACGGCGCTGGCTTTTTTTGTGGCGTGACAAAATTTTTGGATGGCGCGCGGCTTGCGCGGCGCGGGGCCGTCAGCTACAATATTGAGCAAAGGACCATTTTCTGACGAATTGAGGAGGAGAGACAATGATCAAGGCGGTACTTTTTGATATGGATGGGACGATTGCCGACACGATGCGATTTTTTGGCAATACCTTCCCGGATTTTGTGGCGTCAGTGGGCAAGGACCCGGGGAGCTTGGCGCTGCCGGAAAACGTCTACGCCATGCCGCTGGAGGAAACGGCGGCCTATTTGCGCGACCAGTATCAGCTCGAGATGACGGTCGAGGAAGTAGTGGCCAGTCTCCTGGCGTCCATCGACAGCGTCTACACGGAAAAGGCGCCCCTCAAGCCGGGCGCGGCGGATTTTCTCGCGCGGCTGCACGAGGCAGGCGTAAAGATATTGCTTGTGACCAACAACGAGCAGTCCCTGGCCGAGGCGCTTCTGCGCCGCAACGGCGTCCACGATTATTTCGACGGCTTTTTCTGCGGTGCCAACCTTGGCCTCGGCAAGGAGGAGCCGACCCTCATTCGCACTGCCCTCGATGCCCACGGCATCGCCCCCGAGGAGGCGTGGATGTTTGAGGATTCGCTGGTGCCAATGCAGACGGCGCAAAGCATCGGTGTCCACGCGGCGGCAATGCTCGATCCCTTCCATGCGCCTGCGGAAACGGCAGCCATCAAGGAAACCGCCGAGGCAGTATTTGCCGACTACACCGAGGCCCTGCCTTGGCTCGAATCCCAGCTGGCATAAAAAATGCGCGCTGGCCACGATTTCTCGTGCGCCAGCGCGCTTCTTTATTTTTCCTGGGGCGGCGTGATGCGCTCGCCCTGAAATTTGACCTGCACCAGCCCCATGCGGATGCTCCCCGAGAGCTTCCCGGCGCGGACGGTGCCGTGAATGCGCACGCCCTTTTTTTCGACAACGGCGCAGGAAAAGCTGTCGCCGCTAATGACGCCCTTGGAGATGGTAAAATGCTTCTCGCCGCTTTCCACATAGCCCGAGAGCTTGCCCCCGGTGGTGTGGATGACGGCGGTGCCTTCGACAGGGCCTGTGAGGGCGCGGCCGGAAATTTTGTATTCGCCATCCAGCGCTGCGCGCGCTGGCAAATTGTTGTTCTTCACTGTGTTGCTCCTTTGTCGTGCGTTCCCCTTGACTTTCTTCGCCTATTATAGCGGTCTTGCGAGCATTTTGAAAGCGTCGGTTTTTGCCGCCGCATCGGGCAGACAGGCACGCTGCACCCTTGCAATGGCGCGCCTCTTCCCTTAAAATAAAATTACTGTACCTACAAAGGAGGAACCGCTGTGGCCCCAGATTATTTAGACAGGGCGGCGCGCGCTGAATGCGCACAGCTCTTTGCCGCTCTCCAGCGCCAGCATCCGCTGGTGGATTGCATCACCAATATGGTCACCGTCGGCGATGTGGCCAACGGGCTTTTGGCCATTGATGCGCGGCCGGTGATGGCCAGCGCGCCCGAGGAAATCGCCGATTTTGTGGCGCGTGCCGACGCGCTCCTGCTGAATTTGGGCGCCACCTCTAGCGAGCATCGCCGCGCCATGGCCCTCGGTGCCGCCCAGGCCAACGCTTTGGACAAGCCCGTCGTCATTGATCCCGTGGGCATCGGCACCTCGTCGTTGCGCCGCGAGACGCTGCACGCGCTCCTGGCCGAGCGCCACATCCACGTCATTCGTGGCAACATCAGCGAGATCAAGGCCCTGGCCGGAAGCCGCACCGACGCTGGCGGCGTCGACGCCTCGCCAGCAGATCTTGCAGGCGCTGACGCCTTCGCCAGCGCCGTCAGCATGGCGCAAAAGCTGGCGCGCCGGTACGATACGGTCATCGCCATCAGCGGCCCCCGCGACATCATCACCGACGGCGACCGCACCCTCGTCGTCCACGGCGGCAACATCACCATGACCCGCGTCACCGGTAGCGGCTGCACCCTCACCGGGGTCGTCGCCGCCTTTGTGGCCGTCGCTCCAGAGGCGCCGCTCCTGGCCACCGCCACCGCCATCGGCCTCATGTGCATGGCGGGCGACCGAGCGCTGGCCGCCTGCGGCGACCGCGCCACGGGTAGCTTTCGCGTGGCAATGTTTGACGCCCTTTCGGCGCTCACGCCAGAGGACCTGGCGCAGGATTTACGCATCGAAGAATTAGGAGGAAACCATGATCAAAGGCGCACTGTTTGATATGGACGGCACCCTGTCCAACACCATTCCCTATTGGAACAAAATCATCCCCGACTACATCCGCTCCACCGGCAACGAGCCGGACATGGACGTCGCCACCGACAACATCCACGCCATGAGCCTGTCTGACTCGGCGGTGTACATCCGCGATTATTTTCACCTCTCCCAGTCGGCAGAGGAAATCGTCAACGCCTGGCGCGCCAGTGCCAACCGCATCTATACCGAGGTCGCGCCCCTCAAGGATGGCGCCTACGATTTTCTCAAGCGCCTGCAGGGCCTGGGCATCCCGATGCTCCTTGTCACCAACAACGACAAGGCCCTGGCCGAAGCGCTCCTAAAACGCACCGGCGTCCTCGATTGCTTCCAGGATCTCTACTGCGGCTACAACATGGGCCTCGGCAAGACGGAGCCGACGATGATCGAGCTCGCTCGCAAGGCCTTGGGCACCGCGCCCGAGGACACCTGGATGTTTGAGGATTCTATCGGCCCGATTCGCACCGCCAAAAGCGTCGGCATCCACACCGTCGCCATGGTCGATCCCTACCACGATCCCGCCGAAATCGCCCTCGTCCGCGACGAAGCCGAGCACGTCTTTGACAGCTACGCCCAGGCCGATGCCTGGCTCGATACCATGCTGAGATAATGCAAACGGCGCCTGCCAATCCATCGATTGACAGGCGCCGTTTTTTTGCGAGCACTTTGCGAGCGCTCAGTCGCCGAGTGCTCTATGGCCGAGGGCTGGCATGGAGCGCAGCGCTTCTTGGCGACGCGTGAGGGCAATCGCCACCATGAGCACCACCGCCTCGCAGGCGATCATCCCCGTCCACAGCGCGCCCTCGCCGAAGAGCTGTGGCATCACGAGGATGAAGAGCACATTGCAGACGAAGCTGCGCAAACTCGCGATAACCAGCGCCTGCGCCGTGCGCTGGGTCGCCAGAAAATTGATCGTATAGACAATATTGGCCGCCGCAAAAATAAAGCAGAGACCGTAAATCTTGATGCAATCATAGGCAATGGCGATCATCGTCGGATCGCTATTGAAAATGCCGATGATCTGTCGGCCAAAGCCCCACATGAGGGCGTAGGCTGCCACCGCGAGCGCCACGCCCAGCCGCAAGCCCTTGCGCAGGATGATGCGCTCTGAGCGCGCATCCCCAGCCCCAAAACTGCGGCTCAGGAGCGGCTGCATCCCTTCGGCCAGGCCAATGAACACCGCCACGATGATCACCAGCAGATAGGAAATCACCGAAAAGGCCGCGACGCCAATTTCTCCGAGCATGGCAATGACCAGATAATTGTAGCAGAGAATCGTCACCGGCTGGCTCATCTGGTTGACAAATTCCGGCGTGCCCGTGCGCATAATCGCCAGCAAATCTCGTCCGCGCAGCGCCACGCGACCAATGCGCAGATCGCCACGGTGGCCCAGGAAATGAGTCGCCAGCACCGCGCAGGACAGGACCTGCCCCAGCCCCGACGCCACCGCTGCACCGACCACACCCATCTGCATCGGAAAGATAAAGAGCCAATCGAGCACCACATTGCTCAGGGCGCCGACGATCATCCCCGTCGAGGCCAATCGCGGATTGCCGTCGTTGCGCACAAAGGCCGCCAGCACCATTGCCCCGCAGAAAAACACGCCAAAGAGCACATAAAATTTAAGATAATCCGCCGTCATCGACAGCAGCGCCTCACTAGCGCCGAGCATTCGCGCCAGCTGCGATGGAAAAATCACGCTGATCATCGTCATCAGCCCCGCAAAAAAGAGCATCAGCACCATGCTCTGGCGAAAAATCCCGTTGGCCCGCGCGTTCTCACCGCGGCCAAAGCAAATCGCCGCCAGCGTGCCGCCGCCGATGGCGATCATCATGCTCACCGACGTGAGCAGCGAAATAAAAGGCACCGCAATATTAATCGACGCCAGCGCCTGGGTGCCGACGCCGCGCCCCACAAAAATCCCGTCGACCACAAAATACAGCCCCGTCACCAGGCTCGAGAGAATCGACGGAATGACAAAATGATAGAATTGCTTGCTTTGCACAAAACCACCTCCAAAATTGAGCACCACAGACTTCTGTGCTACAATAGAAAGCATAAACCATGCCCCAGGGGACAAGTCAAGACAAAGGAACCACCATGAAAAATCTGCTATCCATCGGCGAAGTCTGCCAAATCAAAGGCTTCAGCCGCAAAGCCCTGCGCTATTACGAGCGCATCGGCATTCTGCCGCCTGCCCACGTCGATCCGGCCAACGGCTACCGCTACTACAGCCCCGAGCAGCTCGCCATTCTCGACCTCATCACCATCTGCCAGCTTTTGGATATTCCCCTCAAGCGCTTCGCCGATTATCAGCGCGCCGACGGCAGCATCGACATCCAAACCCTCTGCGACGATGGCCAGCGCCTCGTCAAGGAAAAAATCGAGCGTCTCACCGCCTCTGCCGACTTCCTCACCACCATGCGCGACCACATCAGCCGCACCCAGCGCATCAAATCGCGCCAAGACATCTGGCAGGAGCATTTTGACGCGCGCCACCTGCTCATCTATCCCTGGGCCGCCGATCCCGACAATCTCACCGGCGAAAGCTACGCCGAAATCAGCCACCTCTACACCCGCCTCTACCAGCAATGCGCCGAGCTGCACATCGCCGACACCTTCGACCAGGGCGTCGTCTTCTGCCGCCGGGAGAATCGCCTCGAAAGCAGCGTCTTTTTGGAAATCCCGCGCCCCATCGACGCTCCCAATATACTCACCCTCCCCGCTGGCGACTACCGCTGCCAAGTCTTCGAAGAAACCGCCCTCCCCACACGCCTCCCCGACGACTTCACCCACGTCCTCCTCTGCAAAGACCTCTTCGAACCCACCTTCACCCCCACCAACGCCCTCATCGAGCTGCAAAAATATTAACCCACCACACAAAAATAGAGCCGAACTGAACTATCCCCTAAAAGTTGGACACTATGAAAATTAAATAATTTGTTTTTCTAA
>JAUNGU010000120.1 GCA_030524315.1 Peptococcaceae bacterium
AGCAATGTAAAATTTGGTCAAGGTTTTGTCAATTTTGGTTTTTCAGCAAAAATTCTCTGTGATATAATGAGCAAAGATTATTTTATGACCCGAAGGAGGCGATTCTATGCTCCGCATCGGCATCTGCGACGATCAGAGCGAGGCGCGCATGCTGCTCGAAAATGCGCTGGAAAATATTTTTGAACAGGATGGGGCCGGCGCCCAATTTTTTCAATTTTCCTCCGGCGAGGGCCTGCTCGACTGGTACGACAAACACCAGGGCGAGCTGGATCTCGTCTTTTTGGATATGGAGATGCACAATCTCAGCGGGCTGGAAACGGCGCGCGCCCTCCGAGCGCGTGACGAGAGCCTGCAGCTCGTCTTCTGCACCGGCTACAGCGATTACGTTTACGACGGCTACAGCGTCGGTGCCCTGGGCTATCTCCTCAAGCCGCCGAGCGATGAGAAGCTGCGCGATGTCCTCGCCCGCGCCCGTGCGGCCCTTCTCAAGAATCTCGACACCACCTACATTTGCCGCACAGCCGACAGCCTCTACCGCATTCCCCTGGCGCAGATTCTCTATTTTTCCTCGGACCGCCGCAAAATCCACTGCGTCACAAAAAATCGCACCTACACCTTCTATGGCAAGCTCGACAAGGTGGCAGCAAGCGTCGGCGCAGAATTTCTGCGCATTCACCAGCGCCATCTCGTGCACATCCCTGCCATCACGAGCGTCGAGGCGTCAAGCGTCACCCTCGCGGGTGGCGAGACCCTGCCTGTGAGCCGCGCCAATCGCACCCAGGTCCTGCTGGCGCTGACGCGCAGCGGCTTGGAGGGCTGAGGAATGGTCTTTTATGTGATTGCCATCATCTGCACCCTGGCTGCGAACCTCTTGTCAGCCATCGTCCTCTACCAGCTGGCGCTGCCCTTCGTCATCCTGCGTGGGCGCTGGCGCAAGGTCCTACTTTTTTGCGCCCTGGGCGGCGCATCGAGCATGGTCATCTGGCTCAGCGATCCGAATTTGCTCTACACCCTGCCATTTTTTACGGCGGCCTTTCTCTTGGCTACTCGCGGTGACAGGCTCGGACGGCTGGCCCTCGCGATGATTTTCTTTTGCCTGATCATGGCCACCTGCGCCCTCACCGATACCTACATTGCCTATCCCATGCGCGAGATGCCCTGGGACCTCAGCTATGTGCTGGCGCGTGTCGTGCGACTTCTCGTTTACGCGCTGATCTGGATTTTGCTCGCGCGCTTTTTCCCAAGCACGCCGCCAACCCTCTCGCGTCCCCTCTGGTCGCTGGTGCTGGCGCTGGCAGCGATGCCGCTGTGCGCTCTCTGCGCCGTTGTCCTCCTCACCTACAGCCACACAGGCAACGATCCTGCCACCAGCATGAGCCTGCGGCTGGGAATTGTGGTGCTGCCCTTTGTTCTCGCCACGGCCCTGGTGCTCTTGGCGGCCATCCTCGTGCTCGCGCGTCAGGAGCGGCTTGAGCGAGAAAATGCACTAGCCCTCCAGCGCGAGGTCTACTACGAAAATCTCAAGGCCCAGGATCAGCAGCTCCGTCATCTGCGCCACGATTTGCGCAACCACATCAGCACCGCCGCGGGGCTTCTCGAGCGCGGCCTTACCGCAGACGCCCAGCGCTACCTCGCCGAGCTCAGCGAAAGCAAGGGGCTCGCTTCCCCCGTCCGCTATTGCGACAACGAAGCCGCCAACGTCGTCCTCGCCGCGCAGGCGTCGGCCCTTGCAGATGCGGGCATGGTCGCCGATTTTTCCGCCCAGCTGCCACAGGATCTGCCGATTGCTGCTGCAGACCTCTGCGCCCTCCTCGGTAACGCCCTCGACAACGCTCGCGAAGGCGCGACGGGCGCACCGTCACCGACGATCACCCTGCGCCTGCGCTATGACAAAGGCCTCGTCATGCTCGCCGTCGACAATCCCATCGGTCACGCCATTTTTGATGATCTGCGCACGACCAAGCACGATAGCGCCCACCATGGCATCGGTCTGGCCAGCATGAAGCAAGTCGTCGAGCGCTACGGTGGCACCCTCGAGACGACCGTCGACGACAAGGGCTTCCACCTCATCGCCTGCCTCTCACCGCAAAATAGATAACGCGCAGCCATCCGTCAAGGATGACTGCGCGTATAGAAAAAAGGATTGACGCCGCTTGGCATCAATCCTTTTTGTTTGTCTGTAATTAATATGAGAAGAAGTTGTACAGGCCATTGTAAATCCCGGTGGCCAGTTTTTCCTGATAAGCATCAGTGGCCAACAGGGTGGCGTCGTTCCAGTTGGTGAGGAAGCCGCATTCAACGAGGGCGCAAGGCACTTCCGTTTCACGAACAACGGCGAAGTTCCCTTCCTTGACACCGCGAGATGGCTGCCCGGTGGCATTGGCCAGCGCCGTTTGCAGCGCGTTACCAAATTCATAACGCATGTCATGCTGAGCGGCAGCAGTCAGGCGATTGCCATCGGTATAAATCCAGGTGCCAATCCCTGTTGCAGAGGAGCTGGCGGCGCTATCGGCGTGAATTTCGACGAAGGCGTCGGCGTTGGCGTTGTTGGCCGTTGCCGCACGGTCATAGAGGCTCACATTGACAGGCGTTGCACTGTCACGAATCATGATGACCGTCGCTCCAGCTGCTTCCAACTTATCACGGAGCTTGAGGGACACTGGTGTATTAAAGTCCACTTCAGTCAAGCCGTTGAGCGGGCTCACTGCACCGTAATCGATGCCGCCGCTGGTATAAACCCCGTGGCCTGGAGAAACGACGATGGTTTTACCTGCCAGACCGGTGGTACCATTTTTGTGCTTGGCCACAGCGGTAATGGTCAGGGTGCCATTGTTAATATCCAGACGGAAATAACCGTTGTTGGTCACGTTGGCAGTCATGCGCACGGCAGAGCCATAATTTTCCACCTTGAA
>JAUNGU010000026.1 GCA_030524315.1 Peptococcaceae bacterium
ACAACTCAAGCACCAAGGATTACAGCATCAGCGGCACCTACAGCGATGGCACCTATACGGTCAGCCTGCCGTCGCTGGACATTTCTGAGGCCACAAAACGAGCTAAGAATTCAAATCATTGCACGAGAATGTCCTGTTGAAGCGCGCCAAGGGAGGGGACTGGGATGGCTGGATTATTTGAGCGGCTGCGCGACTGGCTGCAAATGCATGTGAATGGGCGGGTGCTGGCGATACTCATGGTGGGATTGGCGGCACTGGCTTTTTACGTGGGCTGCTCCTATGACGATTGGGGCGCCGACAAGGGCGCACTGACGCCGGTCAAGGCGACGGCTGAGGTCACCGATCCCGAAGCCACCGAAGCCGATGCGGCGAGCACGACAGACGCGGCTACGCCTGCCGAAGCGGCAGAGGTGGTCGTGCACGTGGCGGGCGCAGTGGCCAAGCCGGGCGTCTACACCCTGCCGGGATCGGCGCGGGTCGATGATGCCGTGCGCGCTGCCGAAGCCACCGCTGAGGCGGACCTCTCGCTGATCAACCTCGCCGAAAAGCTCACAGATGGGCAAAAAATCGTCGTGCCAAAGGCGGGCGAGGCGGCGGCCACCACCGACGCGCCGACAGCTGGCACCGCTACCGCCACTGCTAGCGGCAAGACGGCGGACGACCTCATCAACATCAACACCGCCACTGCCGAAGAGCTCGAGGAGCTGCCGGGCATTGGCGAGGTACGCGCCGAGGCAATCATCAGCCACCGCGAGACCAACGGGCCCTTCAAGGCCATCGAGAATCTCCAGGACGTGAGCGGCATCGGCGAAAAAACCTACGAGAAAATTGCATCCTCTGTCACCGTCTAAAAGGGGGCGGACCCTATGCGCATCTATCCTGTCAAACGACTGCTGGGCGCGATGATACTAGCCTTCATCGCTGGTCTTTGGCTGGGCAACGCGGCGTCGTTGTCCTGGGAGGGGTGCGTTTTTTTGCTGCCAATTTTTCTCGGCGTCGTCCTCTACGCGGTGTGCTCGCATCGCGGGCGGCTGCTCCTCCTCTGTCTGCCAGTGCTGGTGCTGGGCTTTGTGCTGATGCATGCCGAAAACGCCCAGCAACGCGCCCTGGCCGACCTCCACGGCGAGGAGGTGCGCGTCCTTGCCACCATCACCCGCGCCCCGGCGGACAAGACCTTCGTCGACGCCGACGTGCAGCAAATCGGCGACACCGTTCTCGAATCGCCGATTCATCTGCGCATCCAGCGCCCGTGGGAAGACGCCACCGCCTACACGCCGCGGGCGGTCTACGCCTTCGCCGGTGAGCTGCGTGCGCCGGAGCCGCAGACGAACCCCGGCGGCTACGACGAGGCAAAGATTCTCGCCCAGCGCGGCATCTTCTCGGTGCTCGAGGCTGAGGAAATCGGCGAGCACGTCGCGGAGCCGCCCGCATGGGCAGCAGAGGTGCAGCAGCTCAAGGCCGCCTGTCTGGCGCAATTTGACGCCCATCTCGACGCGGGCGAGGCGGCGTTGCTATCGGCGACCCTCTTTGGCGACGTCAGCGCGCTGGACGACGATTTCTACACGGCGAGCCAGCAATTTGGCATCATCCACATTTTTTCGGTGAGCGGGCTGCACGTGAGCTTCATCTTCGCCTTTCTCCTGGCGGCGGCGCGCCTCCTGCGGTTGCAAAATAGCGCCCTGCTCATCGTTTTCGTCGCGCCCCTCCTCGCCCTCTACACCCTCCTCAGCGACGCCTCGGCCCCGGCGGTGCGGGCGGCGCTCATGGGCGTGCTCGCGCTCCTGGCGCTGCGCCTGTTGCGCTACCGCGACCCGCTGACGATCATCGCCCTGGCGGCGCTGGCGCTCCTTGTGAGCGATCCCTACAATCTCTGGCAGATCGGTTTTCAGCTGTCCTTCCTCGTCATGCTCGGCATCACGTTGCTCACGCCGCGCATTCGCCCCTATCTGAATCGATTGCCAAGCCTCGTCGCCGAAAGCGTCGCCGTCTCCCTGGCTACCGAGCTCGTCTCGCTGCCACTGGTGGCCTACTATTTCTACATGGTCGCGCCGCTGACGACGCTGATGAATCTGCTGGTCGTGCCCTTTTTCAGCCTGCTCGTGCCCTTTGCCCTCATCGCCCTCCTCCTTGCCTGGCCCCTGCCCGCCTTGGGCGGTGTGTTCTTTCTGCCGATCAAGGTCCTCATCACCGCCATCATCGCGCTGATGAACCTCGTCCACGGGCTGACGGGGACGCTGCATTTCTACATCGGCCAGCCGCCATTGGCGCTGATGCTCCTCTATTACGCCGCCCTCCTGCTCTTTGTCTGCGTGCCCTTCAAGCGGCGCGCCCTCTGCCATGGCGCGCTGGCGCTGACCTTGGCCGTGGCGATGCTGGTCATCCTCCTGCCCGGGGCCGACAGGGATCTGCGCCTGACGATGGTCGACGTGGGCCAGGGCACGGGCTGCGCCTATCAGAGCGCGGCGGGCGACTGGCTCGTCTTTGACACAGGCCCCGGCGCCGACACCATGGCCCAATACCTGCGCTACTGCGGCGTCAACGAGATTGCCGCCATCGTCCTCAGCCATTCTGACGACGACCACATCGGTGGTGCCGCTCATCTCTTGCGCGATTTCCGCGTGCAGCAGATTCTCGCCTCACCCTACGCCCAAACCACCGACGAGTGGCAGACGCTCTCGCCCTACCTCGGCGAGACAGACGTTGTCACCATCGACGCGCCAGCGCAATTCGCCCTCGGCGACGCGCGCCTCGAGCTCCTGCTCCTGGATGCCGACAACCGCGGCAGTGACAACGCCAATCAGATCGTCGCACGCCTGGCCGAGAGCGGCGACAGCGTCGTCTTTACCGGCGATGCCGACACCCGCGCCCTGGCCGACATCCCTTGGCAGCAGGCGACGGTCGTCGTCGTGCCTCACCACGGCAGCAAAAATAGCTGGAGCGACGCCTTCTACGATCAGCTCGCCCCCGACCTCGCCCTCATCAGCGCCGGTCGCGACAACCGCTACGGCCATCCCCACCCCATCGTCACAGACGGCCTCGCCGACCACCACATCCCCGCCGCCGTCACCGCCGACTCCGGCGCCATCCGCCTCTACGCAGACGACGGCAACCTGCTCATGAACACCTTTCTCCAATAAAAAAGCGATGCGCTCGTGATGAGTACATCGCTTTTTGCATGTCTGTGAAATTATTCAGCGGCGCGATAGAGGAAGGTCACAATCTGGCCACGGCTGCAATCGGCATCCGGGCTGAAGGTGTTGGCGTTGATGCCGTTGGTGACACCGTTTTGCACAGCCCAAGCGACGGCGTCGGCGTAGTAGGCGCCATCTGCCACGTCGGCGAAGCTGCTATCCGCATTTACGGCTGGCTCGCCAGCGGCGCGATAGAGGAAGGTGACGGTTTGCGCGCGGGAGAGGGTCGCATTTGGCGAGAAGGTCGTGCTGCTCGTTCCGGCAGCGAGGCCATTCTCAACGGCCCATTGCACCGCGTCGTGATAATACGATCCTTCGGCGACGTCAGTGAATGGCATTTCTTCGCTCGTTGGATCCGGCTGACCAGCCTGATTCCAGAGGAAGCAAATCATCTGCGCGCGGGTGCAGGCGAGGGTTGGGCCAAAGGTCGTGGCGCTCGTGCCGTTGGTGATCTTGTTATCGACGGCCCAGAGCACGGCGTCGTAGTAATAGTCGCCATCAGCCACGTCGGTGAATGGATTTTCCGGCGTTGGCTGTGGCTCAGGCTCGACGCTCGCTGCCTTGAAGGAGACGCTGATATCGACCTTCGATGCAGGCATGGTGAAGGAGAAGGTGCCATCGCTGTTTTCGGTGAACTGGATGGCCTTGCCGTTGCGATCGGTGACGCTCACAGCATCGACCTCATAGCCAGCGTCAGGCGTCGCCGTGATGGTCACCGTCTTGCCCTTGACGGCCTTGTGTGGATCGACGGCGACACTGCCATGATCGGCGTCAGCCACTGCAATGGCGTAGACAGCTGGGCCGGTAGGGCCGGTGTAATTCCAGTGGGCGACGAGGGTCGTGTCAGCATCGATGACGGTGTCCTTATCGATAGCAACACCATCCGATGTGTACCATCCAGCGAATTCATAGCTGCCCTCGCGTTTAGGGGCTGTTGGCAGGGTGCCGATGGCATCACCAGCGTGCAAAAGCACTCTGCTATCTTCTTCGGATTGACCGCCATTGGCATCAAAGGTCACACGAACAGTATTTGGTGCCTGACTGTTATCGATTTGATCGCCAGTAACATCGGTGACAAAGCCTTCTGCCACAGGCTTCTCCCCTTCCAGGGCAACCATGGTTGGCGCAGTGCCTTTGTTGTCAGTAATCGTAATATCTGTATTGGCCGCGGGGCCCTTAGATGTCATCAGATCAACACCCACAGAACAATTAAATGTGTTATTAAGCACATCCAAGTCTTCAGTACTTGCAAGCCCAACGCCGTACATGTCCCCATCTTCAACGGAGTTCACAATATTTTCCTTGATCGTCAAACCCTTAATCGTACACCCTGTTAGTTTGGTGCCCTCTCCGATATCACCATTGACAAAATAGAGCTCATTCTTCTTATGCTTAGATGTCACAGTATTTCCCTGAATAAGCGTGGTCGATGTCACTCTATCTGGCGTGTGTAAAAAGTTGATACATTTAAACGGATCCCATTCAGACTCAGGCTTTTTGTCATCCCTAGTATGTCCATCCTCACGCTCAATAGTAAAGGTGTTATTCAAAATCTTTACATTTTCTGCCTGCTTTTGAACGAGTATAAATACCCATGCTAAAGATCCCTCATCTAGCGTAAAGTCACAATTTTCAATGGTAATATTATTATTAAACTTTTTCTCTGGATTATCTGAACTACTATTTATATTAATCGCAAAAGCATCCTTTGGGGTGAATTTGATGTTCTTCAAGATGATGGCTTCATTATAATTGTTTTTGCCACCATTAAACACCATGCGATTAATACTGTACTTGGTTTTACCATCTGCCGCTAAACCATCAACTGTGATACCTTTCTTGTTATTGAAAGATACATTTTCTTCCGAATCCTTGAGCAACTTCACCGTTTGCCCTTCCTGAGAAGCATTAACGGCCTTTTGCACCGTCTCATATTGTCCGACAGTTTGGCCTTCCGCATCCAGAACGACAGCTGCATATTCCTGCGGTGCTGGCGTCGTTTCCCCGCTGCCGTCCCCTTCACCTGTCGCAAAGGCTGCTGGCACGATGGCGAGGCTGAGAAGGAGGGTTGCTAGGAGGAGCAAAAATTTTTTCTTCATAGATTTTCTTCCCTTCGTTTTTTATTTTTCGCCAGCGGCCAGCGCGCACGATGAACGCTTCCCCCTCGAGGGCTGGTGCGCGGCGAAATAACATAATTAAATTATAACCCCCCCTTATAATTTGCAACGGTATACAAAACATTTACAAGAAATAATCAGACGCATACGGCGCAGGCTGCGAAAATTTCTCGCTGACGGGTTCTGAACGCAAAAAAAACAGCCTGCGCATTTGCACAAGCTGTTGGATGATGCTATTATCTCGCGCGGCGTCCGCTCCAGAGGGCGAAGGCGCTGGCGAGGGTGTAGACGAGGATGGCAAGGATGGAGGCTTCGATGCCGAAGTCGCCGCCGGTGATGAGCTGCGAGTGGGTGCTGATGACGTAGGTCAGGAGGGTGTCTTTCTCCGGCGCCGGAGCAATGGCGATAAGCCCGCTGGCAAAGGCGACGTTCCAAACGCCGTGGACGATGGCGCTGTTCCAGACAGAGCCGGTCGCCAGGGCAATGAGGGAGAATAAGATCCCCACGAGACTCCCGGCGACGACGACCTGCAGGCCATCAATCACGCCGAGGCCGCTGCCGATGACATGGACGACACCAAAGAGCAGCGATGGCGCGAGGATGGCGACGGCGCGCCCAAAGCACGCAGCGAGCACGCCCATGATCACGCCGCGAAAGACGAGCTCCTCGACAATGCCCGCAGCCATGCCGTAGTAGAAAATTGCCGCGGTCAACGTCTGCGCCACGTCCACGTCCGACAACACCCAGCTGCCGCCAACAACCATCGCCAGGCGAATGACCACCAGCGGCATGAGCAACGCCACGACGAGCCAGCGCCACTGAAGCCCCTGCGGCGAGAGTCGCAGCGTTTTCGTGGATGTGTGCAGGACGCGCTGGCAGAGCAGGCGGAGGCCACCATAGGCCAGCGCCACATAGAGCGCGCCGAGGACGATATTGCCCACGGCTGCAGGCAGCCCCACGCCCACAAGCAGCGTCCCCGCTACCTGCGCCAGGAGCTGGCTTGCGATGAGCACGGCGATGGCGAGCACAATGGCAAGGGCAATTTTACCGCCGGAATAGGTGTCTCTCTGTTGTTTCATGGTTCTCTCCTCTATTCAATGTTTCAAAAAAAGGGCGTCGCGGTGGCGACGTCCTTTGTCATGCAATTACAGATCCTTGACGACGATGTCGTATTCTCTGGTTGGGCCGTGGACGCCGGTGACGAGGACGGACTCGATGTCGCCGGTGGACGATGGGCCGCTGATGAAGAGAAAATAGGACGGACCGTCGGCAGCGGCGCCCAGCTCGTCGAGCTCTGGCGCGAGCTGGGTCAGCGTGGCGCGCATGCGGCTCTGGAAAATGATGGAGATGTGGGCCGTTGGCAGGAGGCCGACGATTTTGCCGCAGCTGTCGCTGGCGATTTCCAGCGTCGTGCCAGTGTCGGCGATGGCGCGGAAGGGAATCGTGATGCCCAAATCGGCGCTTTCGATGGTGGCGCGCTGGCTGGCGGCGTCGGCGTCCTTGCTGTAGCCGTAGACCTCAGCGCCGCTGGTGGCGACGAGGGCGGCAAGGTCAATGCCGTCGGCGGCGGTGTCTGCTGGAACGACGACGCGATTTGGCGCTTCCTTGGCGATGATCTCAGCCAAGAGCGCCGGGAGCTCGTCGGCGTTGCATTCGTAATAGGTGAAGTCACGCACGGGCGCCTGGGCAGCCATGACCTCGCGCAGTGCGGCGGCGTCGAGGTTTTGCAGGCGGCTGTATTGGCGCCCCTGGCTGTAATCGTAGCTTGGCGTGATCTGATCTGGCACGCGGTCGTTGCCGAGGGCACGGGAAACGCGCGCCATGAAGGTTTTTCTATCGGTGCTCATTATTTACCCTCCAATCCGTGGTCCTTGACCCATTTGCGGAATTCACCGCTATGCAGAAGCGGCATGTCGCGGCTCTGGGTCCAATTTTTGACGACTGGGAGCTTGGTGCGGCTGCCGAGGTGATCCTTTTCGCGAGTGAGGGCGGCCAGGACCTTCATGCCCGGCTTGCCGAGCTTGGTCCCGGCGAGATAGGTGCTCTTGTGGCCGAGCATTTCCCCAGCGGCGACAAAGACGTCCTTTTCGCTGGTGCTGGTCAGGTCCGTGTGCTCGACAATGTCCTGGCGCTCGGCCAAGATCAGCTCGTGGAGCGGAATCTCGACAGGGCAATTCTGGCTGCATTCGCCGCAGAGGGTGCAGGCGTATGGCATGCTCTTGGTGTAGCCGTCAAAGCCGTTCAAGAGCGGCGTGTAGACGATGCCCATCGGCCCCTGGTAGCAAGCGCCGTAGCCGTGGCCGGTGATGTGGCGAAAGACTGGGCAGACGTTTTGACAGGTGCCACAGCGGATGCAGCGGAGCATTTTGTTGTATTTGCTGCCGAGGATTTTCGAGCGGCCGTTGTCGATGATGATGATGTGGACTTCCTTTGGCCCGTCCTGGGCACCGGCCGAGCGTGGCCCGTGGGTAAAGGACATGTAGCTTGAAAGCGCCGTGCCGACGGCGTGGCGCACGAAGGTCTGCATGAGGGCGTCGAAGGCCTCCATATTTGGCAGGAGGCGCTCCATGCCCATGAGGACAATCTGCGTTTCCGGCAGGCTTGTGACCATGCGGCCGTTGCCCTCGTTGGTGATGATGCTCGTGGTGCCGGTGCTGGCAATGGCAAAATTGCAACCGGTGATGCCAATGTCGGCGGTGAGGAATTTGTGGCGCAGCTGCTCGCGGGCAAAGAGGGTCATTTCCCGCGCCTCCATCGCGCCCTTGTAGCCATACTTGACGAAGAGATCGTAGGTCGCCTTGATGTCCATGTGCATGCCAGGCATGAGCAGATGGGACGGATGGTTCCAATCGTCGAGCTGGATCATGTACTCGCCAAGGTCGGTCTCGTTGACCTCGATGCCATCGGCAAGGAGCGTGTTGTTGCAATCGATTTCCTCGCTGACCATGCTCTTGGATTTGACGACGCTCTTGGCGCCCTTGGCGTGGCAAATCTCCAGCAGGATTTTCTGCGCTTCCTTGTCGTCTGTGGCAAAGTGGACAATATTGCCGTTGGCCTCGGTGTGGTCGATGAATTGGTTCAGATAATAGTCTAAGTGGCCGAGCACATCATCGCGAATGGCCGCCGCCTGGTCGCGATAGGTTTCCCAGCCCTCGTAGGCCGCCTTTTGCGCCTCGCGACGGGCGTTAAAATTGGCCTGGGCGCCACGTGTGGCCTGGCGGGCAAAATCATTGTTGATGCAGGCTTGCACATGGTCGTTCATGGTAGAATTTTTGTCAAATATCAAACCCATTGTTACACTCCCTCTCAAGAAAAAATGGACGACACCCAAAGAGACATCGTCCATTCCAAAATTATTGCTCTTTGTTTGTTTTCCGTAAATGATCGACGGACGCCTGGTTTTTGTCGATTTGCGAAAGCCCAAAGCCGATGAAGCTCATGAGCATGACCGTGTAAATCGACTGGCCCAGAATGCGCCACTCTGGTACAAAGAATTGTACCACAACAAAGCTCACAAGGCCAAATATCAACGTCAGCCAACCGGTGGAGCGCTTGACTGCGCGTGGAAACAGAAAAATCGCCGTCATCAAAATCGCATATGGGCCAAAGAGCGTCAGCGCGCTCATCAGGGCGCTCAGGATGTTGGACACCTGGGTCGCACCCAGGTAAGCGATGATGATGACCGCCAGGCAGACGATGCGCGAAATTCTCAGACGCAGCTTGCGGCTGACGCCCTTGTAGAAATATTTGAACACCACGTCTTCGCTGACCATGGTGCTCACGCCCATCATCAGCCCCGTCGCCGTCGACACATCCGCTGCCCAGAGCCCTGCCAAGAGAATCCCGGCCACCCAGCTTGGCAGCTCCATGACCACCGCCGGCAGCGCCATCGCCGAGCTTTCGAGCCCTGGGAAATACGCCGCCGCCACAATGCCAAAGATGGCGCTCATGAAGCCCGCCGGAATCATCAGAATCCCGGCAAAAATCGTGCCCTTTTTGGCATCGGCCGGGGATCTTGCCGCAATGATGTTTTGGATGACGCCGCCGTTTGGCACCGCATCCACAATCATCGTCACAAACCAAGCGACAATCGCCGCCAAACCCATGCCCTTGACCATGCTGTACCAATGGCTGCCATCGCCGCTCATGCCCACTGGCAGCGACGCGTTAATCGTCGCAAAGCCGCCAAAATGAGACACCGTCGCGATGAGCCCCACCGTCAGGCCGATGTAGATGACCGCAATGTTGACCACATTGGACACACTCGCCGCCGTCAGCCCGCCGACAAAGGAAATCAGCCCAAACATCACCGCCGAAACGATGATCCCCAGACTCATTGTGAACACCTCCGGCATCAGCGCCGTCAAAATCGCCCCACCGGCGATGATTTGCAGCGCGATGATGACCGTGTTGATCATCACCTGGATGACCGTGCTCACAATCGAAAACTTGCCGCCAAAGACCGAGCCCAGCATCTTGTTGATTGTCACATACTCGCTGTTACGAATATGCGACGCCAGCGCAAAGCCCACAATGATCGCCCCGGCTGCCCAGGCCACGTCATACCATCCTGCAGAAATCCCCGACGTGTACGCATTCTGAGCAATCCCGACCGTCGATGAACCGCCAACGGCAATCCCCGCAATCATCACGCCCACCAAAGGCCACGACAGCTGCTTGTTTGCCAAGAGAAACGCCTCGGCCGAGCTATTGCGGCGGAACATCGCCGACGCCCACGCCACAAATAGCAACAACAGCATGTAAACAATAACAATAATCAACGCAACATTCATTCTCACTTCACCTCTTTCTTCCATACTTCTGATCTACCTCAGTTAAGATTTTGAATGAGTACTGCGTCCTCTATTGTACGCCTAGATGTGACAATTATCCACATGTTTTTGACGAATTCCGTATTTTTATGCAACAGCGGTCTATTTGCCACCCGCAACTGCGCAAACAGGAACAGCCAGCGAGAAATTCTCAGCAGCACAGAACTAGCCAGCGAAAAATTCTCAGTGTCTCAAAACTGGTCAGCGAAAAAATCTCCGCAGCTCAGATTTTCTCGGCGAAAAATTTTGCGCCGCTGGAAACCTGCCAACGATAAATAATCAGTTTCTCAATGCTCGCCAGACAAAAAAATAGAGGCTGCCGCCCATTTTAAGCGACGACCTTTCAGCCTTTACCATTTTGCACGCGCCAAACAAAAAAGCTGCCGCAACTGCGACAGCTTGAGATATTAATGCACGATCAGCACCGGCACCTCTGCGCTCGAGAGCACGTTTTTGGCGACGCTGCCCACAAGGAAGCGACGGAGCGCCGAGCCCAAACCCTGGGAGCCCATGACAATCAGGTCACAGCCCAGCGCCTTGGCCTCGGCGAGAATGCTCTTGGCGATGCAGCCGACGACGACCTTGGTCTCGCAATCCTTCTCGAAGGATTCGGCGCAGCGCGCGAGATACGTCTCCGCCTCGGCCACGTCGTGCTCCATGCTCGCCACGCCCAGAGATGGATTGCCCATCGTGCAATCAAAATCCGGATCGCTCACCACAAAGAGCAGCGTCACCTGCGCGCCAAAAGCCGCCTGCATCCGCTTGCCCTCCGCCAGCGCCCGCTCCGAACACTCCGAGCCATCCACAGGAATCAAAATATGCTCATACCCACTCATAAGAATTCACACCTTTCGCACAATTTTTGTTGCCTTCATTATATCGTAAACCGGCGGCGATTGCCAGAGAAGGGCGCATGGCGAGGGCACAGAAAAATCGCCGAGCGCATGCGCACGCTCGGCGAAAATATTAAACGAGTCCCATCATCATCCACCACGGAATCATAATGGCAAAGGTCCAAATGGTGGTAACCAGCATCTTGATCCCAGACAGTTTGGCAAAATCCTTCAGCGATACATAGCCAAAGGCAAAGAAAATGAGGTAGGTGCCAATTTCATATGGCAGAATCAGCTGATCCAGCCCCAGATAAAATGCGTAGGTGGTTGTCAATGCTGGAATGCCCAAGCCAACTGCAATCCCCGAAAGGATTGGTGCAACCGCAGACATGGCGGCCATTGGCGTGAGCAGGAAATTAACCAAAATCCCAAAGACGAATACAATCGCCAGGAAGCCATAGCTGCTTGTATTGGAAAGCAGTGGCAGGATCATATTGGTGAGGTAGGCACCCGCGCCGCAAACGGCTGCAACAGAGCCGATGGCCAAGCAACCAACGATGAAAAAGAGAATGCCAAAGTTGAGCTTTGCAAAATGCTCTGGTTTGCCAACGCGAATCCCAGGCAGATAGCAAGCGATTGGCGCCAGCATAAATCCATACAGCATATTGAACCCTGTCCAACGATTGGTGAAGAGATATACCAAGAGCACCAACAAAATAACCAGGACTTTTTTGTCATCCCTCGTCATTGGCCCCAGATCCTGGAGCTTCTGACGGAAAAATTCTTGATCCTTGACTGGGACCTCTGGCTTCATGAACTTGCTAATGATGAATGCCATAATGAATGGCACCACAAGCATTGGCAGCATTTGCAGAAAATAATCCACGAAATTGGTGCGCATATTGCCGACGCCCTCCACATTCGCAGACATGTCCAAGAACATCTGAATCCCTGATGGGGAGTAAATAAACGCAGAGGCAATGTGAAAGCCAAAGCAGGCGGCCAAGATGATCCCGCCGGACACCTTCCCAACTGGCAGCTCCATCGATTTGATAATAGATACGACAATTGCTGCAACCGCCAAGCTGGTCCAGGTCCCTGGAATAATGATAATCGAGAGCATCCCAGTAATCGTCACGCCAAAAATAATCCCTGTATAGGAACGACCCGTCAGCACGAGACAATGATAGGCCATCCGTCGTAAAATCGTCGTGTCATCCAAGATGGCGACCAATAACAAGGTGGACAAAATATACCAAGGAATCGCATTGGTCCACGCCGAAAAAACCGTCGGCATGTCTGCCAATCCCGTGACGATGTACAGCGTCATCATCAATAGCGCTGCAATGGCATTGTCCATTTCATTGGTACAAAACATCGCAATACCCATGACGGTGATGGCAAAGAACAATTTGATTTGGAAGGTAAAATCTCCTCCCGTTGGCAATAATAAAATAATGAGCGGTAAAAGGACGATGACACCCCAAGTGATAACACTTTTTCTCTTAACAGCTTGCATAGCTGGCCTCCTTTTTGAAAGTTGCACTACATGACTGTTGATATTCCCCAAAAGTGTCATCTATCGATGGGTTTATTATATACATTGTCCATTTGGTAATTAAAATACCATTTTAAAATAACTGTGATAAAATTTTTAAATCATTTCTATTCCGCATCCTGAAAAAAGCGCAGCAATTCCCAGACCGTAGGATTTAGACGCTGCTTGTGCCACGCTGCCACGTGCTTTAATTCGACTGCCGGACTTGGTACAGGAAGCTTTGTCATCCCTGCCAGACTTTGGTGGGAATTGATATAGCGCTCCGGAAATTGCAGACAGCCCAGGCCACTTTGCAAATAAACAAAACCCGCCGGGAAGGAATCGACCGCGATGATCTGTGGCTCCACCTGCAATTCCTTGAGGGCTCTGAGCATGCGCCGCCGTCCTCGAGATTTGCTGTCGACCATGATGAGCCCATATTTATCCAGCGCTTCTTTATAATCAGTGATCGCCTCATCTGCCGGTGCCAAAAGCATCAACCGATCCTCACAAACCACCTTGGTGGTCAAATCGTTCGGTACATTTTCTTGGTGCCTGAGCACAAGGAAGGCCACATCCAAACTGCCCTCCAACAATTTATCCACGCATTCTTGAAATGAGAAAGCGCCCATTTCAAGATGCACCTGGGGATTCGCTTTTTTGTAGGCAGCAATTTTTGCAGTTTCGCCAGAAATATCATAGTGCTCCTCTGTATCGTCAAAGCCAATGCGCAGCTGCTGCTCCTCTTTGCCAACCAACAAACCACCCTCAGCCATCCGACTGATCTTGGCAGCATCCTCCAACGTATTCTGCGCCAGCGGCACCAGCGCTGCGCCCGCCGGACTGAGATAAATTTTCCTGCGATCACGCACAAACAACAATACGCCGAGCTCTCGCTCCAGCTCTGCAATTTGATAGCTCAAGGCAGGCTGGGAAATATAAAGGGCTTCTGCCGCCCGACTAAAATTCAAATGCGCCGCGACAGTTAAAAAATATTGCAACTGCTTGAGTTCCATAATGACATCCTCCTCGCTGGATCGTTCCTTTTCATTATACATAAAACATCCTACCTGTAAAACGCCAGCATCTTTGATAGATTTTACTTATCACAGTTATCCGACCCTTGTCTTTCCCTTTTTACTCACCATCAACTATGCTTTAACTAAAGCGTTGACATTCCCCAAATGCCATCTATCGATCACATTTGCAACACGAACACCTTTAAGGGAGCGATTATTCATGAACCAATTATATCCTCATATTTTTCAACCTTTACAGGTCGGCAATGTCACCTTTAAAAATCGAATTTTTTCTGCCCCATCCATGGGCCACATGATGCAAAACAATGCGCCCACCTATCCAGAGCCTGCAATGATCAAAAATTATCTCGAAAAAGCCAAGGGCGGTGTCGCGCAGGTGGAATGTGGTGGCCAGCAGGTCAATCAACCTGGCAAAGATCCAATCCATTCAAATTTTGACATCGAAGACCCAACAGGCTGGCGCAATTTTATTCATTTCACCGATGCCATCCATTTTTATGATTGCAAATGTTCCTACGAGCTCATTCATTTTGGCAGCGAAGGCGAATACACCGAAGAAGCCAAGAAAAACAAAATCTACGGCTGCTCGGATTTTACGCGCAAAGATGGCTTGCATTTTTATCAGATGCCCGAGGAAGAAATGGAAAAGCTCGCCGACCGCTATGCCCACCTGGCTGAATGCGTCAAATTCTGCGGCTTTGACACACTCCTCATTCATGGTGGCCACGGCACCCTGCTACAAGAATTTGTTTCTCCACGCGGCAATCATCGCACCGATGAATATGGCGGCAGCATGGCCAACCGCGCCAAATTTCCGCTGATGGTCCTGGATCGCATTCGCGAAAAGGTCGGTCGAGATCTCCTCATCGAATACCGCATTTCCGGCTCTGAATGTGTGCCAGGTGGGTTTGAAATCGACGAATGCATTGAATTTGTCAAGCTCATTCAGGATCGCATCGATATTATCCACGTATCTGCCGGTGTCGTCCGCGAGCCACGCCTGCGCGCCATCACCCATCCGACAGGCTTTCTCGCACCTGCCTGCAATGTGCATCTGGCCGCGGCTGTCAAGGCTTGCCCAGACATTCACATTCCCGTCCTCGGGCTAGGCGCCTTCCAAAAGCCGGACGACATCGAAAAAGCGCTGGCTACCGACCAGGCCGACATTATCGCCATGGCGCGCGGATTAATCGCCGATCCCCTCACCATTGCCAAGGCCAAGGCTGGCAAACCAGAAAAAATCGTTCCTTGCATCAAATGCTTCCGTTGCCTCGACGAATTCAAGACCACCCACAAATACGTCTGCTCCGTCAATCCAGAAGCAGGCCGCGAGGATTTCACCGATATGATGGTGCCAAAAAAATGGCACAAAAACCACGTCGGCATCATCGGCGGCGGTCCCGGCGGGATGTACTGCGCCATGAAAGCAGCACAACGCGGCCACGATGTGACCCTCTTTGAAAAAGAAGCCACCCTCGGCGGTCAGCTCAAGGAAGCCGCCTTCATGCGCTTCAAGTACGACCTCTACGACTATGAAAAATATCTCATTGACCAGATCTCGACGTGTGACAATATCAAAGTCATCACCAACTGCAACGCCACACCAGATATGATCCGCGCCATGGGATTTGACACCGTCATCGCCGCCGTTGGCGCCACACCAATCAAACCACGCGCCATTTCCGGCCTGGACGGCGACAACGTCCTCACCTGTGCCGAAAGCTTCTTTAGCGGCAAACCAATTGGCAAAAATATTGTCATCATTGGCGGCGGCCAGGCAGGCTGCGAAACAGCCATCCACTATGCCTCAAACGGCCACAAGGTGACGATTCTCGAAATGCAAAACACCCTCGCCAAGGACGCCATGCGCACCTATCGCGAAGAATTGCTCGGCCAGCTCGACGACCACCACATCACCATCATCACTGGTGGCAAGTGCACCCAAGTCAACGACAATGAAGTGCTCTACCAAGACGCCAACGCACAAATCCACGCGCTGACCTGCGACACCATCATCCTCGCCATGGGCATGCGCGCCAACACCGCCCTCGCCGAATCCTTCAGAGACACCGCCCCAGAATTCCGCGCCCTCGGCGACTGCACCAAAGTCGGCAACGTCCAAACCACCATCCGCGCCGCCTACGACGCCGCCAACTGCATCGGCGCAGATTTAATTGATTAACCATCATATTCTCAACGTAGCGAAGCCACCATCGAAAAGGGATGGTGGCTTCGCTTTGCTTATATAGAATTATCCACAATGAAAAAAGCTGCCGCAATTGCGACAGCTGAAAATGATTAATGCACCATTAGTACTGGTACCTCTGCATTGGCCAACACCTTTTAGCCATCACTACCTACAAGGATTCGGCACAGCGTGCGAACTCAGACCATGCGCGCGCCCGGTGACAATCTGTGATATTGTTATCCTGCCATCTTTCCATTACCTATCTGGATTTTTTCTTCCAAATGCTAAGCCCGTTAAAAAAGCGGCCAAATACGTCAGTATCAAAAGATTGATGGATATACTCTGTTTAGATGCCATTTTGTCACCTTGCATCGCGACTCCAATTGCAGCAAAAGGATGCGTTGCATTGGCAAAGCACTTAAACCTTGTGGAGGCTGGACGTTTCTGTTTACAGTCTGCTTTTGAAGTCCTCATAGCCAAATTGTCGCACGATTTTGGCGCCGGTGTGGGCGCTGCCGCGGTAGATGGCTGGGAGGGGCATGCCGTTGAAGGTGTTGGTTTTGACCATGGTGTAGAGGGCCATGTCGTCAAAGATGAGCTTGTCGCCGATGGCGAGGGGCTCGGCGAAGGAGTAGTCGCCGATGACGTCGCCTGCGAGGCAGGTTGGCCCGCCGAGGCGATAGGTGTGTGCGAGTTCTCCGGCTTCGCCGCTGTGCTCAAGCGGTGGTCGGTAGGGCATTTCGATGACGTCGGGCATGTGGCAGGCGGCGGAGGTGTCGAGGACGGCGATGTCGAGGTCGTTGTGGACGAGGTCGACGACGGAGGCGACGAGGTAGCCGGCGTTGAGGACGACGGCTTCGCCAGGCTCGAGGTAGACGTCGAGGTCGTAGGTCTCGCGCAAGCGCTTGACCGTGCGAATGAGGGTCTCGACGTCGTAGTCGGCGCGGGTGATGTGGTGCCCGCCGCCGAGGTTGAGCCATTTCATCTGGTGGAGCAAGTCGCCAAAGTCGCGCTCGACGACCTCTAGCGTCTCGACGAGGGCGTCGACGTTTTGCTCGCAGAGGGTGTGGAAATGCAGCCCGTCGATGCCAGAGAGATCGGCGCCCTCAAGGTCCGCGCGCAAAATGCCAAAGCGGGAGCCCGGCGCGCAAGGATCGTAAATCGCCGCCTCCTGGGTAGAATGGGCGGGATTGATGCGCAGGCCGCAGCTTTTGCCGGCGGCGAGGGCGCGCGCGCGAAAATGCTGCCACTGGCTGAGGCTGTTAAAGACGAGGTGGTCGGCGTAGGTCAAGAGTGCGTCAAACCAGCTGTCCTGATAGGCGGGGCAAAAGACGTGGGTCTCGCCGCCCATTTCCTCCTTGCCGAGGCGCGCCTCATAGAGGCCGCTGGCGGTGGTGCCGCAGAGGGTCTGGCCAATTTGCGGATAGCACTGGTAGATGCTGAAGGCTTTTTGCGCCAAGAGGATGCACGCGCCGCTTTCTTGCATGACGTGGTCGAGAATCTGCAAATTGGTGTCGATCATTTCTTCATCAATAAGAAAATAGGGGGTCGAAACCCCCTCTAAAATTGGCCACGTCATCTCAGTCTACCAACACTGGGTCGCGGTCTTCGATCCATGGCAGGCCCCATTTGTTGAGGGCGTCCATGAATGGATCCGGGTCAAATTCTTCGATGTTTTTGACGCCCGGGCCCTTCCAAGTGCCGTTCATGAGGAGCATGGCGCCGATCATCGCTGGCACACCGGTGGTGTAGCTGACGGCCTGGCTGCCAACTTCCTTGTAGCATTCCTGGTGGTCGCAGACATTGTAGAGCTGATAGGTTTTGTCCTTGCCGTCCTTTTTGCCGCGGAAGATGCAACCGATGTTGGTCTTGCCGACGGTGCGTGGACCGAGGCTGGCCGGATCCGGCAGCACTGCCTTGAGGAATTGCAGCGGCACAATCTGCTGGCCCTGGAATTCGATTGGCTCAATGGAGGTCATGCCCACATCCTCCAGGCACTGGAGATGGTTGAGGTAGCTCTGGCCAAAGGTCATGAAGAAGCGGATGCGCTTGATCCCCGGAATGTTCAGCGCCAGGGATTCGATTTCCTCGTGATGGAGGAGGTACATATCCTTCTCGCCGACCTGTGGGAAATTGTAGACGCGCTTGATTTCCATTGGCTCGGTTTCGACCCAATGACCGTCTTCCCAATAGCTGCCCTTGGCAGAGACTTCGCGGATGTTGATTTCCGGGTTGAAATTGGTGGCAAATGGATAGCCGTGGTCGCCACCATTGCAGTCGAGAATGTCGATGTAGTTGATTTCGTCAAATTCGTGCTTGAGGGCGTAGGCCGAGAAAACGCTGGTGACCCCTGGGTCAAAGCCGCTGCCCAAAAGCGCGGTGATGCCCGCTTCTTCGAAGCGTTCGCGATAGGCCCACTGCCACTTGTATTCAAACTTGGCCGTGTCTTCCGGTTCGTAGTTGGCGGTGTCGACATAGTCGGTCTTGGTGGCCAGGCAGGCGTCCATGATGGTCAGATCCTGATAAGGCAGCGCCAAATTGACGACGACGTCTGGCTGGAAGTCGTTGATGAGGGCGATGATATCGTCGGTTTTGTCGGCGTCCAGCGCAGCCGTGTGGAGCTTGGTTTTGCCACCGGCGAGCTTTTCGGCCAGGGCGTCACACTTGCTCTTGGTTCTGCTGGCGATCATAACCTCTTCAAACACTTCGCTGTTCTGACACATTTTGTGGATGGCGACAGATGCCACGCCGCCGCAACCAATTACTAAAGCTTTTCCCAATGTAGATCCTCCTTTGGTGATTGACAATAGTTTCTCTCTGTATGATACCTTATTTTACATAAGCAAGCAACATTTCTCGCAAAACCTTGCAGGCGACAGCCGTCGATGTGCCCGAGGCGTCGTAATGAGGCGAGAGCTCGTTGATGTCAAAGCCGACGACGTTGAGGGCTTCCAGGGTGAGGAGCGCTTCCTCTAGCTCGCCAAAGAGAATGCCGCCCGCTTCCGGCGTGCCTGTGCCGCAAAAAAGCGACGGATCCAGCACGTCCAGATCCAGCGTCACATACACCGGCACCTCATCGCCCAGCTGCATCGCCGCCTCAAGCACCGCGCGGGTGTTGAACGGGTGAAAATCGGTGTGCAGCGCTGCAAAATCAAATTCGGCACGCTCGCCCGAGCGAATGCCAAATTGGTGGATGCGCCCATCGCCCACAAGCTCCCAGCAGCGGCGAATCACCGAGGCGTGAGACAGCTTCTCGCCGAGGTAGTCGTCGCGCAAATCGGTGTGGGCGTCAAAATGGATGATGTGCAGATTCGGATATTTGCGCACCATGGCGCGCATGGCGCCCAGCGTCACGAGATGCTCGCCGCCGAGCATGACAGGGATTTTCTCGGCATCGAGGATTTCCTCGGTGCGCGCCTCGATCATATCGAGAACGGCCTCTGTATTGCCGAAGGGAAAATCCAGGTCGCCAGCATCAAAAACAGCAATGTCCTCGAGGTCGCGATTTTGATAGGGGCTATAGGTTTCAATGCCAAAGCTTTCGGCGCGCATCGCCTGGGGGCCAAAGCGCGTGCCCGGCCGAAAGGACGTGGTGCCGTCAAAGGGCGCGCCAAAAATCACGGCGCGGGCGTCGTCAAAGCTGCTCTCGCAGCCGATAAAGGTTTGAATGTTAAGTTTCATTATTCATCCTCTGGTTCTACGTTTTCTAAGAGATCCTGCACATAGTTTGGCAAATAAAAGCTGCCCTTGTGCAGGTTGGTGTTGTAATAACGGGTCTCGAGCCCTCGCGCATTCCAGCGGCGCGCGTCCAAATCCCGCACCGGATGGTATTTTTTGGAGGCAAAGCCAAAGAGCCAATGCCCCGATGGGTAGGTTGGAATGTGCGCCTGATAGACGCGGCTTAAGGCAAAGCTGTCGACAATGCGCTTGTGGGCGCGCTGCATGGCCTTGGCGTCGTCGGCATAAAATGGGCTTTCGTGCTGGTTGACCATGATGCCGTCCTCGTGAAGGGCCTTGAAGCAGTTGCCGTAAAATTCCTTCGTGAAAAGCCCCTCGCCCGGGCCGAAGGGGTCCGTCGAATCGACAATGATGAGGTCGTAGGCGTCCTCGCATTTGCGCACGTATTTGAGGCCGTCCTGGATGTGGATGTGGACGCGTGGGTCGTCAAAGCCGCAGGCCGTCTTGGGCAGCCACTCGCGGCAGACGTCGATGACGCGCGCGTCGATTTCGACGACGTCGATGTGTTCCACCTCGGGATAGCGCGTCAGCTCGCGCAGACAGCCGCCGTCACCGGCGCCGATGACGAGAATGCGCTTCGGGTTCGGATGCACCGCCATCGGCACGTGGACAATCATCTCGTGATAGATGAATTCGTCCTTTTCTGTAAGCATCATGATACCGTCGAGGGTGAGAAAGCGGCCAAATTCGTTGCTTTCAAACACATCGATGCGCTGAAAATCGCTCTGCTCCGTGTGCAGCTGGCGGTCAAATTTGATAGAAAACTGCGCTTCCTTGGAATGCGCTTCTGTATACCATAGCTCCATCTGTCTCCTCCTTAGTCGATGACGTTGAGTCTATTGACACCCATATCCTCGGTGCCGAGCATGGTGCAGCCTTTCTGCTTGGCGTAGCGAATGTATTCGACAATTTCCTGGGTAACGAGCTCGCCCGGGGAAAGAATCGGAATCCCCGGCGGGTAGATCATGACAAATTCCGCGCAAATGTGACCCACGCAATCCTCGAGGTTGAGGGATTTTTTCTGGGCGTAAAAGGCCGCATGGGGCGTCATCTTAACAATCGGGTTGATGTATTCCTGCTCAAACATGTTCACCGCCGGCTTTTTGAAGCGGCGACGAATTTCCTGCAGGGCGCTGACCAGCCGCTCAATATCCGCCGGTCGGTCGCCGATGGAAATGTAGGCCAAGAAATTGCCCAAATCGCCAAGCTCCGCCTGAATGTCGTACTCATCGCGCAAGAGATCATAGACCTCGATGCCCGCCAAGCCCAGTGCCAGCGTGTTCACCGAAAGCTTCGTGCGGTCAAAATCATAGACGCTGTCGCCATCGATGAGGTCATAACCATAGGCCCAGTAATCGCCAATTTGGTTGATTTCCTTGCGAGCGTACTCGGCCATGTTGAGCACCCGGGCAAAAATATCCTCACCTCGCAGCGCCAGATTGCGCCGGGAAATGTCCAGGCTCGACAGGAGCAAATAGGAGCCACTCGTCGTTTGCGTCAAATTGATGATCTGGCGCACGTAATCGGCGTTGATATTTGGCCCCAACAGCAAAATCGAGCTCTGGGTCAGCGAGCCGCCGCTTTTGTGCATGCTCACCGCCGCCATATCGGCGCCAACGTGCATCGCCGCCTTGGGCAACCCCTCGCCAAAATAGAAATGGGTGCCGTGGGCCTCGTCGGCCAGCACCTTCATGCCGTGGGCGTGGGCGATCTCGACAATCGCCTCGAGGTTGGAGCAGATGCCGTAGTAGGTCGGGTTATTGACGAGTACCGCCTTGGCGTTGGGATGGGCCTTGATCGCCTCCTCCACCTCAGCAAGCTTCATGCCCAGAGAAATCCCCAACCGCTGGTCCATCTGCGGATTCACATACACTGGCACCGCATCCACTAGCACCAGCGCGTTGATGACGCTGCGATGAACGTTGCGCGGCAAAATAATCTCATCGCCCGGTGCCACCGTCGACAAAATCATCGCCTGCACCGCCGAGGTCGTCCCGCCCACCATCAAAAAAGCCGCCTGTGCTCCAAAAGCATCGGCGGCTAGCATTTCTGCCTCGCGAATCACGCTGACAGGGTGGCAGAGATTGTCCAGACATTTCATCGAATTCACATCGATCGACACACAGGCTTCGCCAAGGAAGGCCGTGAGTTCTTTGTTGCCTTTACCGCGCTTGTGCCCAGGAACATCAAAGGGAACAATTCGTTGACTCTTAAAATCCTCGAGTGCATCCAAAATAGGCATTCGATCCTGATTCAATCACTCTCACCTTTCTTTCTCTCAATAAACATTGTAGCCACTGAAGATTTCGATCATCTCCCTGCGCAGGTTCTGAGTAATCTCCAGCCGCTTCTGAGGTAAAAGTTCATATGCATCTGTATTAAATAGATAGTTTTGAATATCTATGTCCTTGATCAGCATTTTTGTGTGATAAATATTGGCTTGGTAAATATTGATGTCCACCGCGTCGTAGCGCTTGAGGGTCTCGTTGTCGATGAAATCCTGGATGGAAGCCATCGGGTGATCGTTGAACACCTTTTTGCCGTCGACATCGCGGGTAAAGCCGCGCACGCGGTAATCCATCGTGATAATGTCCGAGTCAAAGCTCCCCACCAGATAATCCAAGGTCTGCAGCGGCGAAATTTCCCCGCAGGTTGCCACATCAATGTCCACACGAAAGGTCGCAATGGCATTTTCCGGATGATATTCCGGATAGGTGTGCACCGTCACGTGGCTCTTGTCCAGATGGCCGACAATGGTGTCGCTTTCGATGGTAGGCACCATCGATTTTTCCGCAATGAGCAGCGTCACACTCGCGCCCTGCGGGTCATAATCTTGGTGGGCAATATTGAGCACATTGGCGCCAATCATCTCGGTGACGTTCACCAAAATATCCGTCAGACGCTCAGAATTGTATTGCTCGTCAATATAGGCGACATAATCTCGCTGCTCACGAACCGTGCGCGCATAGCAGACGTCGTAAATATTAAAGCTCAGAGATTTTGTCAGGTTGTTAAACCCGTACAAGCGGATTGGATCCTTCATTCTTCCACTCTCTCCATTTCCTCAGATCATCTCTTGCGAGATTGCACCTCTACATAATAAGCCTAACAAGGCATTCTAAGTATAACAGTTAGATTATCCCTCGTCAATGCGTGATTGCATCCAAAAAATCCCTTGCCAGCGCCCTTTACACAGATTTTACACGAGCGCAAAATTGTGGGCGAAAAATCTCTGGCAGATTATTTGAGAATTGTACGAAAATTCTCCTTGTGCATAGGATACACCCCTGCTATAATTCAAATTGTAAGGCATCATTCGATAAAAATTATTGCTTCATCAATAGAAAGGGGATATGTTCTATGGCACCACAAAAAGACCATTCCGCAAAGCACATGGTTCAAGAAGGGGTTCGCAAATCAAAAATCACCGTTAACAAATTCCGTCGTCCGGAAAACAAAACGGCACTCAAGCATGCCGCCAGCATTCTCAAGCACGATGTCATCGGATTATTTTCCGAGGTGCGCAATATTTTGCAGCAGACCGAGGATCTCCAATCCTACGCCAACTGCAAAAATAATCCAACCTGCTCAGACGCCATCGAAAAATACAAGGTTCATATTCCACCAATGTACGATGAAGTTCTGACCGACGAACCGAAAAAACCAACCCCAGGCGCCGCCACCGTCGACGCCATCGTCAGCGCCGCCAGCGCCGCCGCCGAAATTCTCGACGACGCCGGCAACATGCAGGCCTACGCCAACCGCCACCAAAACTTCCCAGGCGATCCAACCAAATTCGATCCCGACAGACCAAAGTCCCTCCTCTTTAGAGAGCGCGAAGACGAAATCCGCCAGGAAGTCCAAGTCGTCGAAACCGCCCAGCCTGCAGAAGCAACCGAAACCTCCGACGAGAAAATAGAAAAATAACCACCACGCCAAAACGAGCTGCCGCGATTGCGGTGGCTCGTTTTTTTGCGTGACCACAAAAAAGCGCCTCACCACGCATGGTGAGGCGCCTGAAAATCGCGCTTATTTGCTTTTTTTGTATTCCTTGACGGCTTCGGTCAGGGCTGGGACGACCTGGAAGAGGTCGCCGACGATGCCATAGGTGGCGATGTCAAATACTGGCGCATTTGGATCGTTGTTGATGGCGATGATGGTGCCGGCTTTTTCCATACCTACCTGGTGCTGGATAGCGCCGCTGATCCCGACGGAGATGAAGATGTCAGGGTTGACGGTTTTACCGGTCTGACCAACCTGCTGTGCCACTGGCATCCAGCCGGCGTCAACGGTTTTACGGCTACCTGCAACCACGCCGCCGAGGGCATCTGCGAGGTCTTGCAGGAGCTTGAAGTTTTCGCCCTTGCCGAGGCCGCGGCCGCCGCAAACGATGATGTCGGCATCTTCGATGCGGACAGCGCCGTCGTCAACGGTCTGCACAAATTCGATGAATTTGGTCAGGGCTGCTTCTGGCTTAACGGTGATTTTTTCGTTGATGACTGGGATCTTGCGACCGTCTTGGCGTTCAGCCTTTTTGAATACGGCTGGACGCACGGTGCCCATCTGTGGACGGGTATCTGGGCAATAGATGTGGCCCATGAGGTTGCCGCCGAGGGCTGGACGGATCCAGGTGACGACGCCGTCTTTGTCGATTTCGAGCTCGGTGCAGTCAGCAGTCAAGCCGGTGTGCATGGCGCAAGCAACCTTTGGACCGAGGTCACGGCCGTTGAAGGTGGCGCCGTAGAGAATGGCGGATGGCTTGTGCTTGTTGATCAGGGATATCACGGCTTCTGCATAAGCTTCGGTGCTGTAGTGGGCAAATTCCGGACCTTCTACAGAGATGGCCTTGTCTGCGCCATAGGCAGCGGCTTCCTTGATGCATTCCTTGTTGTCGCCGCCGATGATGAGGGCCCAAACTTCCTGGCCGCATTCGCCAGCCATGCGCTTTGCTTCATTCAATAATTCGAGGCCGACGTTTTTTGGCACATCATTTTCTTGTTCGATAAAAACCCAGAGGTTTTTGTAATCTTTTAATTCCATGTTTTTTCAGCCTCCCCTTAGATGATGTTGTTCTCAGTGAGTTTTGCCATCAGATTCGCAACGGATTCCTTGGCGTCCTTACCGGTGACGTCTTCACCACGGGTGCGGAGTTTTGGTGGATGGGCGCTACGAACCTTGGTAGGGGAGCCCTTGAGGCCGATCTTGGTGCGGTCGAGGGCTTCGCCGAGCATGTCAGCGGAGATCCATTCAACCTTGGCGCGCTTGGCAGCAATTTTGCCGCGAACGGTGCCACGACGTGGCTTGTTGATGTCCTTGGTGACGGCGATGAGGGCTGGCAGCTGGGTTTCGAGCACTTCATAGCCCAGTTCGTGGGCGCGCTTGGTGGCAAGCTTGCCCTCTTCTTTGAGCTCAGCGCCGATGCAGTAGGTGATCTGAGGGATGCCGAGGTGTTCGGCAAGTTCAGGACCAACCTGACCGGTGTCACCGTCGACGGCCATGATACCGCAAACGATGAGGTCGAATTTTTCGCCCTTTTGCTCTTCGAGGTATTTGGTTGCCACATACAGGGAATAGCTGGTGGCATAGGTATCTGCACCGCCGAAGGCACGGTCGGTGAGCAGGTAGGCATCATCGCAGCCCATGCTCAGGCATTCGCGCAGGGCTTCTTCTGCTGGAGGAGGCCCCATAGTCAGCAAGGTGATGGT
>JAUNGU010000027.1 GCA_030524315.1 Peptococcaceae bacterium
CTGACGCCTCCTAGTGAAGTCGTAAAAAATGAAGCATATTCTCTCTCCCCACTTATAATGACATTATTATCTATATTCCCTAATGCCACAAGCAATTCACCTTTTACATTTCTTTTTTTACGCAAATATTCTTTGCCTTCTCATTTTTTAGGGCATTTCTCAAATACGATGCAAAAGAACCATGCCACTTTGTCGCTGGTTCTTTTATACTATAACTGTTCGCTTATGAGATTGAAAAAATGAACTTGTCAAATGGCCCTGTCAATAACTGCCAGCTTTTTGCGTCTCATTTTCTCTCAAAAATAATGAGGGGCGACAGCCTTTTGGGTTGCCACCCCGTGGTTGCCGCTTAACGCAGACAGGGTCGACTGGTTAATTATTTTGTTTCATCAATAACAGTTTGAAAGGCGTTTAGATATTTGGATGGTACAAATTCTATGATTTCATAGTGCGCAATTTGTTCTTTAAAAAATGGATCCGCTTTGATAAGCTGTTCTACATTTTCCTTTGTAGAACTATTGCAAAGAATTATTCCACCTGTTCTCGGATTTTTTCTTCCGGAGCAAATAAAATTTTTTGCTGCATAGTTTTGACTCAAATAATCATTGTGTTCTGGCAAGAATTTTTCTACTTCTGTAATTGGCTTTTGGTACGTCAGGTTTAGAATAAACATATTGAGCCTCCTCATAAAGTATGGTAACATAATAATGACCTCGGTCAGTGACCGTGGTCATTATTATAAATAAACTTCATTTTGGTGTCAATATGATATTTTTAAGGAGATAAACATAAATATGGAATACAAAAAAACAAGAAAAGATAAAGCAGCGAATACTAAGAAAAAAATTTTTGAAACTGCCATTTGTTTGATCAAGCAAAAGGGGTATGAAAATGTAACAATAAGCGAGATTTGTCAAAATGCTGGTCTTGCAAAAGGCTCTTTCTATGTGCATTACAAGTCAAAAGAAGATATTGTAAGAGAAAGCTACTATGCCGACATGGGAGAATACATCACAACCCGCTATGCGGCATTTTTTGATTCGTCGGCTAACAAGGGCAGTATTGAACGCATTGCTTTTTTTCTGAATTTAGAATTTGAGTTTGCGGAATATGCGGGATATGAACTTACTTGTTTGGCATACTCGTTAAACCTTAGTGCATGCATTCCGGGACCGTCAGAGCATTTTTCTAAACGTAAATTTACAGAACCGCTGTATGCTGAAATTGAAGCAAGTCGTCAGCAGATTGTAGCTGGCTTTTCATGTAGTGATGTCTTTGATTATTTTGAGAGCTTAGTAAGAGGTGTTATGGCAACGTGGTGTTTTTCAAATCAATCCTTTGATATATCTACAGAAGGGAAAAAATATATCGAACGAGCGATATATAGTATTTACGGCGAACAATGAATTGGAATAGGAATAGAGGGAGAATGATTTAAAAAAAGCAGCGGTCAGCTTGATAGTTATCAACCAAATAACAGAACCCCCGGATTTGAGTATTATTCAAATCCGGGGGTTCTGTTATTTAAAAGATGTAGTTCGATGAATTTAGTTTTTTTATTAGTATCCATTCTACAGATATAAAAATGTTTCAAAGAATGATTTTAGCAGTTATGTTTAGTGTTGTAATACTCCATAATACATTTTTGAAGTTCCATCAATATCAGACCAACATTGCAGCATTCTAATTTTATTGAACATTCCTTAGTATTATTATTGCTATCTGAGAAAATAACATAGCGCTTTTGATTTTCACTAAAGTAATAACATTTCGCATGAGCAACGGCATTTCTTAAATGTCGGAAATAATTAATCTTGCTTAAACTTTCCTCGCCTGCGTAAGTGGAGTACGTTTCTTTTTCAGCTAAATCGATTATCGTTGGATATATTTTGCTTTTTACATAGTCTTCGAACATATCATAATCGGGTCCCGATAACCTTTCCTTCGGAACTATTAACAAAGCATATAGCATCATCAGCATTGTTGCAGGATTTCCCAGTCCAGAGTCAACAAGAATCTTCTTAAAGTCCTCATTTGAAAAGGGAAGCTGTTTGAAATATTCACTATTGAAAAAATTGTTGTTTGACAATTCTCCTAATAAAGCAGTTGTTGATAAGCACTGTAATAATAATGATTCTTCAGCAGTTGGAATTAACATGGTTGGTGCTCCCTTAATAAAAAATATAAAGTTCACAGTATTTTGTAGGCATAATTAGTTAACGAATATCGATCGCCTTCATGCGCAGAAGCTCGGCCTTGCGGTATTGGCGACGGCCATCTGCCCAGATGAAAAGCTCGAGGGCGATGATGATGGCGCAGGGGACGATAAATTGAATGGTCATGGCTTTTTCCAGGGAAAAATACACGCTGGCGGCAGCGATCAGCGTGAGCAGAGGGATGATCGCGCCTGTCAGCCAGATTTTTCTCGTGCTCAAATATTTTTGGCTGCCGGTGATGAGCAGAGTGACGGCGATGGTGGCGACGCTCCAGAGAATTGTTGATAACATGATGTTACTTCCTTTCTTGTTTGTACTTGTCGATGATGATCTTCGCAGTTTCCAAATCGATGCGTGAGTCAATGGCCAGTCCCTTGATAAAGCTCGCAAAGGGTTCTTCTTCTTTTTGGTCGCTGATCTCGATTTTTTGAATGAGCTTGTCTAGCCGCAGCCGCACAGTGGGATATGAGACCTCGTACAGCTTGGCAATTTCTTTCAGAGAGCCTGACTTGAGCACAAAGTTTTTCACAAAGGTCGCATCCTCCGGCTCCAACGCCAGCATCCATTGAGGAATTTTGTCGATGTCCATTTCAACCATCCTTTCTGATTGGATTTAATATAATTAAGTTTAACATTAATAAAATTAAAGTCAATAGTAAATTTGAAATAGATTTTGTTTTTGTGCATTATTTTGCGTGCGTGAAGAAACTGCTGATTCAACCCTTGCTTGACGCAGAAATGGTTGCGGGGTATGATGGGGTTAATATTGGCTAACACGGAGGTGAGAAAAATGTGTGATGAACAGAATCTGGACTGGTATGGTGAGCGCGCCACTGTTGTGGCAGGAAATGCAGATTTCACCACCATCGAATACGACTGTGATGGTGATGGCCAGCTCCTGGATTACGCGTTGTTTCCGGGAATTGATTTGATTTTTACGAGCTTTCATTGCACAGACACCTTTCGAGAGCCGATTCCCAATCGGGACGTCATCGAAATTCGCCATTGCCGGACGGGCCGCATCGAGTTTGAAATGCGAACCGATAAGGTGTTTCACATGAAGGAGGGAGAGCTCTGCATCAATGCCCTTGTCAATATTCCTGCGGCCTATTCTTTTCCCTTTGATTACAGTGAGGGGCTGAGCATTGTCATCGATCGAGCGGCAGTTGATGAGGAGACGCGCAGTATTTTTTCCTTCCACAATATTGATGTGGGCGGTATTGGCAGTGAATTGGACATCGACAAGCGCTGGTTTTTGTGTCAGACGCCTGCGCATTTGCTGCATATTTTTGACGAGCTCTACGCTGCCAAGAAGCGAGAGGGTCGCGATTATTTTCGCATCAAAATTCTCGAGCTCTTTTACCACATCAAGCGGCTCAGTCTCGAGGATCAATACGACGCCACCTATTATTCCAGGGCGCAAATCGAGATTATCAAGCGTGTGCGCAGAAGGCTCATCGAAAACCACGAGGATAAATTGTCCATCGACGCGCTTTTGCGTAATGAGCCGATGAGCAAGGTGACCTTTCAGACGATCTTCAAGCAAATCTATGGCGATACGCCCTATGCCCACGTCAAAAAATACAAAATGAATCTGGCGGCGATTTATCTGCAGCAAACGGACTGGTCCATTACAGAAATCGCCGGCAGTCTAGGTTATGCAAACAGCAGCAAATTTGCTGCCGCCTTTCAATCGGTCTTTGGAATGCTGCCAAAGGATTATCGACGCGCCAAAAAATCCACTTAACTTTTGGGCTGTTTTGCCCGAGGCTTTTTCCCTATGGAGTGGTGGGCGAAAAATAATTCACATACAATGATGGTGTAGTTAGCAAAAGTTAACTACACCATTTTTTTATTCTAAGGAGGTTTTTACAATGACACAGCATTCAAAGAAAAAATTTAGCATTCGTGACATGATGACAATTGCGGCAATGATGGTTATTTGTTTCATTATTATGATGATTATGAGTGGGCTCACGCTGCCGTTTCCGCTGGTGAATTTGTACGGCTCGGCAGGCATTGACGGATTTATTTGCGCGGTATTTTTCCTGGTGGCGGCCAATCGCGTCAATAAGCATGGCCTGCTTTTTGCCTGGGCGGCAGTATATGGCTTGATCCAGGGCGTGATGGGCTATATGTTTTTATTCCCGTATTTTCTGGCACTAGGGGCCGTTGCTGAGCTGGCGATGGTGGGAAAGGACAGCTATCGCAATCCGTTGCGCACACGCATCGGCTGGACCATCAACTGCGCCGGCAATTTTATTGGCTGCGCGGTACCGCTCTGGTGGGCGTGGGACAGCTATGCGGCGATGGCGCTTGAAAGTGGATTTACAAACGACACCCTCACCATGCAGATGGAGATGGTGACATCACCGGCGCTGATGTTTTTGGGCGTCGGGATCACGGCGGTGCTGGCGTATCTCGGCACGCTGTTTGGACAGCGGCTCCTGCGCAAGCATTTCCAGAAGGCCGGGATCGTATGATGGCCAGCGCTAGCGCACGGAAAAGAATCGCGCAGGTGGATGGGCGGACGGTTCTGTTTTTGACCATCTGCGCCTGTCTCGTCAGCTTTTTGACGACGGATTTGCTCGGCCATGCGCTGTTTACGTGCGGCCTTGCGCTGATGCTGTGCTTCTTTGGCTGCTACAAGCAGGGAATTGGGTATTTTGCCGCCTATCTGGCGTGTGTGCTGGGACTGTACTACGAAGCCAAGGTCGGGCTGTCCTTTCCCTCGCCGCTCCTGTTGAGCATGCTCTACAAGCTGCTTTTGCCAGCGATGCCTGCCTATTTGCTTTTTCGTATGCCGTCAGTCAAGCTCACCGCCAGCCTGCGCAAGCTGCCCATTCCGTCCAAGGCGATGCTGGTGCTGATGGTGATGCTGCGCTTTGCGCCGACGGTGATTTTGGAATTCAAGGGTGTGTGCGAGGCGATGAAAATGCGCGGCTTTTTGCGTTCGCCATGGGCGGTGCTGCGCCATCCGCTGAACACGCTGGAATACGCCATTGTGCCGATGGTGTTTCGCGCGCTAAAAATTGCCGACGAGCTTTCGGCATCGGCGATTGTGCGCGGCATCGAGAGCCCGTACAAAAAACAGAGCTATTACCTGAGCCGCATCGGCGGGATGGATGCAGGCATTATTGGGATAACGGTCGCACTGGCGGTTGTTTGTTGTCTAGTGATGTGAGGTGAGGATATGGGAAAAGAAATTGCCATTCATGATCTGTCGTTTTCGTATAGCGGTAGTGACATGCAGCTGGCACACATCGATTTGCAGATTCGCGCCGGTGAGGTCATCGTGCTCACAGGGCCATCCGGTAGCGGCAAAAGCTCGTTGACGCGGGTCATCAATGGGCTGATTCCCTATTTTTTTGAGGGCGCGCTCGAGGGCACGGTGAATGTGGACGGCAAGCCCCTGGCAGATATACCCTCCTGGGCGCGCGGGCAGCTGGTGGGCAATGTTTTTCAGGATCCGCGGAGCCAGTTTTTTGCCAATGAGGTGGCTGGGGAAATTGCCTTTGGCTGCGAGAATTACGGCTACGACCACGCAGACATTTGCATGCATGTGCAGCGCGCGGCAACGGCGATGAAGATTGACGACATGCTCGAGCATAGTCTGCATACGTTGTCTTATGGCATGCGGCAAAAGGTCGCCATTGCCTCAGCCCAGGCGATTGATCCAGAAATCTATGTGATGGATGAGCCCTCGGCGAATTTGGACATTGCATCGACTGATCGTTTTGCGGAAATTATCCGCGACCTGAAAGCCCAGGGAAAAACCATCATCATCGCTGAGCACCGTCTCTATTATCTGATGGATCTGGCGGATCGGTTTCTCTGTGTGGCGCAGGGAAAAATTGCGCGAGAATATTCGGCGCAAGAAATGCAGGCGCTGCCGATGCAGGCGATTCGCGCGCTCGGGCTGCGCGCGCCGGATCTTCATCAGATCTCGCCCGTGGCGCGTGTGTCGGCGGCGAGGGAAGAGGTGGTGCTAGAGGCACGCGATTTGACCCACGCCTTTGGCGAGACGGTGGTGGCCGACAGCATCCATTTGCGATGTCGCCTTGGCGAGGTGGTGGCGCTTATCGGTCCAAACGGTGCAGGGAAAAGCACCCTGGGGCGAATTTTTGCCGGGCTCATGAAGGAACAATCCGGCGAGGTCCAGCTCTTTGGCGAGCGCACAAAACCTAAGAAGCGTGCAGAGAAGGTGTGGTACATTCCCCAGGATTTGGACAGCCAGCTATTTGGCGAGGATTTGCTCGACGAGTTGACGACGGGCGCGCCAGTGACGCCTTTGCGGCGAGAGCAGGCAGAAGAGATTTTGGCAGCCCTTGAGCTTTCCCACTTTGTTACGCAGCATCCATCCACCCTCTCGGGCGGGCAGAAGCAGCGACTAGCTCTTGGCGTGGCGCTGATGCACGAGGCGCCGATCATCATCCTCGATGAGCCGACCAGCGGGCTGGACGGGGCGAATATGCGCAACGTCAGCCGCATGATTGGCAAGCTCGCAGAAAGGGGGCACACCATCATCGTCATCACCCACGATGCAGAGTGCGCCCTCGCCTGCTGCGAACGCGCCATTCGCTTGGAGAAGGGACGGATCAGCGCTGATTTTGCCATCAAGGATGCCAGCATATTGTTGGAAAAAATGGGCTATGACGAGAAGGAGGCGATCTCATGGCACAACAAAAAATGAAGACGGGTCTGGCGCGCTGTCTGGAGCTGGCGTCAGATCACAGAGGCTTGGTGTTCCTCTCGGGCTTTTTGGCGGCGCTGGCAGCGATCTGCTCCTTTGCGCCGTATGTGTCGATTTACTATATCATCCGCGAGATTTTGATGGTGTATCCGGATTTGTCACGCTTGGATGTGCCAGCAGTGACGCGCTGGAGTTGGCTGGCGCTCGCTGGGATTTTTGGCAACATCGTCTTGTATTTTTTTGCGCTTCTGGCTTCGCATGTGGCGGCCTTTGGCACCCTGTATGAGCTCAAAATTGCCTTTGCTGAGCATATCATGCAGATGCCGCTGGGCTATCATTTGACGATTGGCAGCGGCAAGCTGCGAAAAATCATGGATGAAAATATCGAGAGCATTGAACAATTCATTGCCCATCAGCTGCCGGATTTTGTGGCGTCTCTCGTGGCGCCCTTGGTGCTGATTGTCATCCTTTTGGGCGTGGATTGGCGCTATGGCGTCGTTTGCCTGGCGGGGATTGTGCTCGCCTTCGCGGTGCAGCTGGCAGGCTTCAACGGCCGTGCGCGCGAAAAAATGCAACGCTTTCAACGCGCGCAGGAAAATATGAACGCGGCATCGGTGGAATATGTGCGTGGCATGTCGGAGATCAAGGCCTTTAATCAAACGGCGGCCTCCTTCAAGCGCTTGAGCACCTCCATCAAGGATTACACGACTTTCGTCTTGGACTATGCGCTGGGCTGGCAAAATGCCATGCCGGCCTTCACGACGATCATTCACAATATCTATCTCTTGCTCATTCCTGTGGGCATTTGGCTTAGCGCCCGAACGACAGATATGAGACAGTTTGCGCTGACCTTTATTTTTTACCTGATCATCGTCCACGCCATTTCCGGCATCCTCAACAAAATCATGTACATTTCCGAATCCTTTACCCAGATCAGTGGCAGCGTGGCGCGCATGGATGAGATTTTGCGCATTCCGGCAATGCCCGAACAAACAGCGCCTGTGGCGATTGAAACATTCGATGTGCGCTTTGAGGACGTGAGCTTTTCCTACGATGAGGACGGCGGGACACAAGCGCTGTCCCACCTGAGCTTTCAGGCGGCGCCGGGCAGGGTGACGGCGATTGTTGGCCCCTCTGGTGGTGGTAAGAGCACCATCGCCAGCCTCGTGTCGCGATTTTACGACGTGAGCGCGGGCAGCATTCAAATTGGTGGCGTGGATATTCGTCAAATGCCGCTGGATGCATTGATGGCAAAGGTGAGCTTTGTTTATCAGGACACCTTTCTTTTTAAGCAGCGGATTTTTGATAACATCCGCATCGGCAATCCCGATGCCACCGAGGCGCAGGTCGTCGCCGCAGCCAAGGCGGCCCAGTGCCATGATTTCATCATGCGTCTGCCCGATGGTTACGACACGGTGATTGGCGCACACGGTGTGCATCTTTCCGGTGGCGAGCGCCAGCGCATTGCCATCGCCCGCGCCATTGTCAAGGATGCGCCGATCATTGTGCTAGACGAGGCGACGGCGTTCAGCGATCCCGAAAATGAATATCTGATTCAGAAGGCCTTTGAAACACTCACTGCCGATAAAACGGTGATCATGATTGCGCATCGGCTGTCAACCATTCGCCGCGCCGATCAAATCCTCGTCATGAATCAAGGTAAGCTCGTCGAATCGGGCAGCCACGACGCGCTTTTGGCCCGGGGTGGCAAATACGCCGAGATGTGGGCGAGCTACACGGCGTCGATGCATTGGAAAATCAGCACAGGAAGGGGGATGTGACCCATGCGTACTCTACAGGACATGCTCATGCTCTCGGACAAGGGAGATCGCGATCTCAAACGCGCCATTATCGCCTGCACTCTCACCAATCTTGCGCTGCTTTTGCCAGCGATGGTTTCCTGCCTGCTTTTTTGGGAGCTGCTCAAGCCCTTCACAGGTGCAGCGATTTCTCAGCTGGTGCTGTGGAAGCTGGCAGGCGCGGGACTTGTCGCAGCGGGGGTCGTATTCTTATCAGCGAAAAACGATTATAGAAAAACCTATCTCGCTTCCTATAAGGAAGCCAGCAACACCCGCCTGCGTATCGCCGAGCATCTCAGGCGGCTGCCGATGAGTTTTTTTAACACCAAGGATTTGTCAGCGATCACCACCAATATGATGGCCGATTGCAGCAGCATGGAATCAATGCTCTCAAGCACCATCCCGCCGCTCATTGCCAATATTTTTTCGGTGACGTTTACTTGCGTTTGCCTGGCGTTTTTTGATTGGCGCATGGCGCTGGCGATTTTTTGCACCATGCCACTGACCTTCCTTGTTATCTGGTGCGGGCGCACGCTACAGCTCCGACTTTTTGACAAGCAGGTGGAGGCAAAGCTTGAGGCATCGAGCCAGATACAGGAATATCTCGAAGGGGCGAAAATCATCAAGGCCTGCGGACTTGGCGGCGCACGGTTCGCAATGCTGAATCAAGCGCTTCAAAGTCTGCGAAAAATTGCCATCCGCGTGGAGCTGGTGTCGGGTATTCTCGTGCAGGGCGCGAGTCTGATTTTGCAGGCGGGGCTTGGTGTGACGATTTTTATTGGCACGATCCTGATCACCGGTGGAAATATTGAGCTCCTGTCACTACTTGTTCTGCTCATGTTTTCCACACAAATTTACGGGCCGATTCTCGCCATTCTCTCTCAGCTCACGTCGCTGTTTCATCTACAGACGGTGACCAGCCGCATGCGCACCTTGCTCACCACACCGCAGATGACAGGTGTAGACATTGACGTGCAGGATTACGACATCCGCTTGCAGAATGTCTCCTTTGCCTATGGCCAGGAAGACGTCATCAAAAACGTGAGCTTTGACATTCCGGCTGGCAGCATCACCGCGCTGGTGGGGCCGTCGGGCAGTGGCAAGAGCACCATCGCTCAGCTGATCGCGCGCTTTTGGGACGTGCGCCAAGGCGTGATCACCCTTGGCGGGACAGACATTCGCAGCATCGAGCCAGAAAATCTCATGGGCGCCATGGCTTTCGTCTTTCAAAATGTCACCCTCTTTAATGACACAGTGCTCAACAATATTCGCATCGGCAACATGAACGCCACCGAGGAGGAGGTCGTGGCGGCAGCCAAGGCAGCCTATTGCGACGATTTTATCAAGCGTCTGCCCGATGGCTATCAGACCGTCCTGGGTGAAAACGGTAGCACTCTCTCCGGCGGCGAGCGTCAGCGCCTTTCGATCGCCCGCGCCCTCTTGAAAAATGCGCCGATCATTCTCCTGGACGAGGCGACCGCCTCCCTGGATCCGGAAAACGAAGTCCTCGTTCAGCGCGCCATCGCAAAGCTCGTGGCAGGAAAAACCGTGATTATGATCGCCCACCGCTTGCGCACCGTCGAGGACGCCGACCAAATCATCGTCCTCGATGACGGCCGTCTCGTCGAGCGCGGTACCCACGAGGAATTGGTCGAGCAGCACGGCCTGTATCAGCGATTGTTCAGCATTCAGCAGGAAAGCCTCGACTGGATGCTCTAAATTTGTCATAGGTCGCTCGCCAAGAGGCTGACGCAGAAAAATTTGGTGTCAGCCTCTTTTTTCTGCGCTCAGCAAAATCCCTGCCAGCCGCCTATAGAAAAAAAGAATCGCCGGATACATTGACAAGTGCATCTGTAGGATGTAAAATATAAAATTTCGCTTTTGAAAAAGTTGCGCCGTTGTGTTATAATTTAATCCAGAGAGGATGATCAATATGACTAAGCTGACCATTGAGCGAGTAAAAAAATCCTTGCAGCCATTTGTCGGGTGCGATATTGAGCTTAACGTCAATATCGGTCGGAATCGCGTGATTAATCACAAGGGCGAGCTAGAGGCTGTCTATCGCAACGTGTTCGTTGTCAAGGACGTGGAAAATGCTGACAGACGCCTGTCCTTTAATTACGTGGATTTGGTCACCGGTAATGTCGTCGTTGCATTGCACAAAAATGGCCACATTTACCGCCTAGCAAATAGTGTCCAGGCATGATCAGACGGAACGCACAGAGACATAGAGAAGGTTCAATAAAAGCTTAGTTGGATGACTGAATGGAGAGCTGTCCCCGAGACAAAGCTTATCGCTGGCACGCCAGCAACAGAAGTAGAGGATTCCCCCTTGGGCTTGGCCTGAGGGGATTTTTTATGGGAGAGAGCAGGGCTGAAAACCGGCGCGCAGAAATCCTCAACAGTTGCCCATTGGTTTATTGACAAGAAATATCTGGTGAATTAGTATTAGGGTATCTTAAATTATTAATTCATTGAAAAGGAAAGGGATGGCGGTGAAAAAAGGAAGGGTGCATCAAAAGGGCTTGTCCTTTGTATCGAATTCAATTTTTTTGACGGTTGTTCTTTTGCTGTTCCAAATTGCGCTGTGGGCGGGATTTTATCAGCTGGTGACCCAGACCCTCGATGATTTTCCGGCGATGGTTGTGCGCATTGTCGTGGCGGTGCTGAAGGTCTCGATGATTGGCTATATTATTTTGCGTTGCCCGCACAATGCCTACCAAATTTCCTGGCTGATTCTTTTGGTGATTGCGCCAGGGTTTGCGCTGATGATGTATGTGATCATTCGGCTGGTGCCGGGGACGGCCCATCTCACCAAGCAGGTGTATGATCGCAAGATCAATACGGATTTGCATCTGGTGGATAGCGAGATGGCGCGTCGGGATTTGGCGATGATGGACCGCCGCTATGTGGGCTTGTTCCAATATTTGGCGGCAGACGGCCGTTATCCGAGCTATTATGCCGACGATCTCACCTATTATGACAACGGCGGAGCAGCGCTGGAGGCGATGTTTGCAGATTTGGATCAGGCAAAGTCGTTTATCTTTATGGAATACTTTATTGTCAGCGAGGGGCAGATTCTCGATTATCTCTTGGAAATTCTCAAGAAAAAAATCGATGAGGGCGTCGAGGTGCGGCTCATGTATGATGGCCTTTGCGGCCTCAGACTGCCGAGCGGCTTTGCCGAGCGCTGCAACGATTTGGGGATCATGTGCTGTGCCTTTTCACCGATTCGGCCGGTGATTTCTTCTTACCAGAACAACCGCGACCATCGCAAAATCACGGTCATCGACGGCAAAATTGCCTACACGGGTGGTTTCAACCTGGCCGATGAGTATGCCAATCTCATCGATCGCTTTGGCCATTGGAAGGACGCAGGGGTGCGCATTACGGGCCACGGCGTCCAGTCCCTGACAGGCATGTTTTTGCAAATGTGGGGCGTGGCGGCCGATTGGCAAACAGATGCCTACGCGCGCTACATGAAAATCGATGCCCTGCCAGTGCCGTCCAAGTCGATCATCGCGCCCTATGCCGATGCGCCAGAAAATCATCGCGACACAGCTGCCGACGTCTATTGCCAGATCCTCGACTTGGCAGAGGATTACGTGCACATTATGACGCCGTATCTGATTTTGGACGAGCGTCTGCGCAAGTCGCTGGAATTTGCCGCCGAGCGTGGCATCGACGTGACGCTGCTCTTGCCACACATTCCCGACAAAAAAATCGTCTTTCTCATTGCCAGAAGCTACTATCCGGAGTTGCTCGCATCGGGCATCAAAATCTATGAATACACGCCTGGCTTTGTCCATTCCAAAGTCTTTGTCAGCGACGATTGCGTCGCCACCGTTGGTTCGGTGAATCTGGATTTTCGCAGCCTGTTTTTGCATTTTGAAAATAGCGTCCTGGCCTATGACAAAAGCTTTGCGCGTCGCGTCGAAGCAGATTTTGACCAAACGCTGGAAGAAAGCGAGCGCATCTATCTCAAAACCTATTCTGCCTTCCCGTGGTACAAGCGCGCTTTTGGCCGCTTGATGCGCGTGTTTGGCCCGCTCATGTAAAGGAGAGACCATGGCTAGAAAAAATCTCTTGCGACTGCTCATTGTCATTCTCGGTATCCTCATCGGCCTGCCCATCTGGGCCCTCAGCGGCCTCGTCCTCTGGGGCATCATCTGTGGCCTGACCACCATGCTGATTTTGGATCTGACCATGTGTCGCCCCTATCCCGCACGCATGAAGCTCATCTGCCTGGCCCTCTACGTCATCGCCATGATCTGCGTGCTCGTGTGGATATTTTCGCTGAATTGAATATCTGGTTGAAAAACAGACGCCGCGATTATGTCGTGGCGTCTTTATTTTTCGTGGTCTCTTTACAATCCCCCAAAAGTCATCAATAATAAATAGTAGGCGCGTGATGCGCAGGGGAGGCAAGCCATGAAATTAGAGCAATTGCATCAAATTATTGAAATAGAACGGTACCAGTCAATTTCCAAGGCGGCGAAGGCGCTGTTTATGGCGCAATCGTCACTGAGCGGTTCCCTCAATAGCCTGGAGGCGGAAATTGGTGTGCGACTTTTTGAGCGTACGTCCAGCGGTGTGACGGCGACGCCGGAGGGCCAGGAAATTATTCAGATTGCCAGAGGGATATTGGATGGCTGCGGGCTGATTTTGAGCTTTGGCGAAAAAAATCATCAGCTGCGAGGCGATGTGAATCTCTACATTGCGCAGGCCTTTGGATTTATGTTCTCAGAAATTCTTGTGGCCTTTAAGACCCGTTTTCCAAAGGCCAATCTCAATTTGCGCATCATGACAGCCGATCAGATTGTCGACCAGCTCGCGCAGGGCAATGGCAATCTGGGCTTGATTATGTGGGAATTTTTGCCAGAACAGACTCAGGATGCACTCAAGCGCGCAGATTTAGATTTCGAAACCTTCCACAAACGCGCAATGATGCTTTATGTGAGCCAAGACAACCCGCTGGCAGACAATGAAGATGTGCGGCTCAAGGATTTGCGCAAGGAAACCTTCATCTCCTATTCGTCAAGCTACTGGGCAAAAATCAACAGCCAGATTCAATCAGACGAGGAACCGCTAGTGATGACTGACCGCGAAGCCCTCAAAAGAATGATCAGCACTGACGAAGGCATTGCGGTGCTGCCGGAAACCTTTGCCTTGCACGATTTGTATTGTGAGCAAGGGATGATCAAGCTGATTCCTATCAAGGGCAGCGAAAGCTTTGGCTCGGCGGTGGAATATTTGCTCTATCCGACCAAGCGCCGGTTGACGCTTTTGGAGCAGAAAACCTTGGAGCTCCTTCGCGACATCCTCACAGCAGAATAAAGTAAAACAGATACCCTATCGGAGATTGCTGATAGGGTATCTGTTTTTTTGGAGATCTCATCCATAAATATAGATGATAGAATCTATTTATCAAGTCGTTCGCAACGATCACGCGAACGAGGGGAGGACTTCATATGGGCAAACCATCGATACATCCAACAGGAACGATTATTTACAATCCGGACAAAGCGTTTAACGGCTACACCTTGTTTCAAGCCAACGAGCATGGCGCGACACTCATCGATATGAATGGTGGCGTTGTCAATCACTGGCAGGGCTTGCAGGGCTTTCCAAACAAGCTCTTGCAAGGTGGCGACGTGATGGGTTCACGCGGCGAACGCAACAGCACCTACGGCTGGCAGGATCAGAAGGATCTGGTGCAGGTGGACTGGGACGGTAATGTCCTCTGGACCTTTGACCAGAATGAATTCATCGAAGACCCTGGCTACAAGGGTGAGTGGATGGCGCGTCAGCACCACGATTATCAGCGTGAGGGCAATCCCGTTGGCTACTATGTGCCGGGAATGGATGCCAAGCGCAAAGACGGCAATACCTTGATGCTGACCCACAAGGATGTGGTGGTGCCGGAGATTTCTCTGCATCCACTGGTCAGCGATCGCATCATCGAGGTGGATTGGGACGGTAACATTGTCTGGGAGTGGAATGTGCATGAACATTTGGATGAGCTAGGCTTTGACGAGGCGGCAAAAAATACCATGGCGCGCAATCCAAATATTGTCGGCAACGGTAAGGGCGACTGGATGCACATCAATTCCATGAGCCTGCTCGGGCCAAATAAATGGTTTGATGCAGGAGACGAGCGCTTCCATCCCGATAACATCATTTGGGACGGACGCGCCACAAACATCATTGCCATCATTGACAGACAAACGGGCAAAATCGTTTGGCGGCTGGGGCCGGATTATAGCAGCGGCAAGGCGGCGGAAATTGGCCAGATCATCGGCCAGCATCACGCGCACATGATTCCGCAGGGACTGCCGGGCGCCGGCAATATTCTCATTTTCGACAACGGTGGGCAGGCAGGTTACGGTGTGCCAAATCCGTCGGCGCCAACGGGCAACAACAACGCCCATCGTGATTATTCGCGGGTCATCGAAATAGATCCTGTGACCATGGAAATTGTTTGGCAGTGTCGGCCAATGGATTTGGGCTATATGCAGCCGTTCATCGCTGATCATTTTTACAGCTGCTACATTTCTAGTGCACAGCGCCTGCCAAATGGCAACACCCTCATCACCGAAGGCTCAGATGGCAGGTTGATCGAGGTCACTGCTGACCACGACATTGTCTGGGAATACATCAGCCCATATTTTGGCGCCCACATCACCACCAACATGACCTACCGCGCTTATCGCTATCCGTACGATTATGTGCCGCAAATTGATACGCCAAAAGAGGTGGCGGTCAAGCCTGTGGACATCAGCGATTTCCGCATGCCCGGCGCCAAGAGCAAGGAATTCCGTCGCATGGTGCAGGTGGACGGTGCCGGAGGCTATGGCGACGTGGCAGGATTCTGTCTGACGATTGAAGAATAGAAGGAGGAAATATTATGAGCGAAGCAACCGCGAAAAAAGATAAGAACTTATTGTACTTTGTCATTTACTGTATTATTGCTGCAATGGGCTGGATTATTCCACCGATTGATCCGATTACCACCGAGGGGATGCATCTCATCGGCGTCTTTGTGGCAGCGATTGTTGGCTGGTCCTTTACCAGCGAAGTTTGGCCAAGCTTTATGACACTTTTGCTCCTGCCATTCACAGGGCTTGTCGATCTTAACGGTTTTTTGGCAATCAGCTGGGGCAGTGACACGATTCTCTTTCTCAGCATGCACTTGGTCTATGTGGCATTTTTGGACTCCTCTGGGACCACGTCTTATGTCGCTGCATTTTTGATGACACGAAAATTCTTGGTGGGTCATCCATGGCGATTGATTTTCATGATTTTTATGATGGCGTGGCTGCTCTCAACATTCTGCGGTAACTTTGCCGGGATGCTCATTCCTTGGGGCTTTATTTACAAAATCTGCGACGTGCTCGGCTACAAACCGTTCGACAAATTTGCCAATCTAATGATTTTTGGTGTGGCCGTCATGGGGGCGCTGAGTCTGTCGGCAGTGCCATGGGCAAACAATGCGCTGGTAATTTTGAATGCTTACATGGCAACCACCGGGGATCAAGTCAATTATTTGCATTATCTGTCCTATAGTATTCCTGTGGGGATTTTCTCAATTCTTGGCTTCATGCTCATTTGCAAATTTATTTTCCGTTTGGATGTCAGCAAGCTGAAAAATCTGGATCCGAATGTCTTTAATTCCAAGGACCTCAAGCTGACGGTTGATAATAAGATTGCCCTCATTTCTCTTTTGGTGCTGATCATTGTCCTCGTTGTGCCTAGCCTTTTGCCAGCGGAAAATATCATCCGAGTGGTTTCTAACAATCTCGGGCTCGGTCTCAAGGCTGCGCTGATTTTCCTCGTGTTGGGACTCATTCGCATCGACGGCCGTCAGGTGTTCAAATTTGGCGAGCTTGCGACCAAGGGTGTGCCATGGAACATGGTCATGATGACCGCTGGTATCCTGTCCTTCGTCAGCCTTTTGGGCAGCGATGCAACAGGCATCAGCGCCTTCCTCGGGAAAATGCTCACGCCGCTCTTTAACGATTCTTCGGTGATTTTCTTCTTCCTCTTGACCTTGGTAATCACCGTATTCCTGACAAACTTTATGATCAACATGGTTGTGGCTGTCATCATGATTTCTGCAACCCTGCCAATTGCAGCGAGCCTGGGCGTGGACTCTTTGCAGATCGTTTATCTGATTACCGTCAGCTGCACCATCGCCTTCATGCTGCCGGCTGCATCTGCCGCATCCTGCGTGCTCTTCGCCAATACCCAATGGGTGCGTGCCAAGGATGTTTACAAATACTCGGTGCCAACCATCATCATGATGGCATTGATCGCCTTGGTTTGGAATTTCATTTTGTTCCTGTTCTAAAAAACACATCAAAAAAACAGAGCCGCTGGTACACGCCATTCGTGTGCCAGCGGCTCTGTTTTTATAATAAGACGGGATAAATCACTGTTAAAAAATCGTTCTTTTGTGCGATTTTCCTTGCTTTTTGAAAGTGTATCGGATAAACTAGAAGTAATAAATACAGAGGAGGTGTTCGCTATGAAGGTGTCAGACAAGCTTATCAGACCGATCACAGAGGTGAAATATTTGGCGGCAGAGAACGCCAGTCGCTATCGCGTCATCATGCGTATTTTTTACGAGAGCCACGAGCGCTTGCGCTATTGGCTTGATCCCGACGAGGTGTATGCGCAGATGAAAGAGGCGCCGCTTTTTTCGGCGTACACATTTGAGCTGTGTCAGCAGGATCTAACACAGCTGGTTGAATGGGGCAATTTACATGCGATGCAGGATATGCGCAACGTCAAATCCCTTGAGGCGTTCAATAATAAGCGCTATCGTTATCAAATGAGTGCGTACAGCATAGAGATTGAACGCCTGGCAGTGCGGCTGGAAAATCTTGATGTGGAAGGTGCGTCGCTGGAGCCAAAGCTTTTGGAACGTATTCGCCAGCACATAGAGCATTTTGGCGAATGGATTGATATGTCAGATAACGATTGTTATGCGCAGTGGAAGAATCTGAAGAGTGACTTTGAACGTCTTAATCAAAATTGCAGCGATTATTTTCATGATTTATCAAATATCGATGCAAAAACAATGACGCAGATGCAGGAATTTATGGTTTTCAAAGACCGACTTATTGATTATCTCAATCATTTTATTCGCGGTTTGCAACACAACCTTGGCGCAATGGATGAAGCGCTGGGACGTATCGCTCCAGAGATGAAAAATGCAGTATTTGAAAAAATCATGCAACAAATTTTGCTCAACCCGCTCGCAAAAGAACAAACATCAGAAGCCATTTATGCGCAGCTAGAGGGTACCTATCAGAGCATGGTGCGTTGGTTTACATCAAAGGATGGCCAAGATGGAGAAGCGCTCAGACTCTTTGATGTGACCAATGAAGCCATTCGCAAAATTACCCGCTATGCTCAGGCCATCAGCGAGCGTAATGTGATGGGGGTTAATCGCCTGGAGGAATACCGACATTTGGCGGATATGTTTTTACAGTGTGCGGATATGGATGAGGCCCATAAACTTTCAGCGATGGCTTTTGGTCTGGAGCGGCCTGTGCATTTTAAGGCAGAAATAGAAAAAGAACACGAAAGTGTCAATGCGGGTGTTTATGAGCAAACACCATGTGCGTTGTTGCTTAATCCGCGTACGCGTCATTTTAGAGAAAAACAGCGACGCACGATGATTCGTGACTTTGAGCATGAGAAGCGAGCCGCTAAAGAGGCGTATCTTGATGTTCAAAGCGCCAAGCTCAGCAAGTTGCGTGCCCTCGAAAAGGGTGGCCGCATTGATTTTGCAACACTGCCCGAAATCGATGCCGACGTGCGGGAAACGCTACTCAAATGGCTCACTCAGGCCCTAGAGGACGAGAGCATGGCGCGCACCGAAGATGGGCGCCGGTTTAAGTTAGACAATACGCATGCGACAGAACGTTGCATCCTAAATTGTGAAGATGGGAATCTCTCGATGCCCCATTACGAATTGGTGTTTATGGAGGATGAGCGATGAGAGCCTTGGATTTATTGTTAAACAATCGCTGGATACTGCGCGCAGAGGATAAGGAAAGCTATAACTACATCCGGGATCAGATGCCAGCCATTCGTAAACTCGTCTCCGATAAACTCGGGGCGCAGGTTATTGAAAATACCACCTTGGTAAAGCTGGAAAAAATTCCGGTGGTGCCTGAGGTGTGTATGGGTATTGGCGATTTTATGAGCAAGGAAGATTACGCGCTTTTATGTATGCTCTTGATGTTTTTAGAAGAGAAGGATGCACAGGACCCATTTGTTTTATCCCAGCTTCTCGAATTTATATCTCTCAATATCAGTGGTGATTTTATTGATTGGGTACAATCGAAAAATCGCAGACGGCTCATTCGGGTGCTACGCTTTGCCGTCCAGGAGTCGCTGATTGTTGCCCTCGAGGGGCGTGAAGAGGATTTCGCCGAGCGTGTTGAAGGTGAGATCCTATATGCAAATACTGGGGCGTCGCGTTATTTTATGCGCCGCTTTTCAGAAACGCTCACAGATTGCCGCAGCCTTGAGGATATTCTCCGCATAGATTCCGAGCAAGGCGGTGAGGAGCAAGGCGCTGCGCGTCGGCATCGCGTATATAAGCGCTTGCTATATTCGCCGGGCGTTTATCGTGCGGATGGCTTGGATGCAGACTTTGAATATATCAAAAACTACGCCAGCCGCATGAATGAGGAGCTGGGCCCATTGTTAAAAGGGCAAATCAATGTCTATCGTGGCAGTGCGTATTTTATTGCAAGTGATGGTTGCCGCATGGGTGAATTTTTGCCAACATCTACCATGACCAGTGATCTTGTAGTGCTGGTGTGTCGTTTGATTCAGGCAAAAATTGCCTCGGGCGATTGGAAGCCAGGTACAGATGAGCGGATCATTGTTGACGAGATTGCACTAGAGCAGCTCATTGTCAGTGCCAAGAAGGATTATAGCGCCTGTCTGGCAAAGACCTATCGAGAAAAGACAGACCGAGAATTTATTGCAGATATTTACAGCGCACTGATCTATTGGACCATCATCAAGCCAGCTGACGAAGCCGGCGCGATATGTATTTATCCAGCAGCAGGACTTTTGAGCGGACATTATCCAAAGGAATGGGAAAAGGAGGCCAGTCATGAATAAAAGATGGCAAGCGCACCGGTTTGGACTCGTAAATTTTTGGTGTTATGACGATCAAGCCTTTTATTTTGCTAGGGGACGGATGCTTTTGCGTGGTGCCAATGGCTCAGGAAAATCGGTGACGATGCAGAGTGTTCTGCCCCTGTTGTTGGACGGAGATACCAGCCCTGAACGTCTCGATCCCTTTGGTTCCCGGGATCGAAAAATGAGCACCTATTTGCTCAACGAAGACGATGAGCGCGAGGAGCGCACGGGCTATCTCTATCTGGAATTTAAGCGTGAAGAGACCGAGGATTATCTGACCATTGGCATGGGTTTGCGTGCGCGTCGTGGCAAGCCCCTTGACAAATGGTATTTCAGCCTGACTGATGGGCGTCGTATTGGTAAGGGTTTTTATCTTTACAAGGAAATCAGCGATCGTATTCCTCTTTCTAAGCGCGAGCTGGAAAATCGCATCGATGCAGGCGGGGTGGTCTTTGACAAGCAGTCCGATTACATGTCTTACGTCAACCGCCAGATTTTTGGCTTTGAGACTACAGAAGATTACAAAGAATTACTGGATTTGCTCATTCAATTGCGTACCCCGAAGCTTTCTAAGGATTTCAAACCATCCCTGATTAACGACATTCTGAGCGATTCTCTGTCGGCGCTATCGGAGGATGATTTGCGCCCTATGGCAGAGGCCATCGAAAATATGGATAACCTCACCCTCAACTTGAAAAAGATCGAGGATGCACTGCAAGCAGCAACGCGCATTTTGCGTGTGTTTGACGATTACAATACGGTCATTCTTTATGAAAAGGCGAGCGCTGCACAGCGTGCTGCGCGGGACCGTGATGCTTGCCAAAAGGGTATTGATGAGGCGACTCAAGAGCAGGAAGCGCTACAAGCAGACATTGGAAAATTGACGCAAGCCCTTGTTGACCTGGAGGACCAGCGTTTGCAGATGGAGGCTGAAAAGAGTCGCCTCAGCACAAGTGATGCAGTGGGCCTAAAAGAGCGTGTGATTGCTCTGGAAGCACAGATTGCCGATAATGAAGGGCAACATCAAAATAAGGAAAAAAACCTAGAGGAAAAACAAGCGCAGGCACGCCATCTTGAGCTGCGCCAGGAAAAAGTCGCGCAAGCGCAAGAAGAGGCCCTTGCCGAACGCAGTCAGCATTTGCAAGCCCTGCAAGAAGCAGCAGAGGCCATGGCCTTTCAGGAGTATGATTTCTTCAAGGAAGAAGTGCTTGACCAAGCCAAGGAAACGCCATCCTTTGCCGCGCACCGTCGCATTTTGGTGGACACACGCGAGAAAATCGATGCAGCCTACGGTCATTTGCAAGAGGCAGAGGCATTTGCCCGGCAGGACCGTGCCTATAACGATGACAAGGATCAGCTGGAGCAAAGCTTGACCCAGGCACAGAAAAAACGCAACGATTGGGATAGAGTCGTCGAAGAAAGCAAAAGCGAGTGGAAAGAGCGTTTGTACAGTTGGCAAAAGGATTGCAACGAACTTTATGTGGATAAAGATATTCTGGCGAGTTTTTGCCATTTTATCGATGATTACGATGGAAACAGCGATTTTTCAGGACAGGTGCGCAGTGTGGTTAGCAATCTGCGTGACAATATTAACAGTCAATTGAACTGGGAAGAAAAAATTAATCGTGAGTCTGTAGAAAGCAGGCGCATTGAGAGAGAAGCAGCCATCAACGAACGCGATGCCTGGATCAACATGCAGGAGCCTGAGCCGACACGCAGCGAAGCAATACTGGCCAATCGCAGGCGGTTAGATGAAGCGGGCATTCCTTATCAAGAATTCTACAAGGTCATTGAATTTGGCGCAGATCTTGACGACGCGCAAGCGGGTCTGATTGAGGAAGCGCTCACGGGCATGGGCGTTCTGGACGCGCTCGTCATTGAAGAACGCTACAAAAATGAGGTGCTTGCCTTTAGCGAGGGTTGTGCCGATCACTATTTGTTTGCTGGTGAGACGCAGGTCAAACACAGCTTGCTTGATGTACTGACCCTGAACGATGCCTACAATGACCTTTTCAGCAATCAACGGTTTACGAGCATTCTAGCCAGCATCAGTTATGGCTGGGAGGCGCAAGGGCCGATGGCCATTGGCGAAGATGGCCATTATCAGATGGGGAGCTTGCATGGTACGGTGACGGGCCAATACGAGGCCCAGTATCTTGGCACCCAAGCACGGGCGCGCACGAGAGAACGGCGCATTGCCGAGTGCGAAGCGCGTATTCAGCTTTTGGAGCAAGAAATCAGCGCCCTTGATGAGGCGCATGGCGTCCTCCTGTCACGGCGCGATCAGCTTGACAGGGAATATGCAGCCTTCCCAAATGATGAAGATTTGCGTGAAGCCGTGCGCATGGCAGAAGAGGCAGATAGAGTCTGTATCCAGTTGGCCAAGGAAAAAGAAGTGTTAGAGGAAAAAATCTTGGCGATTCGTGCGCGCATTCGCGAAAAACGCGAAGCCGCCTTTGCCGTGACGCGCCAATTAAATCTTGAATGTAGCTATGCGGTCGTTACTCGCGCCAAAGAAGCTGGGGAGCGTTACACGCAAATCTTGGGTCAACTTGAAATGGCGCAACACGATCTGCAAACGAGCTTGAACACTTTGTCTGATTTGACGTTGCAGCTTGAGCAGATCGCAGAGGATATTGACCGCTTGTTTGAAGATCTTCGCCGAGTCGAGCGCAGCCTCAAAAACGACCACATAGAAAAACGTACCATTGAAGAGCAGCTGGCGCTCACCGATTATGAAGCCGTTAAGGCGCGACTGGATACGTGCGTGAGTTGGTTGGAAACGTATCCTCAAAAATTGAACACAGCCCTTGCGCAAAAGAACGCTATTGACTCAAAAAATGATCAGCTTTCAGAAAAAATTGAGGCCGAACGTGCACGTCTTGCCCAGCTTGAAGCACTTGCTACGCACAATAAGCAGGCCTTTGATGAAGAAGTCGCACTTGGCTATGTCTCCATGGAAGATGGAGCGGCAGAGAGCGCCTACAAGGTGGTGCGTGCCCTAGCCAGCCGTGCCAGGGCCATTGGCAAAGAAAGTAAAGACCTCGAAGGGGAAGTCAGAGAAAAATTTGTCGAAAATGCCAGCTTCCTCAGTGATTATCAGGTCAGCAGGTATGAGCGCTTTGAAAAGGTTGAAAACCGCACAATTGGTATGAGCCAACGTCGACGCATAGACATTCAGGCTCGCTATCAGGGCAACAAAGTGAGCTTTGTCGCTTTGGTAGAATATCTGCAGGTGGATATTGCAAATATTGAAAACCTCATCAAAGATGGCGATCGCGAACTGTTCGAAGACATCCTCGCCAACACCGTAAGCAGAAAAATCCGTGCAAAAATCTTCGCCTCAACCGAATGGGCGCGTAAAATGAATGCCCTCATGCAAAGCATGAACACTTCAAGCACCTTGAAGCTCAGTCTGAAATGGCGCGCTAAAATTGCCGAACATGAAGATCAGCTGGACACCCGTGAGCTGGTTGAATTGCTCAAAAAAGATTATCGTCTCATGAGTGAGAGCGACGCCGCAAAGCTCTCGCTGCATTTTCGCTCCAAGGTCGACGCCGCCCGTCGTGAGGCCAAAAATGGTGTTGGCGCTTTGTCCCTTTACCAAGTCATGAAAGAAACCCTGGATTATCGCCAATGGTTTGAGTTCCAGATTCTTTCGCAAAAAGCCGGAGAGCGGCAAAAAGAACTGACCAACAGTGTCTTTGGTACCTTTAGTGGCGGGGAAAAAGCCATGGCCATGTATGTGCCCCTCTTTAGCGCCGTCGTTGCCAAATATGAAAGCGCCAACCAGGATGCGCCACGGCTCATCTCCCTGGATGAAGCCTTTGCCGGTGTTGATGGACGAAACATTCGTGACATGTTCCGGCTCATGAGTGAGTGTGCGTTTAACTATATTATCAACTCTCAGGTGCTTTGGGGCGATTATGATACGATAGATGCCTTGGCCATCTATCAGCTGGAGCGACCAAACAACGCTAAGTTCGTCTTCGTTATGTCCTATTTGTGGAATGGGAAGCAACGACAAAACCTCGAATATGAAGCGCAAGTAGAAGAAAAGAGTGAAGCCATTGACCAGTCTTGAACAAGAATGCATTGAGTATTTCAAAAGTACAGAGATTTGGCAGCAAATTTTTGAAGGCTTTCGCAAAAAATACGCGTCATACGGCAGCTTCTCGGGAAGTGTCACCGTACGTTTGCAAACGATGCAAGATGCCTACGCCCTTGAAGGCTTTTTTGGACAAAGCTATCATGGCAAAAAATCAGCAAGCATTTCAGCCAAACACTTTGCCAAAGCCCTTAGCGACAGCCGCTTTGGTAGTATGGAGGCAACGCACGTCTTGGAATGCTATTTTGGCGAATCTCTCATTAGCAAAAAAGAAGCGCAAGAACAACGTCTTGCGCGTAAAGAGGCAGTGCTTTCCGAACTCAGCGATTGCTATAGAGGGACACCTGCCTGGGATGTGATCACCCAATTGGCAACGCTGGTTCCGTTGGCAGAAGCGGATTTTGACGCATGGCGCGTGCGTCTTGCCTTAGCATTAGAAATCTGGAATAACTTGCCATATCGCAATGACCAATACATTTATCGTCCAGTCTTTGCGGCAATGCTTACAGGTGATCCCCACGCCTTTGACGACAAGACTGAGAATGGACAGTTGCTTTTGGCTGTTGCCAAAGAAAATCTTGACGCGCGAGGTATGCAATTGGAAAACGAGCCTCTCTTCCCAGCCATAACAAAGCAACGACTCTTTGAAGCTTGCGGTATTCTTGTTGATAACGTATCTAACAATGCCATGATTTGTGGCATACGTGCCGAAAAA